>NZ_JAQYWZ010000301.1:0-77360 GCF_036290945.1 Streptomyces sp. BE303
CACAGCGGCCTTCGCGTCAAGTCCTGTGCCTCTTGGTCGAGTTCAGGATCACGCGAAGGCCGCTCCCGTGTCCCGTGATCACCCGGACGAGTGATCACCGAGTCGGCCTGTTCGAGCCCGATGGATAAATCACAAGGTCAGACCAGGTGGTCGAACTCGCCGGCCTTGGCCGCGAGGAGGAACGCACGGAGCCTAGTGGCATCACTCGTCAGCGTTGTGCCCGGGTCATCGGACTCCCGAACATGCCTCAGGCCGTCAGCACCTCGGGCCAGTTCGAGGCAGTTGTCAGCGCCGTCTGCGCCGCTGAAGGAAGACTTCTGCCAGGACAGGTGGAACATCGGACGCCTTTCAGGTCTGCAGCAGGTAGAGGAGATGTTGGACCAGGCCCCAGGAGTCTCGCGAGGGGAGTTCACACAAGTCTCTCCGCCCGTCGACGGCAGGCAAGGCGTTGTCGGCCAACCGCTGGAACGCGTGGCGATAGTCGCCGACGTCCGTCGGATCGCCGAGATGTTCGGCCCGTTTGGGGCCGGAGAGAACGATCGTGGAGAGGTCGGAGCATCCCGGGTCGCAGACCAGGAACGAAGCCGAGATCGGTCCGTGCTTCGGGGCGGTGAACGGCAGCACCTGGATGGTGACGTTGGGCAGTTCCGCCACGTCGAGGAGGTGGCGCAGTTGCGCCCTCATCACGGCATCCCCGGCGAAGCGCATGCGTAGAGCTGCTTCGTGGATGACGAACCGGAACTGCCGATCCTTGCCATCGGTCAGGATCCGCTGCCGTTGCATGCGGAAGTCGACCGCTGTCGAGATGTCCCAACTGGCGCCGGCCCTGTAGGCATCCTCGTAGATGGCCTCGGCATACGCGGGAAGTTGAAGCAGCCCGGCGATGTACAGCGTGTCGTAACTGTCCAGCCGAACGGACCGGTCCTCCAGCTCCGCGAGATCGAGAGCAAGGTCCGGGACCTTGTTGGCGAAGGCGCTCCACCAGCCCTTGCCCGAACCCCGCCCCATGTCCGCGAGCCCGGCGCGATACGCCGGATCCTCGCAGCCGTAGGCGTCCAGCCACACGCTCAACCGCTCCTGGTTGAGGCTGATCCGGCCCGCTTCCGTGTGGCTGACCGCCGGGCTCTTCATTCCCACCAGCGCGCCGGCCTCCGGAGCCGACAAGCCCGCAGCCGACCGCAGACGGCGAAGCTCGTCTCCGAAGCGGCGCTGCCGCTGGCTGATCTCTCCCCTGAGCCCCACAGCGTTCCTTCCCTCTCCCCGAAGTGTTCCGCATCGGCGCGACCCGCCGCCACCGGCGGCCCGTCACCCACAAGGGTCAACCTTGCCGTTTTGGTTGCAACAATATGACTCGCAACCCTACTGTCAGTGTTGCACCGATCACACGGCGGAGCGTCAGTAACGCCTGTTTCCAAGGCAGTAGGCGCCTGCTGCCTTCACGCACCGCAGAGCACCCGGGTCCGGTCCGGCCTGGCTCACGGCGACGCACGTCGACTCCTCTCCTCCCCACCTCTCCCCTCGGAGGTCTGCCATGCGCACCTTCAATCCGCCCGACTGGTCGGCCGCCCGCAACGAGCTGCGCGCCGCCCTCACCTCCTCCGGCTGACACCCGGACGCCGTCCACGATGCCGAACTCGCCCTCCACGAGCTCTACTTCAACGCTTGGCGGCACGCCGACTGCCAGGCTCCCCTCGTCATCGTCGTCCTCCTCCCCCGTACCCTCCGCGTCTGCGTCTGCGACGACAGCCCCGCCCTCCCCGAACCGCGTATCTCCGCCGACCCCTACGAGGTGTCCGGCCGGGGCCTCCACCTCGTCCGCGCCCTCACCCACCGCTTCGGCGCCGACTCCCGCAAGAACGGCAAATCCGTCTGGTTCGAACTGGACGCCGCCGCGTGAACCACGACCGCACCCCCCTCACCCCCCACGACCCCGTCATCCGCACGTACACCGAGCCCGAGGTCACCGCCCTCCTCGCCGAACTCCACGAACTCGGCCGCCCCTTCGGCATCCAGTGGGGATCCGCCGCCACCCTCCCCGGCGCCGTCGACGGCCGCCTCCTCGTCGACTTCGGCAACGCCCCCGTCGCCACCCTCCTCAACCTCCTCCACCTCCTCCGCTCCACCGAAAGGAACGACCCCCCGTGGGACTCCTGATCCCCCTCGTCACCGAGGCCGTCCACACCGAGCGCACCACCGTCGCCCACGTCACCGTCGAGACCGTTCCCGACGCCCCCTCCAACTCCGCCTCGCCCCCGACCTCGACATCCACGCCGCCCCCGGCGAGCACCTCGCCGTCCCCCTCACCCGCGACCAGGCCGAGGACCTCCTCCACGCCCTCGCCGCCCGGCTCGGCCACCGCCTCCTGCGAATCCAGCGGTGAGGCCCGGCACCGTCGACTACCTGGTCGGCGCGGCCTTCGCCGTCCTCCTCGCCCTCGCGATCACCACCGTCGCCCTGGGCGTCATCACCGCCCTCAAGGTCCACCGCGAACCGGCCGACGACGAGCCCGACAGGCGCATACCGCGCTGATCCCGCCCCAC
Organism: Streptomyces sp. BE303; assembly: GCF_036290945.1. Classification (NCBI taxonomy): domain Bacteria; kingdom Bacillati; phylum Actinomycetota; class Actinomycetes; order Kitasatosporales; family Streptomycetaceae; genus Streptomyces; species Streptomyces sp. BE303. The sequence continues at coordinate 2,541 of NZ_JAQYWZ010000301.1, forward strand.
CCGCACGGCGGCTGCCGCCCCAGCCGCCGCCCACCACCGCGCAGCCGCACCCGCACCCGCACCCGCACCCGCACCCGCACCCGCACCCGCACCAAAAGTCGACACCACCGACTTCCCACTCCGACCCGTGCACCGTCCTTGACGTGCCTACGGGCGAAGTCCCATAGTCCGTACACATGTTCCCCACCGCACATCGCCGGACGACGCGCCGACTCCTCTCCAGAGCCGCTGCGCTGCCGGTGTGCCTGTACGCCGCGGGAATCTGGGAGAGCCGCTCGGGCGGACACCTGCTCGTCGCCGACGCCTTCGACCGCCCGATACTGCTGATCAGCTGCTCGCTCGCCCTGCTGGTGCTCGCCGCCTGCTTCATGAAGCCCGGCCGCGACCGCATCGTCGCGGCGCTCTTCACCGTGCTCGTCTGGATCACGGTCATGATCGGCGGCGTCCTGCTCCAGGGCCTGCGCGTCACCGAGACGATGAGCCGCGAGCAGGCCCCGGACCGGCCCGACCGGGCGCTCGTCGTACGCCTCCAGGCCGATCCGGGAGGCGAGACCGAGAGCCAGTACTGGTCGATCCTGGTCGAGGCCGGCACCGGCTGGTGCGCCCGCCGGTGGACCGTCCACGAGATGGCCGGGCAGTACCCGGGCTACGGAGCGTTCAAGTCCGCGACGTGGACGGGCCCCGACCGGATCACCGTCACGACCGACATGCACGTCAAGGTGTTCAGCCTGTCCGCGGGCGACGGCCACCCCCTGCCGGCCCCGGACACCCCCTGACCCCTCCGGAGGACGACGAACGCCCGGACGCGAGCCCCGACCGCACGCGGATTGCATCCTTGCCACCCGCGCCCCGCCTCACGACGACGCGGCGACCGCCCGGGGTGCGGCCGGGCCGCGGGACGACTGCGTCCGGCTCAGCACCAGGCTGGTGGTCGTGCTCCCGAACTGGGCCAGCTCGTCGACGATCTCCTCAAGATGCGCGAGCGACGTGGTCGCCACCTTCATGACGTAGCAGTCGTCCCCGGTGGTGCGCAGGCACTCCAGGATCTCCGGACGCTCCCCGAGCAACCGCCGCAACGGCTCGTGCCGCGTCCCCGGCCCCGGGTACTTCAGCCGGACCACGGCGTGCACCGGGTACCCGGCCCGCTCCAGGTCGACCTCCGCCCGGAAGCCCGTGATCACCCCGACCGACTCCAGCCGCCGCACCCGCTCCGTCGTCGCCGACGCGCTCAGGTTCACCCGCCGCGCCAGCTCCGTGAACGCGACCCGGCCGTCCCGCTGGAGCTCCACCAGGATCGCCCAGTCCGTCGCATCAAGGCTCTCGGTCATCCGCCCAGGCTACCGACGGATCGGTTGCCGACGGATCCACGGCCGAACCACCCCCGGACAGGCCGAGATCCCTCCGGCCGGAGCCGGCGCCACCGCGCGACCCCGCACCGCCCGGCGGCCCTACGCCCCCTCGTGGACCCGCGCCAGCAGGGCCATCAACTGCCGCTGCTCGTCCGGGTTCAGCGGTGCGAGCAGCTCCTCGTTGGCCGCCTCGGCCAGGGCCGCGCAGCGGGCGAGCACCGCCGCCCCCTCCGGGGTCACCGTCACCGCGTTCTTCCGCTTGTCGGCCGGATCCGGGGACCTCAGGACGTATCCCGCCCGCTGGAGGTGGTTGAGGATGCCGACCATGTCCTTGGGGTCGACGGCGAGCAGCCGCCCCAGGTCGGCCTGGGCCACCGGGCCGTACTCGGCGGTGGCGGCCAACGCCGCGTGCTGCATGAGCCTCAGTCCCTCCCCGGCGATCGCGTCGGCGACCAGGCCCCGGCCGCGCGCCGCGACGCGACCGGCGAGCCAGCTCGGCAGGGACTGGAGGTGCTGGAGGGGCGAGGTCATGGTCCCAGGCTACTCGGGTTTTCATTGGACTTCCCCATGACTTTCGTCCTATCGTTGGAACATCCAATGACTTCAGGCCGGGAGGTCCTGTGCTGCGCATCCGCCACGACATCGACGACGGCCACACCGCGCTCCGCGCCGAGGAGGCCGCCGCCCCCACCCCGGGAGCCGGGGAACTGCTGGTCCGGGTCGAGGCGGTCGGCGTCACCCTGCCGACCGTCCGCAAGGTCCGCGAGGGCGGCGGGCCGGTCCCCCTCGGCGGCGAGGTCGCGGGGCGGGTCGTCGCCACGGGCCCGGGAGACGGCGCACCCGGTGGCAACGCCGCCTTCGCCGTCGGCGACCACGTCACCGGGCTCTGCTTCGCCGACGCCTACGCCGAGTTCGCCGTCCTGAACACCGCGATGGCCTCCCGGATCCCCGACGACGCCACCGCCGTCGAGGCCGTCGCCCTGGTCCGCAGCGGACTCGTGGCGTGCGGGGCCTACGAGTCGGCCCGCGTGGAGCCCGGCGAGTCCGTCCTGGTCACGGCCGCCGCGAGCGGGGTCGGCACGCTCGCCCTCCAGTACGCCCGGGCCGGCGGAACGGGCCGTGTCGTCGCGGCCGTCGGCAACCCCGCCAAGGACGACTTCGTGCGCGGCCTCGGGGCCGACGAGGTGGTCCACTACGACGACGCCGACTGGGGCGCCCCGTACGACGTGATCCTCGACGGCGTCGGCGGCGACCTGCTCGCACCCGCCGTCCGCGCCCTCGCCACCGGCGGCCGGCTGGTGGCCTACAGCTCCGGCGGCGGCACCGTCGAGGCGTACGAACTCCTGCTCCGCGGCGCGTCCCTGATCGGCTTCCAGATGCGCGCCGTCGCCCTCGGCAAGCCGGACGTCCACGCCCGCCGGCTGCGCGAGCTCTGGCAGCTGCGCGACGCGGGCACCCTGCGCCCGGCCGTCCACGCCGAGATCCCCCTCGCCGAGGCCGCCCGTGCCCACGCCGTCATCGAACAGCGCCGCAACCTCGGCAAGGTCGTTCTCGTGCCGTAGCCGGGGGCGCGGGCCCCCGGAGAGTGGTGGTCCCGAGCCTCGTCCCGGCGCCGCCCGCGGCCGGGACGAGCCCGACGCCGCTACGACACGAAGCCCACGACGCCGAAGCCCGGACGCGCCTCGACGTGGCGCAGCCACTTGATGACGTCCATGACGGCCTCGACCACCTCCGGCTCCAGCGGCGGCGCGTGCCCCTGCCGCTTGGTCTCCTCGAACTCCTCCAGGGCCCGCAGGCACTGCTCGTGCGTCCACTCGCCGCAACCCGGCAGGTACGAGGACGGAACGGGCGCGGGCAGCCCGGAGTAACCGAACTCGGACACGGACACGGCGGTGATCCTCAGCGCCTTCAGGCCCTCGTCGACGACGGACAGCCAGTCGCCCTTGAACGGGCTGAAGGAGGAGTTGTCCAGGAAGGACCCGGTCAGGCCGCAGAGACGCTTGTAGGCGTAGCCGTACTGGAACGCGTGCTCCCTGTTCTCCACGAAGGGCCCGGCGTGCACCACGGCGTGCAGCGCCTCGTAGGCCGTCGGGGCGCCGGCCTCGATCTCCGACTCGAACCATTCGTCGTCCGACGCCAGGTCCGCGCCGAAGCGGTCCTTGACGACCTGGAGCAGCTGGTCGTCACCGGAGCCGACCAGGGCGCGCGTGGCCTCGGGGTCCAACAGGTACACACTCAGGGAGGAGCTCATGGCACGACGCTATCGCCGAGGACCGACAGCGGAACCACACCGGAACCACACCGGAACGGCAGCGGATCGCCCGGGACGCCGTGCCCGGCCGGGCACGGCGGGCGCGCCGTCCCCGTGCGGTCGGGCACCCCGCACGAGACGTCGGACCGGCCGACTTCCCACTCCGTCCGCACGCCAACCTCCGGGGCGACCCTGAGGAAAACCCGGAGGCCGGGTCGCCCTGCGAGGGGAAGGACGTCAGGGGCCGGATCGGCTTGCGGGCTGAGGTACCGGCCGGGAATCCGGCGGAGCATGGAGGTACGCCAGCCGGAGGGACCGGCCACCGGCGCCACAGCAACGGAGTACGCCATGAGCCGCCTCGCCCGCCCCCGCCACAACCGCGTCATCGCCGGCGTCTGCGCCGGGATCGCCGAGCGGTTCGGACTCACCCCGTGGACCGTCCGCGCGATCTTCCTGGTCTCCTGCCTGCTGCCCGGCCCGCAGTTCCTGATCTACCTGGCGCTCTGGCTGGTACTCCCCCAGGAGCCGTGACCGCCCCGCCGGGGACGGCCACCGCGAACCTCCCCGGCGAGAGCACCAGAACCACCGGCCAGGACCACCGGGACCACCACCACAGGTCGACCACGGCGAACGGGCCGCTCACTCCGGGGGGAGTGAGCGGCCCGTTCGCCGTGCGCGGGTGCGGAGCGTCAGCCGCCGAGGCCCGGGAGGAGCCCGGTGAGCCCGCCGACCGGGGTCTTGTCGAGGCCCGGGATGCTCGGAACGCCCGCGCGGTTGCCGGCCGCACCGGCGACCGGGGCGGTGGCCTGGCCCGCGCTCGGGGCGAGGGTGCCGAGGGTGTTGGCGACCCGGTCACCGCCGGGCAGCTTGGCGGCGGTGTCGGTGACGGCACCGGTGACGGCCGGGTTGGTCAGCGCGCCGGTCGGGAGCCCCAGGCCACCGGTGGCGGCGGGGGCGGCGGACGCGCTGCCGGCGCCGACGGCGGCGATGGCGAGGCCGAGCGCGGCGGTGCCGGCGGCCTTGAGAGTGGCCTGCTTCATGTGGTTGGTCCCCTTGGGTCCTCGTCGGTGGCCGACCGGTACGGCTGGCACGACGGGTTCCGTCCGCCACGGCCGGTCAGCATTGACTGGCACACCGTATTGATTGGATCGCACGAGGACCAAAGGCGGTTCACCCACACGAGTGGGTAGTCGGATGAACGCCAAATTCCTTGCCCGAAAAGGGCGTTCAGGACGGGCCTGGAAGGGCGTTCATCCGACGAACGGCGACGGCGTCAGCTGCCGGCGCTGAACAGCCACTCGGCCTTGAGTTCGGCGTAGCCCGGCTTGATCACGTCGTTGATCATCGCGAGCCGCTCGTCGAACGGCAGGAACGCCGACTTCATCGCGTTCACGGTGAACCACTCCATGTCGCCCAGCGTGTAGCCGAAGGCCTCGACCAGGTGGCCGAACTCCTTGCTCATGCTGGTCCCGCTCATCAGCCGGTTGTCGGTGTTCACCGTGACCCGGAACTTCAGCCGGCTGAGCAGCCCGATCGGGTGCTCGGCGTACGACGTGGCCGCCGCCGTCTGCAGGTTGGAGGTCGGGCACATCTCCAGCGGGATGCGCTTGTCGCGGACGTACGCGGCCAGGCGGCCCAGCTGCACGCTGCCGTCCTCGTCGACCGTGATGTCGTCGACGATCCGCACGCCGTGGCCGAGCCGGTCGGCGCCGCAGCACTGCAGGGCCTCCCAGATCGACGGCAGGCCGAAGGCCTCGCCCGCGTGGATGGTGAAGTGGTTGTTCTCGCCCTTGAGGTAGTCGAAGGCGGCCTGGTGGCGGGTGGGGGGGTAGCCCGCCTCGGCGCCGGCGATGTCGAAGCCGACGACGCCCGAGTCGCGGTGGCGGTTGGCCAGCTCCGCGATCTCCTGCGAACGCGCGGCGTGCCGCATCGCGGTGATCAGGGTGCCGATCCGGATGCGGTGGCCCGCGGCGCGGGCGTTGGCCTCGCCGAGGCGGAAGCCGTCCTGCACGGCCTCGACGACCTCGTCGAGGGTCAGGCCGCCTTCGAGGTGCTGCTCGGGGGCGTAGCGGACCTCGGCGTAGACGACGCCGTCGGCGGCGAGGTCCTCGGCGCAGTCGGCGGCGACCTTGATCAGGGCGTCGCGGGTCTGCATGACGGCGCAGGTGTGGGCGAAGGTCTCCAGGTAGCGGACCAGCGAGCCGGAGTCGGCGGCCTCGCGGAACCACTCACCGAGCTCCTTGGGGTCGGTGGTGGGGAGTCCCTGGTAGCCGACGGCCGCGGCCAGCTCGACCACGGTCTCGGGGCGCAGTCCGCCGTCGAGGTGGTCGTGCAGGAGCACCTTCGGAGCGCGGACGATCTGATCGGCGGTGGGGATGCGGGGGCCGGCGCCCGCGATGGTGACGGGGATCTGCTTCTCCATTGCGGGAGTGTAGCTCCTACGCGCGTAGACGGGCCACCGTTCACCGGCCGAATCGGCCAATGTCCACCGGGAATTCCACCAAAGGGACGATCCGGGCAACCTACTCGTCGGTCGTCCGGACCGCCGCCCGCCTCAGTCGTGCTCCAGCAGCCGCCCCCGCCGCGACAGCACGAAGTCCCGGAACGCCGCCACCGGCGGGGTCATCGGCCGCCCCGCCGCCCAGGCCAGCCCGATCGCCCGCCGGGTGCGCGGCGCCGTCACCTCCAGCTCCACCGCCCCCGGCCGCGGCACCAGCGCCGGCGGCAGCAGCGCCACCCCCAGGCCGGCCGCCACCAGCCCGCGCAGCGTCTCCGCCTCCTCGCCCTCGAACGCGAGCCTCGGCACGAACCCCGCCTCCGCGCAGAACCCGTCCGTGATCGCCCGCAGCCCGTACCCCTGCTCCAACCCGACGAACGGTTCCTCCGCCACCTCCGCCAGCCGGATCCGGCGCCGACCCGCCAGCCGGTGGTCGGCCGGGACGACCAGGTGCAGCCGCTGCTCGTCCAGCCGGCGGGCCACCAGCGCCGGATCGTCGTCCGGCACCGGCGCGACCAGGCAGAGGTCCAGCTCCCCGGCCCGCAACCGGCCCAGCATCGCGCCGACGTAGTCCTGCACCAGCTGGAACCGCACCTGCGGGTACGCGGCCCGGAAGTCCCGGAGCAGCGCCGGGACCGCGTCCGTCCCCATGGTGTGCAGGAAGCCGAACGCCACCCGGCCGGTCGCCGGGTCCGCCTCCGCGCGGGCCGCCTCGGCACCGCGCTCGACCTCGGCCAGGGCCCGCTCGACCGAGTCGAGCAGCAGCCGGCCGGCCCTGGTCAGCCGGACCGTCCGGCCCTGACGGGCCAGCAGGTCCACCCCCAGCTCGGCCTCCAGCCGGGCCACCGCCCGGGACAGCGTCGGCTGCGGCATGCCCAGCACCGCGGCCGCCTGCGTCACGTGTTCCAGCCGCGCCACCGCCGCGAACTGGGCCAGCCTCGGGGCCAGTTGCGTCGCCGGAAGGTCCGGCCCCAACTCCGCGAGCCGGGCCGGGGCCCCGCTTCCCCCGTCGTCCTCCACGCCTGCACGCACCACCCTCACCGCCGCACGCTCGACTCATACCCGTAGGCATGCATTATCGACGTCTCATGCATTGGACGCATCATTCGGCCGGGCCTACGGTCGATCTCATGCAGCCCTCCAGTACCGGGGCGTCCGTGGCCACTCCGGACGCCCTCGCCCAGCCGACCCCGAAGACCGCCGCGGGACCGAAGACCGCCGCGGCCCAAGCGAACGCCGCCGCCCGGCAGGACGCCGCCGCCCGGCAGAGCACCGCGGCGCGAAGGTCCGCCGCCACCGCCGCAGGGCCGAAGATCGCCGCGGACGCCGCCACCAACGCCGCCACCGCGGAGACCGTCGCCGCCGCCACCGCCGACGACCGCCACCGCCCCGGGCAGCGCGCCTTCCGCCGCGCCAACCTCGCGCTGTTCGCCGCCGGTATCGCGACCTTCGTCCTGCTCTACTCCACCCAGGGCCTGCTGCCGGTCCTCTCCTCCGACCTCGACCTGACCCCCGGCCAGGCCAGCTGGACGGCCTCCGCCGCCACCCTCGGACTCGCCCTCGCCCTGCTCCCCGCCAGCGCGCTCTCCGACCGGTACGGCCGCACCGCCGTGATGACGGCGTCCGTCCTCGCCGCCTCCGCCCTCGCGCTGGCGCTGCCCTTCGCCCCCGACCTGACCACCCTGGTCGTGCTCCGGGTCCTCCAGGGCGCCGCCCTCGCCGGGCTCCCCGCCACCGCCATGGCCTACCTCGCCGAGGAGGTCCACCCCTCCGCGCTGGCCTCCGCGATGGGTCTGTACGTGGCCGGCAACAGCATCGGCGGCATGGGCGGCCGGCTGCTCTCCGGCTGGGTCGCCGCCGGCTTCGGCTGGCGCTGGGGCCTGGCGGCCTCCGCCGCCCTCGCGCTGCTGGCCGCGCTGGCCTTCCGGCTGCTCATCCCCGCCGCCCGGCACTTCGCCCCGGCCCCGGTGGACGCCCGCGCCCTGGCCCGCACGGTCGGCCGCCACCTGGGCAACCCGCTGCTGGTCCGGCTGTACCTGCTCGGGATGCTCTTCATGGCCGTCTTCGGCGCGGTCTACAACACCGTCGGGTACCGGCTGATCGCCGCGCCGTTCCACCTGCCGGAGTCGGTGGCCGCCTCGATCTTCGTCGTCTACCTGGTCGGCACCGGCACCTCGGCCGCCGCCGGCCGACTCTCCGGCCGGCTCGGCCGGCGCGGCGCGCTCTACGTCGCGATCGGCACCACCGCCGCCGGTCTGCTGCTCTCGCTCGCCGACTCGCTGGCCTGCGCGCTGCTCGGCCTGGTCCTGATCACCGCCGGCTTCTTCGCCGGCCACGCCACCGCGTCCTCGGCGGTCGGCCGCACCGCCACCGAGGGCCGCGCCCAGGCCTCCGCGCTGTACCTGATCGCCTACTACCTGGGCAACAGCCTCGGCGGCACCGTCGGCGCGGACGCCTACCACTCCACCGGCTGGCCGGGCGCCGCCGCCGTCGGCCTCGCCGCCATGGCCCTCGCCGCCGGGGTCACCCTCTACGCCACCCGCCGCGCCCACACCGCCGCCACCCTCCGGCGGGCCGAAGGTCTGCCGGGCGGGCTCTCCGCCCGGTAGCCCTCCCGGGTCCCCCCCGTCGGACGCCGCCACCGGATCACGCCACCGGATCACGCCACCGGGACCTGCCGATTCCGTCGCCGCCCGGCGGATACCTGACGTTCGCTGTCAGGTATCCGCCGTAGCTTTCCTCCCGTACGACCCGAACGACCCGTACGAGCAGAGGAGCGCACGATGACCGCCTTCGTCCTGATCCCCGGCATGCTGCACGGCGGCTGGTGGTTCCGGCCGCTCACGGACGGCCTGCGCGCCGCCGGGCACGAGGTGTACCCGCTGACGCTGACCGGGGTGGCCGAGCGCGGCCACCTGAACAACGGGACGGTCAACCTCGACACGCACATCCAGGACGTGGTGTCCGTGCTGGAGGCCGAGCAGCTCACGGACGTGGTGCTGGTCGCGCACAGCTACGGCGGGATGGTCGCCTCCGGCGCGGCCGACCGGGTGCCGGAGCGGATCGCCTCGCTGCTGTACGCGGACGCCTTCGTCCCGCGCGACGGCGAGTCGGCGTACGGGATCGTCGACGAGGTCTGGAAGCAGCGGTACCTGGCCGGCGCGTCCGCCGACGGCCTCACCACGGCGGGCCGCAACCCCGCGCTGGACCCGCGCGCCGGCGTCCACCCGCTGGCGTCCCTGCTGCAGTCGATCACCCTGACCGGCGCCCTGGACGCCGTCACCCGGCGCACCTACCTCCACGCCTCGGCCTTCGAGGAGAGCCCGCTCCTGGAGACCTTCGCGCGGCTGAGCGAGGACCCGACCTGGACGGTGATCACCCTCCCCTTCGGCCACGACCTGATCCGCGAGGCTCCCGAGGAGTTCCTCAAGGCCGCCCTCGCCGCCGCCGGCTGACGCCGGCCCGTGGACGCCCGCCCACCGGGGGCCCGGTGGGCGGGCGCGGGATCAGGCGATATCAGGCGATGCGGTCCAGCACGATCGGGTTCGGGGTGAACGCCGTGCCGGCCGGGGAGACCTCGACGCCGCCCGCGAGGGCCTCGACCGCGTACTCGAAGCGCTCGGGCGTGTCGGTGTGCAGGGTGAGCAGCGGCTGGCCGGCCACCACGGTGTCGCCGGGCTTGGCGTGCATCTCGACGCCGGCGCCCGCCTGCACCGGGTCCTCCTTGCGGGCCCGGCCCGCGCCGAGGCGCCAGGCGCTGACGCCGACGGCGTAGGCGTCCAGGCTGGTCAGCACGCCCGAGGCCGGGGCGGTGATGACGTGCTGCTCGCGGGCGACCGGCAGCGGGGCGTCGACGTCGCCGCCCTGGGCGGTGATCATGCGGCGCCAGTGGTCCATCGCGGAGCCGTCGCGCAGTGCGTCGGCCGGGTCCTTGCCGTGGACGCCGGCGGCGGCCAGCATCTCGCGGGCCAGCGCCAGGGTGAGCTCCACGACGTCGGCGGGGCCGCCGCCGGCCAGCACCTCGACGGACTCGCGGACCTCCAGCGCGTTGCCCGCGGTGAGGCCGAGCGGGGTGGACATGTCGGTGAGCAGCGCGACGGTGTTGACGCCCGCGGCCTTGCCCAGGCCGACCATGGTGCGGGCCAGCTCCTGGGCGTCGCCGAGGTTCTTCATGAACGCGCCGGAGCCGACCTTGACGTCCAGCACGAGTGCGCCGGTGCCCTCGGCGATCTTCTTGGACATGATCGAGGAGGCGATCAGCGGGATGGCCTCGACGGTGCCGGTCACGTCGCGCAGGGCGTACAGCTTCTTGTCGGCGGGGGCGAGGCCGTCGCCGGCCGCACAGATCACCGCGCCGGACGAGCGCAGCACGTCCATCATCTCGTCGTTGGAGAGCAGGGCGCGCCAGCCGGGGATGGACTCCAGCTTGTCGAGGGTTCCGCCGGTGTGGCCGAGGCCGCGGCCGGAGAGCTGCGGGACGGCGGCGCCGCAGGCGGCGACGAGCGGGGCGAGCGGCAGGGTGATCTTGTCGCCGACGCCGCCGGTGGAGTGCTTGTCGCTGGTGGGCTGGGCGAGGGAGGAGAAGTCCATCCGGACGCCGGAGCGGATCATCGCGTCGGTCCAGCGGCTGATCTCGCGGAGGTTCATGCCGTTCAGCAGGATGGCCATGGCCAGGGCGGACATCTGCTCGTCGGCGACCTCGCCGCGGGTGTAGGCGTCGATGACCCAGTCGATCTGAGCGTCGCTCAGCTCGTCGCGCTCGCGCTTGGTCCTGATGACGGAGATGGCGTCCATGGTTGCTCCATTGCTCCCGGGAGGGGGTTTCGGAAAAGCAGCGTTCAAAAGCGGCATTCAAAAGCGGCGTGCGGGGGTGCCGCACGCGGAAAGCATCGCGCGCAGGCGGCACCCGAAAAGCGAAGAGTGCCGCGAGTCGGCCCGGTCAGGGCCCACTCGCGACACTCTACGCGCGTAACAAATGGCAGTGCTAGAGCCGCTCCGGCCCGAACGCGTCGGGCAGGACCTCACTCATCGGGCGCACCCCGGACGGCAGCTCGATCAGCAGCTCCGGCCCGCCGTGCTCGTACAGCAGCTGGCGGCAGCGCCCGCACGGCATCAGCAGCTCGCCGGCCCCGTCCACGCAGGTGAACGCGGTCAGCCGGCCGCCTCCGCCGGCGTGCAGCGCGGAGACCAGACCGCACTCGGCGCAGAGGCCGATCCCGTACGAGGCGTTCTCGACGTTGCAGCCGGTGACCACCCGGCCGTCGTCCACCAGGGCGGCCGCGCCGACCGGGAACCTGCTGTACGGGGCGTAGGCGTGGGTCATCGCCTCGCGCGCCGCCTCGCGGAGCGCCTCCCAGTCGACCGTCGCGGCCGCGGCCGTCACTTGCCCTGGCCCTTGCGGTAGATCTGGCCGTCGGCCTTCGGCGGGCGCAGCCGCTGCGAGGCCAGCGAGAGCACCACCAGGGTGATGACGTACGGCGTCGCCACGATCAGCGGACGCTGCACCTCCTCAGTGGTGAAGTACCAGGTGAAGAGGCCACCGGCGACCACGAAGGTGATCAGCGCGGCCGGGATCTTGCGGCGGTACAGGTTCCAGAGCGCCAGCAGCACCATCGCGATGGCGACCACCAGGATCAGCACGTGCACCGACTCCGGGTCACGCAGCTGGAGGCTGTCGGTGAAGCCGAACAGGCCCGCGCCCATGGCGAGACCGCCCGGCATCCAGTTGCCGAAGATCATCGCCGCGAGGCCGATGAAGCCACGGCCGTTGGTCTGGCCGTCCTTGTAGAAGTGCGCCGCGACCAGCGAGAGGTACGCGCCGCCGAGGCCCGCGAAGGCGCCGGAGGTGATGACCGCGAGGTACTTGTACTTGTAGACGTTGACGCCCAGCGACTCCGCAGCGGTCGGGTTCTCGCCGCAGGAACGCAGCCGCAGGCCGAACACGGTGCGCCAGAGCGCGAAGTAGCTGACCACGATCAGCGCGCCGGCCAGCAGCACGACCACCGAGATGTTGGTGACCAGACCGCCGAGCACGCCGGCCACGTCGGAGACCAGGAACCAGTGGTGGGTCTCGATGTCCTTCAGGCCGGACGAGAGGCCGGGGATCGTGATGTACGGCAGCGGATCGGCCGGCGGGGACTGGTTCGCGCCGGCACCGGCGGAGATGTAGTCCTTGTAGTAGATCCGGTTGACGTACGCGCAGATGCCGGGGATCAGCAGGTTGACGCCGACGCCGGAGACGATGTGGTCGACGCCGAACGTCACGGTGATGACGGCGTGGAGCAGACCGCCCAGCGCACCGCCGAGCATGCCGGCCACCAGGCCGAACCACGGGCTGACCAGGTAGCCGCCCCAGGCGCCGGCGAAGGTGCCGGCGACCATCATGCCTTCGAGGCCGATGTTGACCACGCCGGCCCGCTCGGACCAGAGACCGCCGAGGCCCGCCATGCCGATCGGCACGGCGGCGCTGAGCGCGGCGGTGACCTGACCGGAGGAGGTCAGCGAGTGGTTGTCGGTGATCATGCCGACGGCCGAGAAGAGGACCAGGGCGCCCGCGATCAGCAGCAGCACCACCGGCCAGGACATCTTGCGCTTCTTGGCGGGAGCGCCCGGCGCCTTCGCCCGGGCTGCGGTGGCCGTGCTCATGCGGACACCTCCTTCTTCTCGTTGGCCGCGGCGGCCTGGGCGGCGAGTTCGGCGCCGACCTTCTGCTGCTGGCGCTTGAGGCCGTAGCGACGCACCAGCTCGTAGGCGACGACGACGCAGATGACGATGGTGCCCTGCATGACCGGGACGATCTCGAACGGGAAGCCGCCCTGGAGCGGCAGCTGGGAGCCGGTGGCGTCCAGGAAGGCGAAGAGCAGGGCCGCGAAGGCCATGCCGATCGGGCTGTTGCGGCCGAGCAGCGCGACCGAGATGCCCAGGAAGCCGAGGCCGCCCTGGAAGCTCTGGCCGTAGTTGTACGAGTTCTGCAGCAGCTCGGGCAGACCGATCAGACCGGCCAGCGCACCGGAGACCGCCATGGAGATGACGACCATGCGCTTGACGTTCACGCCGGACGCGGTCGCCGCGGACTCCGAGCGGCCGGTGGCGCGCAGGTCGAAGCCGAAGCGGGTCCGGGTCAGGGTGAACTGGAAGGCCACGCCGACCAGGATCGCGATGAAGAGGAAGCCGTAGAGCGGGCCGCCGTCGGTGTTGATCGCGAAGAAGTGGCTGGACTCCGAGACCGGGGCGGTCTGGATCGAGTTGCTGGTGCCGCTCTTCTCCGGCGCGAAGATGCCGGGGACGAGCAGCAGGCCGACGATGGCGACCGCGATGGCGTTCAGCATGATGGTCGAGATGACCTCGCTGACGCCGCGGAGGACCTTCAGCAGACCGGCGATGCTCGCGTACAGGCCGCCGACCAGCATGGCGGTGATCAGCAGCAGCGGGATCTGGATGAACGACGGCAGGTCGAGCCGGCTGCCGACGAAGGCGGCGAACAGCGCGGCCACCTTGTACTGGCCCTCGACGCCGATGTTGAAGAGGTTCATCCGGAAGCCGAAGGCGGCGGCCGCGGCGGCCAGGTAGTACGTGGTGGACCGGTTGAGGATGGCCACCTGGCCGTCCGACTTGGTGGCGTACGTGATCATCACGTTCCAGGCGTCGAACGGGTTCTTGCCCGAGGTCGCCAGGAGGACGGAACAGATCACGACGGAGAGCAGCACGGCGAGCACCGGCGCTGCGAGGGCGAGCACGATCTTCTCGCCGCTGATCCGCTGCGCCAGCGAACGCTTGGCTGCGGGGTTGGGACTGGTCATGTGGCTACTCCCCCGCCTGCTGGTCGTCGGCGGTGTCGGTGGGGGTGTCGTCCCCGGCGGTGACGGACGGGGCGTCGTCCCCGGCGGCGGGCTCGGCCTCGGTGCCCTCGACCCGGGTCGCCTGGAACTCCTCGACGGCCTCGGGCTCGGACTCGATGTGGCCGCGGGCCGCACCGGTCATCGCGGTGCCGAGGTCCTCGGCGGTGACGGTGGCCGGGTCCGCGTCGGCGACCAGCCGGCCGCGGTAGATCACCCGGATGGTGTCGGAGAGCCCGATCAGCTCGTCCAGGTCGGCGGAGATCAGCAGGACCGCGAGGCCCTCGCGCTGCGCGACCCGGATGTGCTCCCAGATCTGCGCCTGCGCGCCGACGTCCACACCGCGGGTGGGGTGGGCGGCGATCAGCAGCTTGGGCCGGTGGCTCATCTCGCGGCCGATGATCAGCTTCTGCTGGTTGCCGCCGGAGAGGGAGGCCGCGGTGACCTCGATGCCGGGGGTGCGGACGTCGTACTCCTCGACGATCCGCGCGGTGTCCCTGCGGGCACCGGCGGGGTCGAGCAGGACGCCCTTGGAGTTCGGGGCCTCGGTGACGTGGCCGAGGATCCGGTTCTCCCAGAGCGGGGCCTCCAGCAGCAGGCCGTGCCGGTGGCGGTCCTCGGGGATGTAGCCGATGCCGGCCTGGCGGCGGGCCCGGGTGAGGGTGCCGGAGAGGTCCTTGCCGTCGAGGGTGACGGCGCCTGCGTCGAGCGGCAGCATGCCCATGACGGCCTCGACCAGTTCGGCCTGGCCGTTGCCCTCGACACCGGCGATGCCGAGGATCTCGCCCTTGTGGATGCGCAGCGAGATGTCGTCCAGGACCACGCGCTCGATGCCCTCGGCGTCGGTCTTGGCGATCCGCAGGCCCGCGACGTCCAGCATCACGTCGGTGGTGACGGTGGACTCGCGGCTCTCCGGGGAGGGCAGCTCGGAGCCGACCATCAGCTCGGCCAGCTGGCGGGCGCTGACGCTCTTCGGGTCCGCGTCGCCGACGGTGGTGCCGCGGCGGATGACGCTGATCGCGTCCGCCACCGAGAGCACCTCGTGCAGCTTGTGCGAGATGAAGATGACGGTGACGCCCTCGGACTTGAGCTCGCGCAGGTTGTCGAAGAGCGCGTCGACCTCCTGCGGGACGAGCACCGCGGTGGGCTCGTCGAGGATGAGGATCTTGGCGCCGCGGTAGAGCACCTTGAGGATCTCGACGCGCTGGCGGTCGGCCACGCCGAGGTCCTCGACCAGGGTGTCCGGGCGCACGCCCAGGCCGTACTGGTCGGAGATCTCCTTGATCTTCGCCTTGGCCTTGGCACCGATGCCGAACAGGTGCTCGCCGCCGAGGACGACGTTCTCCCAGACGGTGAGGTTGTCGGCGAGCATGAAGTGCTGGTGCACCATGCCGATGCCGCGCGCGATGGCCTCGCCCGGGGTGTTGAACTCGCACAGCTCACCGTTGATCGCGATGGTGCCCTCGTCCGGCTTCTGCATGCCGTAGAGGATCTTCATCAGCGTCGACTTGCCGGCGCCGTTCTCGCCCATGAGGGCGTGCACGGTACCGGTGCGGACGGTGAGGTTGATGTCGTGGTTGGCCACGACACCGGGGAAGCGCTTGGTGATGCCGCGCAGTTCGACGGCCGGTGTCGCCGTCCCCGCGCTGGGGGTACCGCCCGTGTGCGGGGCGGGGTCGGATGCGGTGATGGCGATCTCCTGGTGGTCTGGAGGCGCGTCGTTGCGCTGGAGGGCCAAAAGCGAAAAGCGGTGGAGGGACGGGACGGGGCCCGGGGGTACGCACTGAGCGCACCCTTCCGGGCCCCTCCCTGATGTTGCGTCCATCATGGCGCTGCCGGGCAGGCGGCAGCGGCAGCGACGTCCGGTCGAACCCCTACTTGGTGGGGTCGGTCGGGACGGTGGTGGCGCCGCTCTTGATGGCGTTGCCGGCCTCGTCGAGCTTGGCCTTGATGTCGTCGATCTTGTTGCCGGTGGTGGCCAGCGAGACACCGTCGGCCTTGAGGTCGAAGTTCTTCACGCCGGTGAAGGGGGTGCCCTTCTTGATCGACTCGACGTAGGAGAAGACGGCCTTGTCGACGTTCTTCACCATCGACGTGAGGATGCTGTTCTTGTACTTCGCCAGGGCCGGCTGGGCGGCCTGGTCGGAGTCGACGCCGATGGCCAGGGCGTTGGCGTTGGCAGCGGCCTCGATCGCACCGTTGCCGGAGGAGCCGGCGGCGGTGTAGATGACGTCGGCCTTCTTGTCGAGCTGGCCCTGGGCGGCCTCCTTGCCCTTGTCGGGCGAGGCGAAGCCGGAGAAGTCCGGGGGCGTGGTGAGGTAGGTGACCTCGACCGGCATGTTCGGGTCGACGGACTTGACGCCCGCGCGGTAGCCCGCCTCGAACTTCTTGATCAGCTCGGTCTGCACGCCGCCGATGAAGCCGACGTGCTTGTTCTTCGACTTGAGCGCGGCGGCCACACCGGCCAGGTACGAGCCCTCCTGCTCGGAGAACGTCAGCGAGGTGACGTTGCTCGGCTGGGTCTCGGAGGCCGAGTCGATGATCGCGAACTTGGTGTTCGGGTTCTCCTTGGCGATCTTCTCGACCGCAGCCTGGTACACGAAACCGACCGCGATGATCGGGTTGTAGCCGGCGGTGACCAGGTTCTTGAGCCGGGTCTCCTTGTCGGCCTCGGCCTCGCCGGTCTTGGCGTCGGCCTCGGTCACAGCGACGCCGAGCTCGTTCTTGGCCTTGTCCAGGCCGCGCGCGGCGGAGTCGTTGAACGACTGGTCGCCACGGCCACCGATGTCGTAGGCCATGCCGACCTTCAGGCCGCCGTCGGCGGAGCCGGAAGAGGCGGCGGTGTCGTTGCTCTTTGCGCCGCAAGCGGCGAGCGAGGCGATGCCCAGGGAACCCGAGAGCACAACCGCGGCGAGCTTAGTAGAACGGCGCAAGGGAGTATCTCCTTCTCACACGCACCCGATTAGCGTGGTCGGACGCCACCGTAACGCGCGTAGAACACGGTTGGGTTACGGGCCGCCGGAGCATTCGGGTTGTTATCAAACCGTGGTCTCACGGCCCTCCCGACGCCCCTTTTCCGTGCAGGAACGGCGGTCGGAACTGGCGCAGCCCAGTGTACGTAACCGTAAATAAAGCCTGTATTGCGACAAACCGGACACTCATGGTGAGTGTCCGGTTTACGACCGCCGAAAGGGCCCTCAGAGGACCTCGGAGCCTTCCCCGGGCTCCGTGTCCGGATCCAGTGCCAGCGCCGCGAACAGCTCCACACCGATCGCGATCGCGCGCTCGTCCACGTCGAATCTGCCCTGGTGCAGGTCACGGACGGCGGTGTCGCCGGGGGTGCGGACGCCGAGCCGGGCCAGCGCACCCGGAGCGTGCTCCAGGTACCAGGAGAAGTCCTCGCCGCCGAGCGACTGCTCGGTGTCCTCCACCACCTGGCGGCCGGAGCGGCCGAAACGCGCTGTCATGGCCTCCTCCAGCAGGGCCACCGAGACCGCCTCGTTGACCACCGGCGGGACACCCCGGTGGTAGTCCAGCGTCCACTTGGCCCGGTACGTCTCGGCGAGCCTGGCGATCAGCTCGTGCAGCAGCTCCGGCGCATCCCGCCAGCCGGCCAGCTCCAGGCAGCGGACGGTGCCCTCCAGCTCCGCGTGCTGCGGGATCACGTTGGGCGCGGAGCCGGCGGCGATCCGGCCCCAGACCAGCGAGACGCCCCAGCGCGGGTCCATCCGGCGGGCCAGCAGGGTCGGGAGGTCGGCCGCCATCCGGGCGATCGCGGTGACCAGGTCCGTGGTCAGGTGCGGGCGGGCGGTGTGGCCGCCGGGACCGTCCAGGCTCAGGACCAGGCGGTCGCAGGCCGAGGTGATCGCCCCGACCCGCAGCCCGACCCGGCCCACCTCCACCTTCGGGTCGCAGTGCACCGCGAAGATCCGCTCGACGCCGTCCATCCCGCCGGCCGCGATCACGTCCAGCGCACCGCCGGGCATGACCTCCTCGGCGGGCTGGAAGACCAGCCGGACCGGACGGCGCAGCTCGCCGGTGCGGGCCGCCTCGGCCAGCACCAGCGCGGTGCCCAGCACCACCGAGGTGTGCACGTCGTGGCCGCAGGCGTGGGCCCGGCCGGGCGCGGTCGAACGGTAGGGGACGTCGGTCTTGGCGTCGTCGATCGGCAGGGCGTCGATGTCGGCACGGAAGGCCAGGAAGCCGGCCCCGCGCGGTGCGGACTCGGGAACGACGTCGACGAGCATTCCGGTGCCGCCCGGGAGGATCCGGGGGGCGAGGCCCGCGGCGACCAGGCGGTCGCGCAGCAGGCCGGTGGTACGGAACTCCTGGCGGCCCAGCTCCGGGTGCCGGTGCAGGTCCCGCCGGAAGGCGATCAGCTCGGGCTCCAGCCCGCTCACCCGGTCACGGAGACCGGCGGCGGGACGGGCAGCGGTGAGGGTGACGGCCGACTGGGCGGACTCACGACGGTTCATCTCAACAAGGGTAGGCCCGTTGGGGGGATTTGGCCCGACTTCCGGAAAAGAAGTCCCCGGATGGGCGCATACCGGCCGAGCAGGTGGGTATGACATCTTATTTCAGCCGCCTTCCCCAGGTTCCTGCCCAGTGCAACGACCGTCGGCGATCAAGGTCACGCCCCTCCCACCAGGGGAATTGACGATGGCTCGGAATCGCACGGCGGCACCGACGGTCCGGCCCCGCACCACTCAGAACCGCTCGACCGGGGCGTAGCCGCCCCAGACCTCGCGCAGCGCGTCGCAGACCTCGCCCACGGTGGCCCGGGCGGCCAGCGCCTCCCGCATCGGGTACAGCACGTTGTCCGGCCCCCCGGCCGTCCGGCACAGCGCGGCCAGCGAGCGGTCCACCGCCGACCGGTCCCGCGCCGCCCGCACCCGGGCCAGCCGCGCCACCTGCCGCCGGCCGGCCTCCGGGTCCACCCTGAGCGGCCGGTACGGCTCCTCGGACGCCAGCCGGAACCGGTTGACCCCGACCACCGTCCGCTCCCCCGCCTCGGTCTCCCGCTGGATCCGGTAGGCGTTCCGCTCGATCTCCGTCTTCTGGTACCCGGCCTCGATCGCGGCCACCGCGCCGCCGAGTTCCTCGACCCGGGCCATCAGCACGAGCACGGCCTCCTCCGTCGCGTCGGTCAGCGCCTCCACGGCGTACGAGCCGGCGAACGGGTCGACGGTGGCGGTCACGTCGGTCTCGTACGCGAGCACCTGCTGGGTGCGCAGGGCGAGCCGGGCCGCCTTCTCGGTGGGCAGCGCGATCGCCTCGTCGAAGGAGTTGGTGTGCAGCGACTGGGTGCCGCCGAGCACCGCCGCGAGGGCCTGCACCGCGACCCGGACCAGGTTGACCTCGGGCTGCTGGGCGGTCAGCTGCACCCCGGCGGTCTGGGTGTGGAAGCGCAGCATCTGCGAGCGGGGGTCCCGGGCACCGAACTCGTTGCGCATCACCCGGGCCCAGATCCGGCGGGCCGCGCGGAACTTCGCGACCTCCTCCAGCAGCGTGGTCCGGGCCACGAAGAAGAAGGAGAGCCGGGGCGCGAAGTCGTCCACCGCCAGACCCGCCGCCCGTGCGGCGCGCACGTACGCGATGCCGTCGGCCAGGGTGAAGGCGACCTCCTGCGCGGGCGTCGCCCCGGCCTCGGCCATGTGGTAGCCGGAGATCGAGATGGTGTTCCAGCGCGGGATCTCGGCCCGGCAGTACCGGAGGACGTCCGCGACCAGCCGCAGCGAGGGCCGCGGCGGGAAGATGTAGGTGCCGCGGGCGATGTACTCCTTGAGCACGTCGTTCTGCACGGTGCCGGTGAGCCGGGCCGGCGGCACCCCCCGGGCCTCGCCGACCAGCTGGTAGAGCAGGAGCAGCAGGGCGGCCGGTGCGTTGATGGTCATCGAGGTGGAGACCTCGCCGAGCGGGATGCCCTCGAACAGGTCGGCCACGTCCTCGACGCTGTCCACCGCGACGCCGACCCGGCCGACCTCCCCGGCGGCGAGCGGGGCGTCCGAGTCGTAACCCATCTGGGTCGGCAGGTCGAAGGCGACCGAGAGGCCGGTGGAGCCGCCGGCGATCAGCTGCCGGTAGCGGGCGTTGGACTCGGCCGCCGTGCCGAAGCCGGCGTACTGGCGCATCGTCCAGAGCCGGCCCGTGTACATCGACGGGTGGACGCCCCGGGTGTACGGGTACGCGCCCGGCCGGCCCAGCCGCTCGGCCGGGTCCCGGCCGGCCCGGGCCTCGGGGCCGTAGAGCGGCGCGATCGGGAGGCCCGACTCGGTGCGGCGCGGTTCGGGCGGCGGTTCGGGGGTCATGGTGTCCTCCGCGGTGTTCGGCCGGACGGTCCCCTCCCCTCGCAATGTAACGCCGGCGGCCCGGGGGCGAGCGGCCTTGAGATGATCGGCTGAACCGACCGGATATCTCAGGAGTGGCAATGACCGAGCAGAAGGTGGCCGTCGTCACCGGCGCGAGCAGCGGGATCGGCGCGGCAACCGCCCGCCGGCTCGCGGCCGAGGGCTTCGACGTGGTGCTGACCGCCCGCCGGACCGACCGGATCGAGCAGCTGGCCAAGGAGATCGGTGGGCGTGCCCACACCCTGGACGTGACCGACCGGGCCGCCGTGGACGCCTTCGCGGCCGGGATCGGCCGGGTGGACGTCCTGGTGAACAACGCCGGCGGGGCGATCGGGGCCGAGCCGGTGGAGTCGGGCGACCCGGCGGACTGGCTGGCCATGTACCAGGTGAACGTGCTCGGCGTGCTGCACGTGACGCAGGCGCTGCTGCCGGCCCTGCGGGCGAGCGGCGACGGCACCATCCTCGTCCTCTCCTCCACCGCGGCGCTGGCCGCGTACGAGGGCGGCGGCGGCTACGTGGCGGCCAAGCACGCGGCGCACACCATCGCCGCGACGCTCCGGCTGGAGCTGTGCGGGGAGCCGGTCCGGGTGATCGAGATCGCCCCGGGCATGGTCAAGTCCGAGGGCTTCGCCGTCACCCGGTTCCGCGGCGACGAGGAGAAGGCCGCCTCCGTGTACGCGGGCGTCGCCGAGCCGCTGACCTCGGAGGACGTCGCCGACACCGTGGCCTGGGCGGTCACCCGGCCGTCCCACGTCAACATCGACCTGCTGGTGGTCCGCCCGCGCGCCCAGGCCGCCAACCACAAGGTGCACCGGGAGCTCTGACCCCTCCCCCGGCCGCCGGGCCGCCACGGTGCGGCCCGGCCCATGGCGGCGTTCAGCCCGTTCGCATGCGTTCGATCCTTTCGGCACCGGCCTTCCGGGGCCGACACCCCGGGGGTGCGCACCGGGGCTGTCACCCGACAGTGGTACATACGTGCGATGACGAATTATCGGGCCGCCCGCCCGCGCTTTCTGCTGGCCGCGGTCGCTGCCGGCACCCTTCTCCTCACCACGGCGTGCGGCGGGGACCAGAAGCCCGCCCAGGACCAGGCCGCCACCACCCCGCCGACGGCCGCCACCACAGCCGCCGGGACGCCGACGCCCACCCCGACCGCGAAGCCGACCGGCGCCGCCGACCCCGCGCTCAAGCCGTTCTACGGCCAGCAGATCAGCTGGGCCGCCTGCGCCCCGGACGCCGAGGCGGCCGAGGCGAAGATCGACACGTCCCTGATGAAGTGCGGCAAGCTGCACGTCCCGCTCGACTACGCCGACCCGGCGGGCGAGGCCCTCGACCTCGCGCTGATCAAGCTGCCCGCCGGCAAGCAGGACCAGCGGATCGGCTCGCTGATGGTCAACCCCGGCGGCCCGGGCGGCTCCGGCGTGGAGATGGTCAAGTTCGGCGCCGAGCAGTTCGACGGCACCCTGCACAACCGCTTCGACGTGATCGGGTTCGACCCGCGCGGCACCGGCGGCAGCTCCCCGGTGGTCTGCCTGGACGACAAGCAGCGCGACGCGCTCAACGCGCAGGACGACCCGCTCGACCCGCAGGAGGCGAAGGCCCTGTCGGACAAGCAGGAGGCCGAGTACATCGCCGCCTGCCAGGCCAAGTCCGGCAAGCTGCTGCCCTTCGTCGGCACCCGCAGCACCGCGCGCGACCTGGACGTGCTGCGCGCCGCCGTCGGCGACCAGAAGCTCAACTACCTGGGCATCTCCTACGGCACCTACCTCGGCGCGCTCTACGCGGAGGAGTTCCCCGGGAACACCGGCCGGCTGATCCTCGACGCCGCCGTCGACCCCGCCCAGGAGAGCCTCGACAGCAGCGTCAACCAGATCATCGGCTTCGCGAAGTCCTTCGAGCGCTTCGCCGTCGACTGCGTCGAGAACCACGCCGACGAGTGCGCGCTGGGCAAGTCCTCCGCCAAGGCCGCCAAGAAGGCCGCCGACTTCCTCGACGGGCTGCGCGACAAGCCGCTGCCCACCAAGGACGGCCGCAAGGTCGGCAGCGGCCTCGCCTGGACCGGCGTCACGCAGATGCTCTACGGCGACGAGAAGACCTACTGGCCGTACCTGCGGCTCGCCTTCGCCGAGGCGATGCAGGCCCGCCAGGGCAACGTCCTGCTCGCTTCCGCCGACGAGTCCAACGGCCGGGACGACCAGGGCCACTACGACCCCAGCGAGGCGGCCCTGGTCGCCGTCCGCTGCGCCGACGGCGCCTCCTCGGCCCCGACGCCCGAGCAGGCCCAGGCGGCCGTGGCGAAGCTCCGGCAGGAGGCCCCGCTGCTCACCAAGGACGTCACCGCGGAGGACTTCACCGAGGGCTCCTGCACCGGCTGGCCGTTCAGGTCGCCCGAGAAGCCGCACACCGTCCGGGCCGAGGGCAGCGCGCCGATCCTGGTCGTCGGCTCCACCGGGGACCCGGCCACCCCGTACGCCGCCGCCGAGTCGCTGGCCAAGGGCTTCGCCAACGCCACCCTGCTGACCCGGGTCGGCGAGGGCCACGGCGCCTTCGGCAAGGGCAACGGCTGCATCGACGCGGCCTACGCCGCCTACCTCACCGAGGGAACGCTCCCGGCCGCCGGGACCAGGTGTTCCTGACGCGTTGCCGGGCGCCGTGCGGAGCGACCCCGTGGAACGCGGTGCTGACGGAAGGGACACGGGGGACGGCACGTCGTAGCAGATGAAGATGGGGAGGGTGCTGACACCGAGGTGTCAACGTCACAACTTGATAGCTCGTTCGGATGAAATCCGCGTGCGCTCTCCCCAACTGATGACCGCTCAACTACCTTTGAGTCGCTGACGGAGGGGCGTTGGACGCCGCCCCGCAGCCTCATACTTCACCTGACTTCACCACCACTTCACCGGCCCCTTCCCGCCCTCACGAGGAGGACCCGCTGGCCAGCGACATTCCGTCACAGCGGCTCGACCCCCGGACCGAGCCGACCCTCCTCGGACTGCACCGCTTCAACGAGGCCGACGCCGGCGCCGCCGAAGAGGCCCTGCTGGCCTGCTGCGGCAGCCACCGGTGGGCCCTCAGGCTCACCGCGCACCGGCCCTACCCCGACATAGAGTCCCTGCTGGCCGCCGCCAGCGAGGCCTCGTACGACCTGCGCCCGGCCGACCTGGCCGAGGCGCTGGCGGACGAGAGCTGGATGCCGCAGCCGCTCCTCGGCATGCGCGCACCCGGCAGCCAGGCGGCGCACACCGCGCTCCGGGCGGCCCACGCCGCCTACGAGGCCAGGTTCGGCCACGTCTTCGTGGTCTGCCTGGAGAACGTCGTCCCCGAGGAGATGCTCGACACCGTCCTCAGCTCGATCCGCACCCGGCTCGCCAACGACCGGGACGAGGAGCGTCTGGTGGCGTCCGACGAACTGCGCCGGATCGCCCTCACCCGCCTGGAACACCTGGTCGCCACCCACTCCGGGGCCTCGGCCCGCTGAGCCGCCCGTCCGGCCGCACCGTCCCACCCGGGCGGTGCGGCCGGACCGGGCGGCCCGGTCGTCCTCCGGGCGGCTCAGCCCTTCTGGGCCGCCCGCAGCTTGGCCACCTGCTGGCCGACGACCCGCCCGTCCGGCTCGGGGGCCGGAGCCGGGCCCACGCCGACCGTGCTGAACACCACCAGCGCCGGACCGACCCGCGCCAGCACCGCACGCTGAGCGAGCACCACCGAGCCCGATTCATTCGTGAGGGTGAATCCGGTCACGGCGTCGGCTCCCCCGGGCGTGGGCGTGTCGTTCCGGCTCAGCCGGTGCCGGGTCCGCACCTCCTTGCGTCCCTTCTCCGCCGGCGGCGGCGGCGCCGTCGAGGTGAAGTCCGCACACGGACCGAACAGGCCCCCCAGCTCCGCCTGCAGCCGGGCCGCCCGGTCGCCCCGGTAGCCGAGCAGCCCCCCGTAGACGCTCCCCTCCGGGTCCGCGGCCCGCGCCACGCCCAGGTCCGTCTCCGCGTACGGCGCCGCCGGGCCGGGCGGGGCCGAGGCCGCGCCGGCCGCCACCGCCGGGGTCACCGCGTCCAGCAGCGGCTGGCACACCGGAAGGTCGGCGACCTCCCGCCCGCCCCCCGAGCCGGTCTCGCCGTGACCCGGCGTCATCACCGTGACCGTGTAGCCGGGGCCGAGGTCGGCGTCGGTCACCACGGCCGCGCGCAGCTCGGCCGCCGACAGCTCCCGGCCCGGGCCGCCGCCCCGGGCCCGGTCGGCGGAGCCGTCCACGGTGGCGCAGCCGGTGGCGAGGAGCAGGGCGCCGAGCACCAGGCCGGACAGCGGGCGGGTCGAGGGCCTGAGCGATAGGCGGGGCGAACGGCGGAGCGGGAGACGGGGCGGCGGAACGGGCGAGGGGCGGGGAGGGGAGGGCAGCACGGGGGCCTCGGCAGGGTGTCGGCGGCAGGGTTCGGGGGGTGCGCACGGTAGCGCGCCCGAACCATCACTTTCCGTAACAACCGACGCCCGGGTTCCCGCCCGACTAGGCCAGTCGTGCCTGATTGATCACACCTCGGGCCCCCGGAGGCGGTTCCCGACACGGCGTCGATAGGATGCTCGCGGCCGGTGGACCGTACCCGGCCGGGCTGACCGACACCGAAGCCGGCCGAGCCCCCAATCGCTTCCGGAGGGTTTTTCCGTGCCGGCTGGAACGCTGTACCGCGGCCGGGAAGGCATGTGGAGCTGGGTGGCTCATCGAGTCACCGGCGTCCTCATCTTCTTCTTCCTGTTTGCACATGTCCTGGACACCGCACTGGTGCGCGTGTCCCCCGAGGCGTACGACACCGTCATTCAGACGTACAAGACGCCACTCGTGAACCTGATGGAGTACGGCCTGGTGGCCGCCATCCTGTTCCACGCCCTGAACGGCCTGCGGGTCGTTGCCGTCGACTTCTGGTCGAAGGGCCCGAAGTACCAGAGGCAGATGCTCTGGTCCGTGGTCGGGGTCTGGGTCGTCCTGATGGCCGGCGCCTTCTACCCGATCCTGCAGCACACGCTGACCTCCTGGTTCGGGAAGTGATCTGAGACATGTCCACGGAAATCTCCGACGCCCTGGTGGTCCCCTCCGCCCAGGCGCACACCGGCAAGGGTCTCGGCACGGGCAACCCCGCCGACGACTTCGTGATCGAGCCGGCGCGCCAGCGGACGAAGAAGACCCCGCGCCGCACCCGTACCAACTTCGAGATGCTGGCCTGGCTCTTCATGCGCCTGTCCGGCATCGTCCTCGTGGTGCTGATCCTCGGCCACCTGCTGATCATGCTGGTGCTCGACGGCGGCGTCTCCAAGATCGGCTTCGCCTTCGTGGCCGGCCGCTGGGCCTCGCCGTTCTGGCAGGGCTGGGACCTCCTGATGCTCTGGCTGGCCATGCTCCACGGCTCCAACGGCATGCGGACGGTCATCAACGACTACGCCGAGAAGGACTCCACCCGGCTCTGGCTGAAGGGCCTCATGGGCGCCGCCACGGTCTTCACCGTGTTGCTCGGCACCCTGGTGATCTTCACTTTCGACCCGAACATCTAATCGGCAATCGGCAGAGGCCAGAGGCGAGTTAGAACCCCCATGCAGATTCACCAGTACGACACCGTCATCGTCGGCGCCGGCGGCGCCGGCATGCGCGCGGCCATCGAGTCGACCCAGCGCAGCCGCACCGCGGTGCTCACCAAGCTCTACCCCACCCGGTCCCACACCGGCGCGGCCCAGGGCGGCATGTGCGCCGCCCTCGCCAACGTCGAGGAGGACAACTGGGAGTGGCACACCTTCGACACGGTCAAGGGTGGTGACTACCTGGTCGACCAGGACGCCGCCGAGATCATGTGCAAGGAGGCCATCGACGCCGTCCTCGACCTGGAGAAGATGGGTCTCCCCTTCTCCCGCACCGAGCAGGGCCGGATCGACCAGCGCCGCTTCGGCGGCCACTCCCGCAACCACGGCGAGGCCCCGGTCCGCCGCTCGTGCTACGCGGCCGACCGCACCGGTCACATGATCCTCCAGACGCTGTTCCAGAACTGCGTCAAGCACGGCGTCGAGTTCTTCAACGAGTTCTACGTCCTCGACCTGCTGCTCAACGAGGGCAAGACCGCCGGCGTCGTCGCCTACGAGCTGGCCACCGGCGAGATCCACGTCTTCCAGGCCAAGTCGGTCGTCTTCGCCTCCGGCGGCACCGGCAAGTTCTTCAAGGTCTCCTCCAACGCCCACACCCTCACCGGTGACGGCCAGGCCCTGGTCTACCGCCGCGGCCTGCCGCTGGAGGACATGGAGTTCTTCCAGTTCCACCCGACGGGCATCTGGCGCATGGGCATCCTGCTCACCGAGGGCGCCCGCGGCGAGGGCGGCATCCTGCGCAACAAGGACGGCGAGCGCTTCATGGAGCGCTACGCCCCCGTCATGAAGGACCTCGCGTCCCGTGACGTCTGCTCCCGCGCGATCTACACCGAGATCCGCGAAGGCCGCGGCTGCGGTCCGGACGGCGACCACGTCTACCTGGACCTCACCCACCTGCCGCCGGAGCAGCTGGACGCCAAGCTCCCGGACATCACCGAGTTCGCGCGCACCTACCTCGGCATCGAGCCCTACACGGACCCGATCCCGATCCAGCCGACCGCGCACTACGCCATGGGCGGCATCCCGACCAACGTCGAGGGCGAGGTGCTGCGCAACAACACCGACGTGGTCCCCGGCCTGTACGCGGCCGGCGAGGTCGCCTGCGTGTCCGTGCACGGCGCCAACCGCCTGGGCACCAACTCGCTGCTGGACATCAACGTCTTCGGCAAGCGCGCCGGCATCGCCGCCGCCGACTACGCGCAGACGGTGGGCTACACCGAGCTGCCCGAGAACCCGGCCGAGAAGGTCCAGGCCCTGGTCGACAACCTGCGCGAGTCCACCGGCACCGAGTCCGTGGCGGTGATCCGCAAGGAGCTGCAGGAGACCATGGACACCAACGCGATGGTCTACCGCACCGGTGCCACCCTCAAGCAGGCGGTCGAGGACATCGCCGCGCTGCGCGAGCGGTACAAGAACGTCGCGATCCAGGACAAGGGCTTCCGTTACAACACGGACCTGCTGGAGGCCGTCGAGCTGGGCAACCTGCTCGACCTGGCCGAGGTCCTGGCCGTCTCCGCGCTCGCCCGCGAGGAGTCGCGCGGCGGTCACTACCGCGAGGACTTCCCGACCCGTGACGACGTGAAGTTCATGCAGCACACCATGGCGTACCAGGAGGTTGCCGCGGACGGCACCACCTCCATCCGCCTCGACTACAAGCCGGTCGTCACGACCCGCTACCAGCCGATGGAGCGTAAGTACTGATGAGCACTCCGACCGTGGAGAAGCACTCGGCCGCTCTGGACGCGGCCGAGAGCGGGGCCGTCAAGCTGATCACCGTCACTTTCCGGATCCGCCGGTTCAACCCGGAGGAGCACCCGGACCCGGTGTGGGTCGACTACCAGCTGGAGATGGACCCGAAGGAGCGCGTCCTGGACGCGCTCAACAAGATCAAGTGGGAGCAGGACGGCACCCTCACCTACCGCCGTTCCTGCGCCCACGGCATCTGCGGCTCCGACGCGATGCGGATCAACGGCCGCAACCGGCTGGCGTGCAAGACCCTGGTCAAGGACGTCAACCCGGAGAAGCCGATCACGATCGAGGCCATCAAGGGCCTGACGGTCCTCAAGGACCTGATCGTGGACATGGACCCGTTCTTCCAGGCGTACAAGGACGTCATGCCGTTCCTCATCACCAAGGGGAACGACCCGACCCGCGAGCGCCTGCAGTCCGCCGAGGACCGCGAGCGGTTCGACGACACCACCAAGTGCATCCTGTGCGCCGCGTGCACGTCGTCCTGCCCGGTCTTCTGGAACGACGGCCAGTACTTCGGTCCGGCCGCGATCGTCAACGCGCACCGCTTCATCTTCGACTCGCGCGACGAGGGTGCGGAGCAGCGGCTGGAGATCCTGAACGACCGTGAGGGCGTCTGGCGCTGCCGGACCACCTTCAACTGTTCGGAGGCCTGCCCGCGTGGCATCGAGGTCACCAAGGCGATCCAGGAAGTGAAGCGGGCGCTGGTCACCCGTCGCTTCTGATCCCCGCTCCCTGACGAAGGCCCCGTCCGATCTCACGATCGGACGGGGCCTTCGCCGTACCCGGAGAAGGCTCAGCGCAGCACGCCGAGGTCCTTCGGGGCGGTCCAGCCGCTGTAGGTCACGAGGTGACGGTCGGCGGTGACGGCCCAGAGGTCGGCGGTGCCGTTCCCGTCGAGGTCGCCGGAGCTGCCCAGGGTCGGGTAGGCGTCCACGGTGAAGCCGGTGGCGACCACGCCGGCCGACGGGTCGGCGAGGGCGGAGAAGTCGAGGGTGCCGTCGGCCTTCTTCGGGATCGCGTAGGCGTGCAGTGCTCCGTCGGCCCGCTCACGCGCCCACAGCACGAGACCTCCGGAGGCGTCGGGGCCGGGGGTCACCAGGTCGTAGCCGGCCCAGAGGCCACCGGTGGTGAGTCGCTCGGCGTCGTTGAAGCTCCCCCCGCCGGGGAAGGGCGTGGCCACCCAGAGATCGCCGGCCTGCATCCTGAGCAGGCCCGACCCGGCCGGGCCGGTGGTGCCGATCCGACCGGGCAGCACGAGGTCCTGGACGCCGTCCCAGCCGACCGGGTAGCCCGGCGCGCAGGGGCCGGGGTTGGCGCACCACCGCGGCCAGTCGACGTAGCCGGTGCCGGAGCGGCTGAACTCCCCGGTGCCGTAGACGTTCCGGAGCAGGTAGACGCTGCCGGGCCCGCCGACCTCCCGGACGAGCAGGTCGTCGGCCGTGGAGTAGTTCCGGTCGCGGTGCGACACCTGGTAGTTGTTCCAGTTCTTGACCGACCCCGGGGCGAGGTCGGCCGGGAGGACGGAGGACGGCGTGGTGTCGGTCGCCCGGCCGCTGATGATCTGCAGGTTGCCTGCGGTGTCCGGCAGCAGGATGTCCGGGACGGCGTCCCCGTCCACGTCGCCGACGGCGCTGGGCTTCGGCCGCGGGTCCGAGGGGGCGTAGAAGTGGTAGCCGGTGTGGAAGCTGCTGTTGCCGGCGTTGTCCACCGCCTTGACGTACAGGACGTTGGTGCCCCACTCCCTCACCTTGACGTTGAGCGTGACGGTGCCGCCCGGGCCGGGCTTCACGCTGGCGCCGCTGTCGCAGCCGCCGGACATCAGGAGGCTGTCGTTGAAGGCGTAGCGGTAGCAGGCCAGGCCCGAGGCCTCGCCCCCGCCGGCGGGGGCCGGGTCGGTGCCGCTGATGACGAAGGCGGCGGTCTCTCCCGCGTACTTGCCGGGCGTCTGACCGGAGCCGAGCGGCGGGAAGTCCGGGGAGGAGACGGTGGGCTGGGCGCTGGTCAGGTCCACCTTGAAGTGGCAGTCAGGGGACGCCGCCGAGATCTTGTGGCCCTGGAGGGCGCGGGCGTTCCAGGCGTAGCCGTGGCCGTCCACCAGGCCGGGGACGAGGGTGGTCGCCTCCTTGCTCCAGGCGGAGGCCTCGCGGACGGCGCTGAAGACGGCGGCGCCGTCCGCGGTGAGGTCCCGGACCGAGAAGCGGGCGGAGAGGGTGCCCGCGGTGTCCGAGGCGACGGTCGCCCTGAGCGTCGGGCCGTCGGTGGTCCGCCCGATCCAGCCGGGTGCGGTGGTGGCGTCGCAGGCGTCGGTGACGACGCCCTCGGAAACGTTCCCGGGCCGCGGGGACGCGGTGGTCCCGGTGACCCGGAGGCCGGTCTCGGCCGCGCCGGCGGTCGGCGCGGCGAGCAGACCTGCCGCCACGGCGACGGCAGCCGCCCCGCCGAGCCGACGGAGGTGCGCAGGCTTCATGGAGTACCCCACCCTTGGTGCGATGAAGGACGCGAAAGAAGATTCGATCGCGATCGAGCGGTGGGGATACTTCCAGCCTGCCGGACCGTCAGGCAACCGGGTATCGCGTCAGCCGGCGCCCGGCTCCCGCCGGGCGGCCCGCAGGCCGCGGACGCCGACCGCGCCGACGGCGACGCCGAGTGCGAAGGAGGTCACGGCGAGCAGCAGGTGGATCCAGAAGAAGGCGGTGGGCTGCCCGTGGTCGCCGTCGACGAAGGCCTGGCCGCCGGAGTCCTTCCAGAGGTTCTTGACGAAGGTCGTTGAATGGAAGCCACCTAGGAGAATCGGAAGCTTCCCCGCCGGTCAGCCGAACAGGGGCGGGTCACATACTGGAGGGAACGCCTCCCCTCATGAAGGACATCCCCGTGAAGCTCACCCGCCCCGTCTCCTGGTTCCTCGCAGCATTCGGCGTGTGGTCTTGGGTGATCTGGTCAACCTTCGCCAAGAACCTCTGGAAGGACTCCGGCGGGCAGGCGTTCGTGAACGGCGACCACTCCCAGCCGACTGCCTTCTTCTGGGTCCACCTGCTCCTCGCCATCACCTCGTTCCTCCTCGGTACGGCCGTCGGCGTCATCGGCCTCCGGGGCATTCTCGCGGCCCGCCGCGCCGAGAAGTAGGCGGAGTCCTTCGCCAGGAACGGCGGCCCCGCCCATGCGCTTTGGGGCAGCGCAGGGACGGGGCCGTTCTGGCTCAGCCTCGGACCGGCACCGGGGTCTCCGGGCTGTCCAGCCACACCGTGTGGCCGTCCAGGGTCACCGTGAGCCCGAACCGGTCGAAGCCAGGTCGGCCCTGGTCATCCCACCAGCGCCAGGCGGCCTCCACCTCGTCCCATAGGTTCCGGGGGCCGGACTGGTACACCTCGTACTCCGCGCGGTCCCGCTCATAGTCGGCGGAGGCCCACGACCGGGCGTCCCGGCTGTAGAGCCACAGCGTGTACGCGCCGTTGTCGTAGCGCTCCGCCCGCCAGAACGTCCCGGGCACAGCCGCCCCGATGACGAACAGCTCGAACCACCCACCTGTGTCTGGAGGGGCCAGGGCGGTGGTGCTTCTCTCGGCGTCGGCAGGCCATTCCTGACCACGTAGGTAGTCCTCGAAGGGCGGCCGGTCGGTGCGCTGCTGGCGCAGCCGCATGAACGCCGAACTCCGGGTGAACCTGCCGCTCGCGCTGGTCCCGTCGTCGTTCACGGTCAGCCGGACGATCTGCTCGCCGCCGTACTCGGTGCCAAACGGGGCGAGGATGGCCCCGCCGGGCGCCGTCTGTTCCAGCCACGCCGGAGGGATCTCCAGCAAGGAGCACGTGGCGATGATCCGATCGTAGGGAGCGCCCTCCGGCCAGCCCTGCCGTCCGTCGCCCTCGATCACAGTCGGCTCAAGTCCGGCCCGATCAAGGTTCTCCCGTGCGCCACGGATAACGTCCGCGTCGTACTCGACGGTGACCACGTTGGGGCTGCCCAGGCGGTGGGCCAGCAGGCCCGCGTTCCACCCCGTGCCGGCTCCGACCTCCAGCACCCTGTCACCGGGGCGCACGTCGAGATCTCGGAGCATCGAGAACACCATCGTGGGCATGGAGTTGGACGAACTGGGGGTGGTACCGAGCCCGTCACCCGCGTGGTCCCCGTCGTCCCACTGCGTGGTCAGCGGGATGTCCGAGTAGACCGCCCTTCGCCACGCTTCGGGGTCCTGCGACCGGCGCACCACGGGGTTCTGCTTCGTGCCGTCCGCGATGCCCGGCCAGATGCGATCCGGAACGAACAGCTCACGGGGCACGGCCCTGAAAGACGGAAGCCAGTCCGAGGAAAGCGCGCCGCTGGCCACCAGCGCGGAGGCGAGCCCCTGAGGGCCCGCCTCCTTGCGCGTCTCGCCGGTCACTTGCCGCCCGCCGGGGACGAGCCGTCCGAGGTGTTGCCGCCCTCGTCGGACCCGCCACCCCCGTGCCCGGAGCCCTTGTTGCTGTCGTCCTGCTGCTTGCCACCCTTGCCGTCGCCGGTGCCGCCGCCGTGCTTCCCCATCTCAGTACCTCCGTGCCGTTGGGCCCAACCGGCGCTCGCCCGCTGGGTCGTACGACCCGTCCCGGCCGATTCCTTCCCCAGGTGACCAGGACGGGGGTCTTCTGGGCGCGTCAGCGCCTCGGGTGGTTCGCCTCACGGACCCGGGCCAGCAGCACCGCCCGGCGCTGCCGCTCCTCCGGCGTCAGGGACGCAGCAGAGTGTTCCTCCAGAGTGAGAACCGGGCGGGGCCCGGCAGGCCGCTCTCGGGGCCAAGGATGGGCCATGATCCAAGCGAACGGGTCTACGGGCTCTGAGCCCTCCGTGGGGCCCTCAGGGGGCACCTGAACGCCGTCCCGGTCATCACTCATCCGGGTCTGCCTCCTGGTTCAAGC
The DNA here is from genome assembly GCF_036290945.1 of Streptomyces sp. BE303. Lineage (NCBI taxonomy): Bacteria > Bacillati > Actinomycetota > Actinomycetes > Kitasatosporales > Streptomycetaceae > Streptomyces > Streptomyces sp. BE303. The sequence continues at coordinate 35,074 of NZ_JAQYWZ010000301.1, forward strand.
ACTCCCAGTCGCCTGCGTGCTGCTGCCGCCACCGGCCCAGGTGCCTGGCAATGGTCGGGTTCTTGTCGGCCGGGTACTGCGCTTCGATCTCGTCGAAGTAGGCACACCCCGGGCACTCTGTGCTGACGGCCCGCGCGGGGGCTTCAGGAAGCATCCTCACGGCGCACACCCCTTGGTGCACTCCGCAATGTGCTTGTCCCGGGGCTTCTGAATGTCGCGCATGGCATCCATGTCCTGAAGCTCTGCGGGGGCCTCAGCGAACACGGCGGCCATGCGAGCGAACGACCGGCCCACCGGGCACACTGCGGGGGCTTCAGAGGCCACCCCCGGCCGCATCACGAGGCCCCCTTGTCGGGACAGTTGTCCGTGCCGCAGGTGCAGGCGGGCCACTCCCGCAGGATGCCGCCAACCGTCACCCGGGCCGACACCTCAGCGTCGTAGTCGTCAAGCGGGTTGAAGGTCCCCTTCGCTTGGCGACGCGCCGCCCTGTACTCAGGCAGCGTGCTTCCGCTACCCGTCTTGGCCGTCATTGGTCGCTCCTCCCGCCGAGTTGCCCCCAAGATCCGGCAACCGCCCGGGACGGTGAAACCTCGCGCAAAGGACACTTCTGAACGTCCCTCGCGCGATAGAACGTCCCTAGCAAAGGACCGGTGCCTGCGGGGAGACAAGCGAGATGCCGAACGAGAGACTGAAGAGCGTCATGGTGTCGGGTGGTTGGACATGTGCCGCCCTCGCCGAGAAGGCCGGCGTGGACACCAAGTCGGTTGAGCGGTGGGCCAACCAAAGCAGGACGCCCCGGTTAGGGACAGCGCGTCTGGCGGCCGAAGCCCTGGGAGTAGACATGTTCGCACTGTGGCCGAGCCTGCGGCAGCCACGAGCCGCACGGGCGATAAGCCCCGAGCTCGTGGCGCTGTACGAGCAGCGGGCTGACTTGCCGGTGTCCGTCTTCGTTGATCTGCTCGGTAAGGCTGCTGAACGCATTGACGTGTTGGTCTACGCTGCCGTGTTCCTCCACGAGGCGTACCCCAGGCTCAACGATCTCCTTCGCGAGCGTGCCGCCGATGGCTGCGTGGTCCGCATCGCCCTCGGTGACGCCGAGAGCGAGAACGTAAGACAGCGCGGCGAAGAGGAGAGGTTCGGCCACGGCATCGAGTCCCGATGCCGCCTCGCACTGATGCACTACCGCCCACTCATCGGCACTCCCGGTATCGAGATCCGCACCCATGGGACCACGCTCTACAACAGCCTGTACCGGGCAGACGATCACCTTCTCGTGAATGCCCACGTCTGGGGCGTGAACGCCTTCGGTGCTCCGGTCTGGCATCTCCGCCGGACGGGTGCGGGCACGATGTTCGACACCTACGCTTCGAGCTTCGATGCGGTGTGGAGCGCATCACAACCAGTCGAGGAGAGCTGAGACATGGCACGGACCGAGTACTACGACGACCCCAACGCGCCCAAGCCAAACCGGCTGGTGGTCGCGGCTTCCGCCGTTGTCACGGATGAGGCTGGACGCATCCTGCTCCAACGACGTACTGACAACGGACTGTATGCCCTGCCTGGCGGAGCGATGGATCTTGGCGAGTCCCTTCCGGACACTGCGGTGCGAGAGGTTCGCGAGGAGACCGGGTTCGATGTAGAGATCACGGGACTGGTCGGTACCTACACAGACCCTCGGCATGTCATCGCCTATTCGGATGGCGAGGTTCGACAACAGTTCAACGTCTGCTTCACGGCCCGAATCACGGGCGGTGAACTGCGCATCTCTGACGAGTCCACAGACCTTCGGTTCGTCGCGCCTGAAGGCATCGGTGATCTACCGATGCACCACACACAGCGCCTTCGACTCCGACACTTTCTAGACGGCAGGACCACGCCGCACCTCGGCTAGTGGAAGCTCCTGGGGCCACGTCCCAACCGTACGATCCACTGTGAGCAGGAACGCAGTGCCCAGTCAGCCGCCCACCCCCTCTAACGCTCTTTGGCCTCGCGATACAGCGTGCTGAAGGTCGTACTGAACAGGTCCTCAGTGATGCCTAGCTGGCCGTGGAGCGGGCCCACAACCTCAGCGAGACGCTTGTCCGTCTGCACGAACAGGGCATCGTCGGACTCAAGTTTTGCGATCATGCCGTTTCGGCCCGTGTACGAGCAGAACTCTTCTGCGTGATCGCGCCAGAAGGCATGGGCGAGATGGTTGCGGCGAGTCCGGCACTCGTTGAGGTCGTCGATAAGCTGCTGATCAGCGGCTGTCTGCCGACTGACGTGGGTGATCAGCTTCTCCATGGTCTTCCTGAAGCCCTGCACCCAGGGGTCGCGGATCAGAACCTCAGCCTGCTCTCGGGCTTCGATGATCTTTGTTACAGCGAGCGCGTTGACGAGCCCGTGCCCCAGGACCTCGGCGTGATACATCGCTAGGCCGTAGTGCGCGAACGTGGTCTTCACGTGCTCGTCCTCGTCGTCACCGTCGGGGAGCTGAAGCGTCGGCACCCAAATCTCACTCATGGGCGCCAGTATGCTGGCCAAGCAGCCCAACTGTCAGACGAATTAGTTCAGTTGATGTGCACCTACCCTTGCCCTCCTCTCCGGTTTCCGGCGTCGTCGGCGGGCCCCTTACGCCGACCAACAATTTGGCCTGGCATGAGAACGCAAAGAAGCCCCCGCCCGCCCCTGTGAGGAGTCAGACGGGGGCAAGAGGCGAATCAGCGGTCCCGGTAGGGCCTCCGGTGCCAGACACCGCAAGCGTCTGGCCACAGGCCGACGGTGACGGGCGGAAGGCACCTGCGGGCGTCGTGCGGGCCAGTGCGGTGGGCGTCACCAGCGCGCGTGCTGCCGAACGTCTCGCAACAGGCCGCGCAGTGTTGGGCGCGCCGGCCGGACCACTCCCGGCCGCATGCCGGGTGGGTGATCTTCAAGGACACCTCTCGTCGGTTTCGAAACTGGAATCTGAGCGCTTTGGATGGGCGGGTTGGTCCCTCTGTCCAACCCCCACCTGAAAAGCCGTCCACGGTCCGCTGTGGCAGCGATTTAAGGGCGTTCTGGTGGTTAGCCTCCCTCGCGTGCGCGCACCCACGCGCACCCGCATGTGCACACCCGCGCATGGCCCTGCTGCTTCTGTGTGACGAAATGGGTCTGACTAGGCATTTCACAAAGAAGACTGCTCTACCCGAAAGTCCCAGACCCGTACAGAGGCCGATTCCTGCTAAGCCTCTGCGGGGAAGGAACCCCGGGGAGGGGGTCATGCCCCAGGGGGTGCGTCCCTACTAATGGCGCACCAATTCAGAATGCTTAGGCTCCAGGCGACGCGAGTCCCGGCAGATCCGGCGCAGCTCTTCATTAGCCGCAACCGGCCGATTAAGGGCTCGATAGATCACACGATGGGCAAGTTCCTTCTTGGTATGGCCATGCGCGCCGTATCGCACAACTGCCCGACCGCCCCGGTCCAGTCTTTCCGAAATGAGGCAGCCAGTTTCGGCGCTGCGGATCACGTGACCCAGCGCCTTGAGTGCAACGTCCCGATCAGTCAGAACGTAGCTCATCGATTCCACGGCTCCATATCACTGACGGGAGAGGACGGGCCGGCCGCCGGGTCGAATTCGGCGTCCGGGTCCGCCTTCGGGTCGAGGCGACCGGGAAGGGCACCATATGCATTGCCGTTAAACTCCAGCCGATCGGTCAGAATTCGATCCAGCGCAATTCGGTCGCCGTTCCAATTGATGCCCCCGCGCGGTGCCATGTAGCGCCACTGCTGCTCGTTCCCGTTCCACGGATGGCCCAGGTCCGCGTCAAGGTCCTCCACGGTTTCCGCCAGGGTGACCAACTCATCCATGAGACAAGCCAGTTGAGTTGCCGCGACCACGACAGCGGAGCGCTTCTCCTCGGCCAAGCCGGTGACGTCAGAGCGCCAGTCAGCGCGCACGGAGATAGCCGCAGCACGGACCGCCGAAGCGGCCTCGGCGGCAAGCTCATAGGCCGCCGTCTGGACGCGCTGAGCCTCCGCAAGGCGGCTCTCCAGCGGGCCACGGTTGGTCGACTTGGGAAGCGGCTTACCCTGTGCAAGGGCCACCTTGACAGCGAGCTGATCCCTGCCCTCCACCTTGGCGAGGTCAGCCTCGGCAAAAGAAACGGCGTCGTCGGATTCCGCGCGCTTGCGCAGAATTTCTTCAAATTTATCGAGAGCGTTCTTCACGCTTTCCGGCGTGCACGTATACGTGTAGCGCGGGACCTCCCGAGACGCCTGGTCGTACAGCGCGTTGAGTCGAGTGATTCGGGCGTCGGGCGAAATGTAAGACATTGATATGGCTCCTTGTCGGCAGGAATTCAGAGAGAAGCGGCTTAGCGGTGCAGTTCTAGGCCGCCATTCGCCGCTGGAGGATTAGAGCGGCGAGCTTTACCGGATCGATTTCTCCATTCCCGGGATCGTGCTCGGCAGCGCCGCCACCCCTGACGAGTGGCGTAGGCGTAATTTTGAGGGGCGAACGGAAGTGCTCGGCGAGCTTTCGAGCGTCCGCCGTGATTTCCTCGGCATTCGAGCCCGTAAGGCGGTCGCGCCATGTCTCAGGGAGGAGAACTTGGCGCCAATCTGCTGGCACAGCGCGGAGAGGTCGGCGGCCGGCTGCGGGGTCACATTTCCGTGGGTAGGCGCATTGGCGGCCTTCTCCGCCTCTACTGCGGCGCGGGCGTTGTTGATGTGCTTGGCGATTTCGGATCGCCGGTCCACAGGCCGGCCCCTAGTCGAATTTGGGTACAAAAATGGCCCCGCATCACGGGCGCTGCACATCCATCGGTCACCGACCTGACCGTTGGGAAAGCAGCATCCGTAACACGGGCCTATCGACAAGAGACGGATCTCTGTCGGCGGGTCCGGCAAGAAGGCCGTAGGGCCTCTGCCGGGGTTCACTATTCAGTTGATCAATTGTTGGGGCGCGTCGGTACGCTCCCGGGCCGTCGGTTCGCTGGGCTGACATTCAGCGCCTGTCCGGCCAAGTGGCGAGGGGTGTCCTCGTAGGGATCTACGGCGGCTCGTTAACGGGATCTACGCGGAGTAGCTAACGGCCGCCCTCTCCTGCCGGCGTGCACGGGGTTTGCGAGGGGTCGGCGGCGCCGTCGGCCCTGAGCGCCCGAGGACCGCCCGTCCCGGCCTGGTAGGTCGGGCGGTGGGCTGCCATGGTCGGCCCCATGTAGTTCCATGCAGCCAGCGCCGAGCGGCACTCGTTCTGACCAGCATGGATGTAGAAATGTAGGAGTGTCGAGCCTCTCGGTTTCCCCCGTAAGAGGGATCTAGATGCACTTAGGGTGGATGTGGGGACCCCTACATTTCTACATTTCTACATTCGTGCAGGTCAGACACTCGCTGTGCGATCTTGCCAAGAGGCAAACTACATTCAGTCGTCGCACCTCGCTGACACAAAAGTGGCCCGGACCACAGAGACTCAATCTCTGCAATCCGGGCCGGCTCCGGCGAATCGTCAGATGACCACCAGCGGGCGCTTGTTCCCCATAATGTGCGCCAGCTCTTCGGGTGCGGGTGTCGGTCGCCAATCCAGGGTGACGCGGTCGGCAACAGGGATTACGGACCGGTCAGCGCGCCGCCCAGGGCCAACGGCTACGCCGGAGAGGAACAAATCGAGGAACTGCCGACGCTTGATGACGTCCCATCCTGCCCACGGGGACTCCGGTCCCAGCGGGTCAGATTCAGCAGCAAACCACTCCGCCGGGATCTGCACCGCATTCGCCGACTTATCGTTCAGTTCTCGAAGGCGCTCAAAGCACGTCTCCTCGTATTCCAGGTATTGGAGCATGGTTCCCTGGAATGCCGCCGCTCCACGCTCCCCCTTGTAGACGCCTGCCTTCCGGTCCGCATAAAGATCCGTGATGGATTGCTGGACGTGGTCAAGGTGCGCCTGCGTTTCGGCCCGTTCGTCCTCGACTCCGGCAAGGTCCTGCTGCTCTGCAAACCGTACGGCAGCTGCCACAAGCCATGCCTGGTCTTCCGGGTCGGAGAGATCGGCATTGCTGATCTTTGCCCACACCCGGCGGGCCACGAAGTCGTCAAGGTGGGTGATCTGCACGGAAAGGCCGCCATGCCCAATCGGGTTTGCGCACATGTAGTACCGCCCGCTCTTGCCCATCGAGCCCTCACACTTGGCGCAGCGGGAGAACTTCCACCCCGAAAGCAGCTCCGGCACGCTGTTCTCGTACTGCCGCTCAGCAAGGCCGCGCTGACCGATTTTCTCCTGAAGCTCTAGCCATGTCTGGCCGGGGATGATGCCCTTGTGTGGCGTAAGAGGGGCCCCTGACCCGTCCCGGGCAATGACGTTGGTCAGTGTACCCTTGGGGCCCTTTGGGAGACGTGCGGAGGCGAACCCTCCGATACAGGGATGCGTGAGGATGTGACGCACGGTCTGCGCCCGCCAAATGATCCCAGTCCGCTGCCTGCCAGGGAATCCGCGTTCCAGGACGGCCTTCTTGCGCGCTTCGGTGTTGCGCTGCGCCGTGGTGCCCGGGGCGGGTACGCCTTCCTGGTTCATGGTTGCCGCAATACGGTTGTAGGCGTACCCCTTGAACGCCAGGCCAACCAGTTTCCGGACCACCTCGGCGTAGGCCATCCCCGCTTCCTCCCAATGATCCTCATTGGGCTCAAGCGTGGTGACGGTGAGCTTTCCGATCATCTCGCGGCGGGCCTTCATCCCGAAAGGTGGGGTGGAGGAGTGGCGTCCACCGACGGCTTGAATCTCGTCCTTTGCGCTGGCGGTGCGGGCCGCCTTGATATCGGAGTCCTGCTTGGCCAGCGCAGCGATGAGCGCAAAAACTGCCTCACCGACAGGATTGCTGGTGTCAAGGAACGGCTCCTGAACGCTGACAAGTCGCACGCCGTACTCGCGCAGCTTCTTGTCAATCGTCATGGCTTCGTAAGCGCCTTGCCGGGTCAGGCGCGAAAGCTCATTGACAACAATGACGTCCAATTCCCCGCGTTCGACGGAGAGCATCATTTCTTCGAAGTCCGGCCGGACAACCTTCGGGTCCCACCCCGACTTGCCCACATCCTTGTACTCCCGGACCACCTGCCACTTGCTGGTGGCGCGTGCGGCCACCAGGGCGTGACCGGCGCTCAGCTGTGCCTCGGGCGACGCCTCGGAGGCGTCCGGCCGCTTGCTGGACTGACGGGCGTACAGCCCGACCCGGACGACGTCTAGCTGGTCCGAGGGGATGCCCGGAGCGAGAAAGGTTGCCATGTTCTGAGCTTGCCGCACCGTCTGACCTGCGCTTTCCGCTTTGCCGAAGCTTTGCTAGGTACCTTCTCATCAAAGGTGGTCCAGATGATCATTGACCAGACGCCGAAGGCGGTCAGGAACCAGGAGGTGCGGCGACTGAGCTTCATGGGGCGTTCCTCGGTGGGACGGTGGGGCGGCGGGGCGGCGGGGCGACGCGGTGAAGGCGGCGGAGCGGTGAAGACGACGTGCCTCCCCAGTATGCGCGGGCGGCCGTTCGGAGTACGGCGGGCCCCTCCTGCGGCGGAGGACGACGGAGTGGCGGACGGCGGGGGCCTGCACTGGGTACCGTCTGCTGGTGCCCACTTGCTCGAAGCTCGCACGTGTGATCGCCGCGCCCGTCGCGGCCCTTCCGCTCCTCCTCGCCGCCCCGGTGGCCGTCGCGGCCCCGAACGAACCACCGCCGCCGGCCGCGGTCGGCGGCGAGCGGCTGGGCCTCCCCGGGGTCCAGGTGGCGCCACTGGCCGGCGCCCCGGCCCTGCCGGGCGATCTCACCGGGCAGTCCTGGATAGTCGCCGACGCGGTGTCCGGCGAGGTGCTGGCGGCCAGCAACCCGCATCTGCGGCTGGCCCCGGCCTCCACCCTCAAGATCCTCTTCGCCGACACCGTGCTGCCCAAGTTCGACCGCAACGCCGTGCACAAGGTCGCGGACGCGGAGATCCAGGGGATCGGCGCCGGCAGCTCCCTGGTCGGCATCAAGGAGGACCTGGAGTACCGGGTCGAGGACCTCTGGCGCGGGGTCTTCCTCAGCTCCGGCAACGACGCGGTGCACGTCCTCGCGCACATGAACGGCGGCGTCCAGCAGACCGTCGCCGAGATGCAGGCCCGGGCGGAGGCGCTCCAGGCCCGGGACACCCGGGTGGTCTCGCCGGACGGCTACGACTCGGAGGGCCAGGTCTCCTCGGCCTACGACCTGACCCTGTTCGCCCGCGCCGGGCTGCGCAACCCCGACTTCCGCGGGTACTGCGCCACCCGCGACATGCTGTTCCCCGGCGCGGTGGACAAGAACACCGGGCAGCGCGGCAGCTTCGGGATCGCCAACACCAACCGGCTGCTCGGCAAGTACCCCGGCCTGATCGGCGTGAAGAACGGTTTCACCACCAACGCCGGCTCCACCTTCGTCGGCGCCGCCGAGCGGGACGGCCGCACCCTGCTGGTGACGGTCATGCACCCGACCTCGTACCAGAAGGTCTACGACGAGACGGCGGCGCTGCTGGACTGGGGCTTCGCCGCGGCCGGCAAGGTCAGCCCGGTCGGGAAGCTGGTCGAGGAGGGCGAGACCGCCGCACCGGTCCCGACCGGCCAGGCGGGCGGCGCCGCCGGCGCACCCGCACCGCCGCCGCACCCCTCGCCGGCCGCCACGACCACCGCCGCGGACACGGCATCCGCCGCGCACACTGGCGGCGACGGCGACGGGCTCGGCCCGGTCGGCTGGATCGCCGTCGCGCTCGCCCTCACCTCGGGCGGCGCCGCCGGGCTGCTGCTGCTCAACCGGCGGCGCGCCGCCGGCGGCTGAAACCCGTGACGGGGCCCGGTCTCACGTCCGGGGCCGGGCCTCCGTCGCGCCGCCGTCCGCTTCGCCCCCGGGGCCGCTCTCACGCCCGCCGTCCGTGCCGCCGTCCGCAGCGCCTCCGGCCGGGGCCTCCGCTCCGGCCTTCGTCGCTCCGGCCTTCGCTCCTGGCTTCGCGGGGTCGGCGGCCTGGTCGACGGCCTCGTCGGCGGCCTCGACCATCGTGCGGGCCCGCTCGCGGACCCGGTCCCGGGCGGCCTCCGGGTCGGCCGTCGCCGTCCAGGCCACGCAGTACATCAGCAGCCGGCAGACGAAGTTGATCCAGAGCAGCAGTGCCACCGGCACCCCGAAGGCGCCGTAGAGGCTCTTCCCCGCGACCGAGCCGAGGTAGGAGGAGAGCAGGATCTTCAGCAGCTCGAAGCCGACCGCACCGATCAGCGCCCCCTGCAGCACGACCCGCCGGCGCTGCCCGCCGATCCGCGCGAACGGCGCCAGCAGGTAGGCGAAGAGCAGCATCGCCGAGGCGACCGCGACCAGCAGGCCCACGCCGGTGAGCAGGTAGCCGCCGGGCCCGCCGCGGCCCAGGCCGATCCAGTCGGCGATCCGGCCGGCCAGCGTCGTCCCTGCGGCCGAGGCCCCCAGCGAGAACAGCGAGACCACGCCCAGGCCGCCCAGGACCAGGCAGTCCCAGCCCTTGCGCAGCAGCGGGTTGCCCTCCTCGTCGGGCAGCTGCCACACGTCCCGGATCGAGGTGCGCATGGTGTCCACCCAGCCGAGCCCGGAGAGCAGCAGGAGGACGCCGCTGACCAGCCCGACCGCGCCGGCGTTGGCCACCAGGGAGGGCAGGTTGAGCGCGTCCGAGATACCGGGCAGCTGCTCGGAGATGCGGTCCTGGATGTCCTGGACGCGGGCGTCGCTGAGGGTGGCGACGGCGATCGCCAGCGCCACCGTGAGCAGCGGGAAGAGCGCGAGGAAGCCGAAGAAGGTGACCGCGCCGGCCAGCCGGTTGCCGCGGACGGCGGTGAAGTGTTCGTAGGCACGGTACGGGCGGCTGTGCAGCACCCGTGCCACGAGCGGGCCGATCACCGGAAGGCGGGTCAGGAAGTCCACCCGTCCGGTTATACCGGCAGGTCGCCCGAATGGCCGTCAGACTCCCCGGCGCACCGGCAGGTCCGCCGACCCGCTCCGCGGGCGGAGCGTCAGCGCCGCACCAGCCGGCGGGCCCGGGCCAGCGCGCGGACCGCCTGGTAGGGGGTGTACCGGCCCTGGGCGAGCAGCTCGGCCCGGATCCCGGCCACCCCGGCGGGCGGGCGGTAGCCGGCCGGGCGGAGCCGGGCGCAGTGCGCGGCAGCGCGGCGGAAGAACTCGCGGCGGTCGCCGGGCGGGACCCGGCCGGGCCGGGAGACCACGGTGTTGAGGTGGTGCAGCATCCGGCCGTAGACCACCGGGCGCCAGTGGTCCAGTCCGGGGCGGCCGTCCAGGAAGGCGAAGACCAGGTCGTACTGGGCGAAGACGTCGAAGTGCCGGCGGCTCGCGGTGGCCAGGATGTTGCCGCCCTCCTGGCGCTGGCGGTAGTGCACGCCGACCCGGTCGAGCAGGGTGATGCTCCGCGCGGCGAGCAGCGCCGGGTACGTCCAGGGGGTGTCCTCGTAGTAGCCGGCCGGGAAGGCGAGGCCCTGCGCGGTGACGAAGTCGCGCCGGTAGGCCTTGTTCCAGACCACCTGGAGCAGGTCGAGGAGGTCCGGGCGGGCGGCGAGGTCGAAGACGGCCGGGGAGGCCGCGCCGAAGACGTGCGAGGAGGCGGCCCGGGTGATCCGGCCGTCGGCGTAGGTGCGGGCGTAGTCGTAGACGAGGACGTCCGGGTCGCCGCCGGCCGCGAGCCGGTCGTCGACGGCCTCGAGCAGGCCGGGGGTCATCGTGTCGTCGCTGTCCAGGAAGACCACGTAGTCGCCGGTGGCGACGTCGAGGCCGGCGTTGCGGGCCCGGCCGAGGCCGACGTTCTCCGGCAGGTGCAGCACCCGGACCCGCGGGTCGCGGACGGCGGCCGCGTCGAGCAGCGCGCCGCAGCCGTCCGGGGAGCGGTCGTCCACCGCGATCAGTTCGAGGTCCGGACCACCCTGGCCGAGCACCGAGTCGAGGCACTCGACGAGGTACTCCTCGACCTTGTGGACCGGAACGATCACGCTGAAGCGGGGCATGGGCACAGGGTAGTGGCCGGCGGACCACGGTTGCCCGGGGGCCCCTTGGGCCGGACGGTAGGATCGACAGGCACGTACGCACCGATTCAAAGTGCGGTCAGACCCCGAACGGGCTGCCACGCTCCTTCCCGAGAAAGGCCTGCGTAGCCGATGGCTCCCCGCCTCTCCATCGTCGTCCCGATCTACAACGTCGAGCGCTACCTCGTGGAGTGTCTCGACTCGATCGCCGCCCAGACGTTCACCGACTTCGAGTGCGTCATGGTCGACGACGGTTCGAAGGACACCAGCGCCGCACTCGCCGAGGCCTACGCCGCCGAGGACTCGCGGTTCCGCCTGGTGCGTCAGGTCAACAAGGGCCTCGGCGCGGCCCGCAACACGGGTATCCGGCACATCGACCCGGACTCCGAGTTCCTCTGCTTCGTCGACAGCGACGACTCGATGCCGCCGAGCGCGTACGAGCTGATGATCAACACGCTCGACGAGACCGGCTCGGACTTCGCCACCGGCAACGTGCTGCGGTTCCGCGCGATCGGCTACTACCAGTCCGGCGGCCACAGCCGCCCGTTCGCGAAGACCGTGCTCAAGACGCACATCACCGAGATCCCCTCGCTGGTCACCGACCGCACCGCGTGGAACAAGGTGTACCGCCGCTCCTTCTTCGACGCGGCGGGCATCCTCTACCCCGAGGGCATCCTGTACGAGGACGCGCCGGTCAGCGTGCCGCACCACTACCTCGCCAAGAGCGTGGACGTGCTCTCCGAGCCGATCTACCACTGGCGCGAGCGCGAGGTCGGCGAGATGTCGATCACGCAGATGCGCACCAACCCGAAGGGCCTGATCGACCGTGTCACCTCGGTCGAGCTGGTCCGCGGCTGGCTGAAGAAGCAGACCGAGCCGCGCTTCGCCGAGTACCTGCGCACCTACGACGAGAACACCCTCGTCGAGGAGCTCCCGATGTTCTTCTGGTCCGTCGTGGACGGCGACAAGGAGTACCGGGACGCCTACGTGAAGTGCGTCAGCCGCCTCCTCCGGTCGATCGGCCCGGACCCGGTGAAGAAGCTCCGGGCGCCGCTGCGCCTGAAGTACCACCTGACCCTCCAGGGCCGGGTCGACGAGTTCGTCGAGCAGATCAAGTACGAGGGCGAGAGCAACGGCGGCGTCGTCGCCAAGGGCCTGCTGCGCCCGTACGCCGACTACCCGTTCCTGCGCGGCGGCCGCAAGAGCGTGCCGTCGAACCTGCTGAGCCTGCGCAACTCCACCGTCATCCGCAGCCGGCTCTACGGGTCGGCGTGGGAGGGCGGCCGGCTGCGGCTGACCGGGCACGCCTACCCGGAGCAGCTGGGCGCCGCCAACAAGCTCGACATGGTCCGCACGCTGGTGCTGCGCGAGACCAAGGGCCGCCGGGTCGTCGCCGTGCCGATGAAGACCCAGTACAGCCCCGAGGCCACCGCCACCAACCACCACGACCTGTACAACTGCGACTGGGCCGGCTTCACCGTCGCCCTCGACCCGGCGAAGCTCAAGCACCGGGGCCAGTGGAAGGACGGCAACTGGCGCGTCCTGGTGGCCGGCGCCGGCAAGGGCGGCGTCTACAAGGGCCGCATCTGGGCCGGCTGGGCGGACACCGCGCTGTACCTGCCCTCGCACTGGGTCGAGCCGGACGTCCGGATCGTGCCGTTCGTCCGCGACGGCAGCGTCTACGTCAGGGTCGAGAACGTCCAGGTCCGGGTGACCGGGCTGGCCGCGCACGGCAACACGGTCGAGATCTCCGGCGCCGCCCGCGCCGGCGTCCGGCTGGCCGGGGCGCGGCTGCGGCTGACCCACGTGGAGTCCGAGCGCGAGCTGTTCTTCCCGCTCTCGCAGGGCACCCCGGTCGGCACGCTCCAGCCGTTCCACATCTCCTTCCCGACGGCCGAGCTGACCGCCGTCCGCGAGGCCTGGGCGAAGCTGGACCCGATCGCCGAGGAGCGCGCCCGCGACCGCTGGGACGCCTCCCTGGAGCTGGCCAACGGCCTCAGCGTCCCGATCGCCCTGGACGACCGCAACGCCCCGGAGCAGCTCAACGTGCTGCTGAACCCCGAGGCCCCGGTCGCGGCGCAGCGCACGCTGTACTCCAAGCCCTCCCCCGGCGGTTACCTGCAGCTCTCCGACCAGCTGCTGCAGCCGGTGGTCCACGAGATCACCTCGCGCGGCGCGGACGGTTTCCTGCTCAGCGGCACCTTCCCGCTGCCCGGCAACCACCACTGGGAGCTGCTGGTCCGCCACCACTGGGGCGAGGAGCAGCACGTCTACCCGGTGGAGATCTCGGACGGCCGCTTCCGGACCGCGCTGCCGGCCGTGCCGACGGCCTCGTTCGCGGGCAACGCGCCGCTCGCGCAGGGCGGCTGGAACATCTCGTTCCGCCCGGCCGGCGTCGTCTACAACCCGGACATGAGCTCGTACGCGCTGATCGCGCCCGAGTGCTTCGGCTCGCTGCCGCTGGAGGTGGAGGCCCGCGGGAAGCGGATCGTGCTGGAGCGCCGCCACCACGACGGCCTGCAGCTGGAGTCGGAGAACATACTGCTTCCGGAGGAGCGCAGCGGCTGGCGCCAGCGCCAGCTGCGGAAGGTCGACTACCCGGCCGCCCGCCGGGCGCCGCTGCGCGACACGGTGCTGTACAACGTGGCGCTCGGCGGGCTCTACGCGGACTCGCCGCGGGCGATCCACGAGGAGCTGGTCCGCCGCGGCCTGCCGCTGGAGCACCTGTGGGGCAGTGACGACCTCCAGGCCGACCTGCCGCAGACGGCCGGCGCGGTCCGGCTCTGGAGCCCCGAGTGGTTCGAGACGCTGGCCACCGCGAAGTACATCGTGACCAGCGCGCACCTGCCGGACTTCTTCGTCCGCCGGCCCGGGCAGATCGTGCTGCAGACCTGGCACGGCACCCCGCTGAAGAACATCGGCCACGACTTCGAGAAGGTCTGGTTCACCGACGCGCACTACCTGAAGGGCCTCGCCAAGGAGGTCCCGAACTGGAACCTGCTGGTCGCGGGGAGCACCTGGGCGGCTCCGGTGCTGCGTCGCGCGTTCGACTTCAAGGGCGAGATCCTGGAGAGTGGTCTGCCGCGCAACGACCTGTTCTTCTCCCCCGACCGGGAGAAGACCGCCGAGCAGGTGCGCGAGCGGCTCGGCCTGCCCGAGGGCAAGAAGGTCGTGCTGTACGCGCCCACCTGGCGCGAGGACCGCCGCCGCCACTACGGCGGTTACCAGCTGAACCTGCAGCTGGACCTGGAGGCGGCGCAGGCCGCGCTGGCCGACGACCAGGTGCTGCTGGTCCGCCGGCACTCCAACGTGCGCGAGCCGATCCCGGGCGCCGGCAACGGCTACGTCTGGGACGTCAGCAGCTACCCGGACACCGCCGAGCTGCTGCTGGTCGCCGACGTGCTGGTGACGGACTACTCGGCGTCGGTCTTCGACTTCGCGGCGACCGGCAAGCCGATCCTGTTCTTCACCTACGACCTGGCGCACTACCGCGACAACCTGCGCGGGTTCTCGCTGCCGCTGGAGAAGGAGGCGCCCGGCCCGCTGCTGGCCACCTCCGAGGAGCTGGTCGCCGCGCTGGGCCGGGTGGACGAGGTGGCCGCGGAGAACGCCGACCGGTACGCGGCGTTCCGCGAGAAGTACTGCGACCTGGACGACGGCCAGGCCGCCGCCCGGGTGGTGGACGCGATGCTGAGCCGCGAGGCGTAGCCGCCGCGGTCCACGGAAAAGGGCGCCCGACGCGATGTTCGCGTCGGGCGCCCTTTTCCGTGGGCACCGTCGAAAACGCATTCTCCGAGAGAACTCCCAGGCAATATTCAGGTAAACATTTAATTGACTTCAGGAATCATTTCCCGGTAACTTCGCGATTTCTTGCCGAGAAAGGTTCGTGGAAGATGACTGTCCTCACCCGGCTCGTCCTCCCGCACGCCGCACCCCGCTCCGGCGAACCGTCACCCGGGGGCGACGAGGACGCCGCCTTCGGGCTGCTGCGCGCCCGCTGGACCGCCAGGGGCCTCGAACTCACCGGCTACGCCCGCCCGGACGACCGGGACACCGCCCGCCCCGGCTCGGCCTGGACCTGGCTCACCCTGCGTCGCGACGACCACGAACCGCCCCTCCACCTCCCCACCCGGCCGCGCCGCATTCCCGAGATCACCGACGACGCCGCCCACCCCGACCACAACAACGACTGGGCCGGCTTCACCGCCCTGGTCGAACCCCGCCGGCTCCGCCCCGGCGACGACTGGCTGCTCGGCGACTGGACCGTCGAGGCCACCCTCTTCACCCGTCCCCGCCCCACCCGGCTGCGCCGGCAGTACGGCGCCCTCGGCGCCCACTGGTGCGGCTCCGGCGAGTACCCGCCGGCCCGCTGGGTCGACCACGACGTCCGCCTCCAGCCGCACTTCGCCGACGGCCGGCTGAGCCTGCGGCTGGAACGCCCCGGCGCCCGCCTCACCGGCGCCGACCCGGCGGCGGACGGGCTGCGGCTGCGCGGCGCCACCACCGCCCCCTGCCCGGCCGGCACCGTGCTGCGACTGCGCCACCGCGAGAGCGGCGCCGTCCTGATCCACCCGGTCACCACCTCCGGGCGGTCCCTCGCCGTCCACCTGCCGTACCGGCCGTTCACCGCCGACGGGCGCGGCGGCCAGGAGCCGGAGCACTGGGAACCGGAGCTGCTCCGCCCCGACGGCTCCGCCGGACCACTCGTCCTCGACGAGCGCCACGGCCCGGTCGCCGGCCAGCACCGGCTGCCCGGCACCGACGACCGGGCGCTCTACCTCAAGCACCTCGCCGACGGCCGGCTCCAGCTCTGCGTCCAGCCCGCCGCCGGCTACGTCGAACGGCTCGCCGTCCGGAGCGGCGGCTTCGAGCTCACCGGCCACTGCCCCGCCCCCGGACCGCTGGAACTGGTGCTGCGGCACAGCGGCACCGGCAGCGAGATCCGCCGGCCGGTCGACCTCGGCCCCGACCACCGGTTCCTGGTCCGGCTGCCCGCCACCCGCACCGGCTCCGACGGCACCGAACTGCCGCTGCGCAAGGGGCTCTGGGAGGCTGCCCTCCACCCGGTCGGACGGCCCGGCCCCGCGCGCCCGCTGATCGCCGCCCCCGCCGTCCTGGCCGCCCTGCCGGCCGCCGCCCGGGCCGGCGGCAAGCGCGTCCTGCTCCAGCGGCGCTGGCACGACACCCTGCTGCTGGACTCCACGCCCGTCCTCACCGCCACCGAGCGCAGCGCCTGGACCCAGGCCCGCCAGCGCTCCGCCGGCTACCCCGCCGCCCGCCGCGAGCCGCTGCGCGAGACCGTGCTGTACGACGTCTTCGGCGGGCGCGGCTACGCCGACTCGCCACGTGCCGTGCACGCCGAACTCGTGCGCCGGGGAGCCCCGTTGGAACACCTCTGGGTGATCGACGACGGCCAGGCCGAGCTGCCGCCCGGGGTCCGGGCGGTGCGGGTCTGGAGCCCCGAGTGGTACCGGGCCCTGGCCACCAGCCGGTACCTGGTCGGCAACACGCACTTCCCGGACTTCCTGCGCCGCCGCCCCGGCCAGGTCGTCGTCCAGACCTGGCACGGCGCCCCGCTCAAGCGGATCGCCCACGACGTCGACAACCCCTGGCTCGCCGACCACGGCTACCTCGACGCGCTCGCCCGGGAGACCCCGCAGTGGAGCCTGCTGGTCTCACCCAGCGGCTTCGCCACCCCGCACCTGCGCCGGGCCTTCCGCTACCGCGGCGAGATCCTGGAGTCCGGCTACCCCCGCAACGACCTGCTGGCCCGGCCCGACACCGCACGGGCCGCCGCCGTCCGCCGCCGGCTCGGCGTCCCGGACGGCCAGCGGGTGGTGCTGTACGCGCCGACCTGGCGGGAGGACCAGCAGCGCCCGGACGGCGACGGCTTCCGGCTCGACCTGCGGCTCGACCTCGACCGGGCCCGGGAGGCGCTCGGCCGCGACCACGTCCTGCTGGTCCGCCAGCACGCGCACGTCCGCGAGCCGCTGGCGGGCGACCGGGACGGCTTCGTGCGGGACTGCGGCGACTACCCGGACGTGCAGGACCTGCTGCTGATCGCCGACGTGCTGGTCACGGACTACTCGTCCGTCATGTTCGACTTCGCGGTCACCGGCCGCCCGATGCTCTTCTTCACCTACGACCTGGCGCACTACCGGGACACCCTGCGCGGCTTCACCTTCGACTTCGAGTCGCAGGCCCCCGGGCCGCTGCTCGACGACTCCGACCAGGTGGTCGCGGCGCTGCGCGGACTGGCCGACGACGGCGGGCTGCCCGCCGGGCACGCCGAGCGCCACCGGCGCTTCCGGGACGTCCACTGCGCGCTGGACGACGGCGGCGCCGCGGGCCGGGTGGTCGACCGGATGCTCGGACTCGGACGCGCTCAGCCGAAGTCGTAGGCCCGCCAGGGCCGCCAGACCTCGTCGTCGTCGAAGCGGGAGAGACTGAACCCCGGCACCGGGAACGCCGCCCGGAACGACCGCGCCTGCTCGTACGCCTGGTCCAGCACGTCGTCGGCGAGCCCGTGGGCCACCGTCACGTGGGGGTGGTACGGGAACGCCAGCTCCCGGGCCAGCGGGCCGGAGCGGATGTCCGCCTCCAGCAGCCGGCACTCCTGCTCGCCCTCCTCGACCCGGACGAAGACCACCGGGGAGACCGGGCGGAAGGAGCCGGAGCCGCGCAGCACCATCCGGAACGACCGGTGCGCGCCCGCCACCGCCGCCAGGTGCTCCTCGATCTTCGGCAGCGCCTCGGCCGGCACCTCCGTCGGCGGCAGCAGGGTGACGTGCGTGGGTATCGACCGGGCCAGCGGGTCGCCGTGCCCGGCCCGCGCGTCCTGGATCGCCGAGCCGTACGGATCCGGGACGCTCACGGACACGCCGATGGTGACGGTCCCGGGAAGACCGCCACCACCGGGCAGGCTCGTCAGCGGAGTCACCGCTTGGCGGCCGGAAGGAAGCCGATCCGGTCGTACACCGTCTCCAGCGTCCGCGACGCCACGTCACGGGCCTTCTCGGCGCCCAGCGCGAGAACGCGGTCCAGCTCGGCCGGGTCGTCCAGGAAGCCCCGGGTGCGCTGCTGGAACGGCGTCACCCAGTCGGCGAACAGCTCCGCCAGCTCGGTCTTCAGGGCGCCGTACATCTTGCCCTCGAAGTGCGCGACCAGCTGGTCGATCGACTGGCCGCTGAGCGCCGAGTGGATCCGCAGCAGGTTGGAGACGCCGGCCTTCTCCTCCTCGTCGTAGGAGACGACCGTGCCGGTGTCGGTGACGGCGCTCTTGAACTTCTTGGCGCTCGCCTTCGGCTCGTCGAGCAGGTTCACCAGGCCCTTGGCGGAGGAGGCGGACTTGCTCATCTTGGCGCCCGGGTCCTGGAGGTCCAGGATCTTGGCCGTCTCCTTGAGGATGTACGGCTTCGGCACGGTGAAGGTCGGGCTGTAGCGGGTGTTGAACCGCTCGGCGAGGTCGCGGGTGAGCTCCAGGTGCTGGCGCTGGTCCTCACCGACCGGGACGGCGTCCGCCTGGTAGAGCAGGATGTCGGCGATCTGCAGGACCGGGTAGGTGAAGAGGCCGACCGAGGTGCCGGCGGCGCCCTGCTTGGCCGACTTGTCCTTGAACTGGGTCATCCGGGAGGCCTCGCCGAAGCCGGTGAGGCAGTTCATCACCCAGCCGAGCTGCGCGTGCTCGGGCACGTGCGACTGGATGAACAGGGTGCAGCGCTCGGGGTCCAGCCCGGCGCCGAGGAGCTGGGCGGCGGAGACCCGGGTGTTCTCGCGCAGCGTCGCCGGATCCTGCTCGACCGTGATCGCGTGCAGGTCGACCACCATGTAGAAGGCGTCGTTGTCCTCCTGCAGGTCGACCCACTGGCGCACCGCGCCGAGGTAGTTGCCGAGGTGGAACGAGCCGGAGGTGGGCTGGATCCCGGAGAGAACCCGGGGACGGTCCTTGACCGGACCAGTGACCGCTGCGTTGACCATGCGGGCCATTGTTCCAGTTCCACCGACCGGTCAGGAAACCTCTGCCCCCGGCGGTTCCGTCAGTGTGACCGCACTCACCCCGACCCGGGCGATCCGCCGGCCCTCCACCTTGGCCACCGTCAGCAGCACCTCCTCCCCCGGGCCGGCCGGGATCCGGACCGCGTCGCCGTCGACGGGCAGCCGGCCCAGCGCGGCCACCAGGCAGCCGGCCACCGTCTCGTACGGGCCCTCGGGGAGCGTGACGCCGGTCTCCTCGGCGAAGTCGCCCAGGTTCAGCAGGCCGTCCAGTTCCATGCCGCCGCCGACCAGCCGGCGGGTGGTGGTCGGCTCCTGGCTGTCGTACTCGTCACGGATCTCGCCGATCACCTCCTCCACCAGGTCCTCCAGGGTGACGATGCCGGCGGTGCCGCCGTACTCGTCGACCACGATCGCCAGGTGGTGGCCCTCGCGGCGCATCTCGCCCATCGCCGCCAGCACCCGCTTGGTGCCGGGCAGCAGCTTCACCGGGCGGGCCAGGTCACGGACCTTGGCGGCCCGTTCGCCGCGGGCGCCGTACAGGTCGCGGACGTGGACGAAGCCGGTCACCGCGTCGTAGCTGCCCTCGACCACGGGGTAGCGGGAGTGCGGGGAGGTGCCCGCCTGCTCGCGGACCTCGGCCAGCGGGCGCTCGGCGTCCAGGAAGGTCACCTCGGTGCGCGGGACCATCACCTCGCGCAGCTGGCGCTCGCCGGCGGCGAACACGTCCGCGATCAACGTCCTTTCGTCACTGCCGAGTTCGGTGTTGGCCGCGACCAGGCCACGGAGCTCCTCGGAGCTCATCGAGCCGCGCCCCGCGGTCGGATCGCCGCCGAACAGCCGGACCATCAGGTCGGTGGAGTGACCGAGCAGCCAGATCACCGGCCGCAGCACCACCGACATGACGTCCACCACGGGCGCGGCCAGCACCGCGATGGAGTCGGCCCGCTGGAGGCCGATCCGCTTCGGGGTGAGCTCGCCGAGCACCAGCGAGACGTAGCTGATCAGCAGGGTGAGGCCGACCAGCGCGGTGGCGTCGGCCACCCCCGCGGAGAGCCCCGCCCGGACGAAGAGCGGAGCCACCTTGCCGGCCAGCGTGTCGGCGCCGAACGCGGCCGAGAGGAAGCCCATGCAGGTGACGCCGACCTGGACGGCGGCCAGGAAGCGGTTCGGGTCGGCCGCGAGGTGCGCGGCCCGGGCGGCCCGCCGGGTGCCCCGGGCCCCCAGCGTCCGGATCTGGCCCTCGCGCAGCGAGATCAGCGAGATCTCGGCGACGTTGAACAGGCCGCCCAGGGCGATGAAGACGAGGACGAGCGCGGCGTCCTCGATGGTTTCGTTCACAGCGGGTCAGTGTAGGACCGGGCGGCGCCGGGACGGCCGCGTCGCGCCGCCTCCCGGGCGGCGGCCGGAGGCGCGACGGCCGGAGGAACGGGCCGGGAACGGGCCGGACACACGACGGCCGGACGCGCGACGGCCCGCCGCCTCCGGTGCGGAGGGGGCGGGCCGTCGCGAAGCACTGCGGGGCGGACTCAGATGAGGCCGAGCTCCTGGACCGCGTCGCGCTCCTCGACCAGCTCCTGGACCGAGGCGTTGATCCGGCCACGGGAGAAGTCGGAGATCTCCAGGCCCTGGACGATCTCGAACGCGCCGTCCTTGGTGGTGACCGGGAAGGACGAGATCAGACCGGCCGGCACGCCGTAGGAGCCGTCGGAGACGACACCCATGGAGGTCCAGTCGCCCGCGGCGGTGCCGTTGACCCAGGTGTGGACGTGGTCGATGGCGGCGTTGGCGGCCGAGGCGGCCGAGGAGGCGCCGCGGGCCTCGATGATGGCCGCGCCGCGCTTGGCGACGGTCGGGATGAAGTCGTTCTCCAGCCAGGCCTGGTCGGCACCGACGGCCTCGAAGGCCGGCTTGCCGGCGATCTCGGCCTGGAAGATGTCCGGGTACTGGGTGGCGGAGTGGTTGCCCCAGATGGTGACGCGCTTGATGTCGGAGACCAGGGTGCCGGTCTTGGCCGACAGCTGGCCGACCGCCCGGTTGTGGTCCAGACGGGTCATCGCGGTGAAGCGCTCGGCCGGCACGTCCGGGGCGTTGCGCTGGGCGATCAGGGCGTTGGTGTTGGCCGGGTTGCCGACGACCAGGACCTTGATGTCGTCCGCGGCGTTGTCGTTGATGGCCTTGCCCTGCGGACCGAAGATGCCGCCGTTGGCCTGCAGCAGGTCGCCGCGCTCCATGCCGGCGGTGCGCGGACGGGCGCCGACCAGCAGCGCGACGTTGGCGCCGTCGAAGGCCTCGTTCGGGTTGTCCGTGATCTTGATGTCGCGCAGCAGCGGGAACGCGCAGTCCACGAGCTCCATGGCGGTGCCCTCGGCGGCCTTGAGGCCCTGCGGGATCTCCAGGAGGCGGAGGTTCACCGGTACGTCGGCACCGAGCAGGTGGCCCGAGGCGATGCGGAAGAGCAGCGCGTAGCCGATCTGGCCGGCGGCTCCGGTGATGGTGACATTGACGGGGGTGCGGGTCATTTCTACCTTCTCCAGCAAATCGCCAGGTGCCCCAGGCACGTTCGGCGCGCCGGAGCCGAGGACGGTCTCTCGACATCGAGAGAACCGGCGTCAGGGTATCGCAAAGGGAAGCGTACGCCGCGGTCGCGGTCCCGGCTGGTGGGTCACGGACGACGACGGCCCCCGCCCGACGGGTCGGGCGGGGGCCGCGACGCCGCCCTGCGGGCGGCTCGGCGCGGTGGACGGCTCAGCGTCGTGGACGGCCGATCAGCTGGCCGATGTTGTCCAGCAGCGGCAGCTCCAGCCACGGGTTGGGCTGGGCCACCAGGGTCAGCAGCACGATCGACAGACCCAGGAAGGTCAGCACGATCACGTCGGTGAACCGGCTGCGGACCGCCAGCATGCCGACCTCGGGCAGCGCCAGCCGGAGCAGCGCGCCGAGCAGCACCCCGCCGCCGATGATGAGCAGCCCGTACTTGAAGCCGTCCTCGAAGTCCGCGAACCAGGTGACCGCGAGGCCGGCGCCGACCACCAGCAGGACCAGCGTTATCGGCCACTGCCGGACCGGCAGTGCGTGCTCACGGCCCAGCGCGGCCGCCGAGCCCTCGGGGGGCAGGGTGCCGGTGGTCTTGACCGGCCTGCGCCTGGTCCGCCGCGGTTCGCTCATCGTTCTCCGCCCTCGGGGTCAGCTGCCGGCGCGGCGCTCGGCCGCCACGACGATGTTGTTCAGCAGCATGGCGCGGGTCATCGGCCCCACACCGCCGGGGTTCGGGGAGATCCAGCCGGCCACCTCGGCCACGCCGGGGTGCACGTCGCCGACGATCTTGCCCTCGCTGCGGCTGACACCGACGTCCAGCACGGCCGCGCCGGGCTTGACGTCCTCCGGCTTGACCAGGTGCGGCACGCCCGCGGCGGCCACCACGATGTCGGCCTTCCGCAGGTGGTAGGCCAGGTCACGGGTGCCGGTGTGGCAGAGCGTGACGGTGGCGTTCTCGGAGCGGCGGGTCAGCAGCAGGCCGATCGAACGGCCGACGGTGACGCCGCGGCCGATCACGACCACCTCGGCACCGTCGATGGCCACGTCGTGGCGGCGCAGCAGCTCGACGATGCCGAGCGGGGTGCACGGCAGCGGGCCCTCGATGCCGAGCGCGAGCCGGCCGAGCGAGGTCGGGTGCAGGCCGTCCGCGTCCTTGTCCGGGTCCATCAGCTCCAGGACGGGGTTCTGGTCGAGGCCCTTGGGCAGCGGCAGCTGGACGATGTAGCCGGTGCAGGCCGGGTCGGCGTTGAGCTCGCGGACGACGTTCTCGACGTCCTCCTGGGTGGCCGTGGCGGGCAGCTCGCGCTGGATCGAGGCGATGCCGACCTCCGCGCAGTCGCGGTGCTTGCCGTTGACGTACCAGCGGCTGCCCGGGTCGTCGCCGACCAGGACGGTACCGAGGCCCGGCGTGACGCCCTTCGTCTTGAGGACCGCCACGCGGGCGGCGAGTTCGGACTTGATCGCGGCCGCGGTGGCCTTGCCATCGAGAATCTGCGCAGTCATGGCCCCATTCTCCCGGATCCCCGCAACCGTCCGCGCCACGGCCTCGTCGCCGTCCGGCCCACGGCTCACGAGCCGCCGGCGGCACCGCCCCGGGCACCGCCCCTGACATCGGTCCGGGCACCCGTCCGGGCACCGGTCCGGTCCCGTCCGGTCCCGTCCGCGCCGTGGCCGCGGCACCGCCGGTCACTCGGACCCGGGCCGTCGGGGCCCCGGGGGCCCCTCGGCAGGCCCGCGGCGGGCCCGTCCCGCGCTCCCGCGGGCCCGGGACGGGCACGGAACGTGCGGGTCACATTGCGGTTCCGCCACAGTCCGGTCCGACGCGCGGGCGCGGCTGGACAGCGCACGGCCGCCCGGTTGACGATGAGCGGGCATTCCCCGCCGCATCCGGCCCGGTGACGGGCCGACGGACAGACCCGGCGGGGGCGTACCCGGGGGAAGAACAGAGTGAGCCGACCAGATCGCACCGCGCCGACGACGACCTACCGCCGACGCGGGCCGCAGCCCGCCGCAGGGCCGTCACGCCCCCTGTTCGCGCCGTCCCCCCGGTCCTGAATCGGGGCGCACGCCGGGCTGTTCACGCCCCCGGTGTCAGTGCGCTCCGCTAGCGTCCCGTCCGACCGGCCACCCGATCCACCGGTCCGATCCGGGTCCTCCGTTGTCCCGTCCCCACCGTCCCCATCTGCCCGGAGGCATCGATGAGCTACCCGCCCGACCCGAACAACCCGTACAACCAGCCCCAGCAGCCGCAGCAGCCGCCGCAGGCCGGTTACGGCTACCCGCAGCAGGCCCCGCCGGCCGCCGGTTACGGCTACCCGCAGCAGCCGCCGCAGCAGCCGGCCTACGGCGTGCCGCAGCAGCAGGCGTACGCGTACGCGCCGGCGCCGGGCACCCTCCAGGCGAACAACGGCTACATCAGCATCGCCCAGCTGGGCACGGTGAAGCTCGCCACCATGGGCCAGCGGTTCCTCGCCCGCCTGATCGACGGCCTCGCGATCGGCGCGGTCATCGCGCTGGTGATGGCGCTCGGCCTGGCCAGCGCGCTGGGCATCGCCAAGGAGGCCGACGACTGCAGCACCTACCGCTACGGCAGCGCCTCGTACAACGACTGCCTCCAGCAGAACCAGGACGCCGCCGCCGGCTTCCTCGCCACCATGATGATCATGATCGGCGTACTGTCGGTGTTCAACCTGCTGTACGAGTGGCTGATGGTCTCCTTCGCCGGCGCCACCCTGGGCAAGCTGGCCCTGGGCCTGCGCGTGGTCAAGGAGAACACCGGTCAGGTCCCCGGCCTGGGCGGCGGCTTCATCCGCTTCATCATCCCGATCGTCGGCGCCTTCCTCTGCTACATCGGCGCCGTACTGGTCTACCTGTCGCCGTTCTTCGACAACTCCGGGAAGCTGCAGGGCTGGCACGACCGTGCCGCCGGCACCCTGGTGATCAAGAAGTAACGCGCGCCCGCACCAGGCACGACGGAGCGGCCCGGCCCCCTCACCGGAGGGGGCCGGGCCGCTCTGCCGTTCCGTCAGCCGTCCCGGTGGCGCGGCGTCACGCGCCGGGGCGTCAGTGGAAGAAGTGCCGGGTACCGGTGAGGTACATGGTCACGCCCGCCTCGGCGGCCGCCGCGACGACCTCCTCGTCCCGGATCGAACCGCCCGGCTGGACGATCGCCCGGACACCGGCGGCGATCAGGATCGCCGGCCCGTCCGCGAACGGGAAGAACGCGTCGGAGGCCGCGTACGAGCCCTTGGCCCGCTCGCCGGCCCGCTCGACCGCGAGCTTGCAGGAGTCCACCCGGTTGACCTGGCCCATGCCCACGCCCACCGAGGCGCCGTCCTTGGCCAGCAGGATCGCGTTCGACTTGACGGCCCGGCAGGCCCGCCAGGCGAAGGCCAGCTCGGCCAGCTCGGCCTCGGAGAGCGCCTCGCCGGTGGCCAGCGTCCAGGTCGCCGGGTCGTCGCCCTCGGCGTGCACCCGGTCGGCGTCCTGGAGCAGCACGCCACCGGAGATCTGGCGCACCTCCTGGCGGACGGCCGGGGCCTCGGGGGCCAGCAGCACCCGCAGGTTCTTCTTGCGGGCCAGCACCTCGACGGCGCCGTCCTCGTAACCGGGGGCCACCACGACCTCGGTGAAGATCGGGGCGATCTGCTCGGCCAGCGCCACGGTGACCGGGCGGTTCACGGCGATCACGCCGCCGTACGCCGAGGCCGGGTCGCACTCGTGCGCCTTGCGGTGCGCCTCGGCGACGTCGGCGCCGACCGCGATGCCGCACGGGTTGGCGTGCTTGATGATCGCGACGGCCGGCTCCGCGTGGTCGTGCGCGGCGCGGCGGGCGGCATCGGTGTCGACGTAGTTGTTGTACGACATCTCCTTGCCGTGCAACTGCTGCGCGCCGGCCAGGCCGCCGGTGCCGTCGGTGTAGAGCGCGGCGCCCTGGTGCGGGTTCTCGCCGTAGCGGAGCACGTTCTGGCGCTCGAAGGTGGAGCCGAGGAAGGCCGGGAACGCGTCCTCGGTCTCGGTGTAGCCGGAGGTCTCGAACCAGTCGGCCACCGCGACGTCGTAGGCCGCGGTGTGGGCGAAGGCCCGGGCGGCCAGCCGCTTGCGGGTCAGCAGGTCGAAGCCGCCGGACCGCACGGCCGCGAGCACGTCGGCGTAGCGGGCCGGGTCGACCACGACGGCCACCGAGGGGTGGTTCTTGGCGGCGGCGCGGACCATGCTCGGGCCGCCGATGTCGATCTGCTCGACGCACTCGTCCGGGGTGGCGCCGGAGGCGACGGTCGCCTTGAACGGGTAGAGGTTCACCACGACCAGGTCGAAGGGCTCGACGCCCAGCTCGACCAGCTGCTCACGGTGCGACTCCAGCCGCAGGTCGGCCAGCACGCCGGCGTGCACGCGCGGGTGCAGCGTCTTCACGCGCCCGTCCAGGCACTCCGGAAAGCCCGTCAGCTCGGAGACCTCGGTCACCGGGACGCCCGCGGCGGCGATCCGGCCTGCGGTGGAACCGGTGGAGACGATGGCGACCCCGGCGGCGTGCAGGCCCTGGGCCAGCTCCTCCAGACCGGTCTTGTCGTACACGCTGATCAGGGCGCGGCGGATCGGACGGACGTCCTCGGAGACAACGGGCGTGGTGGGAGCGGCGCTCATGCCGGAATCCATACCTTTCGGTCCTCGATGCGGTGACCCTCGCGGGCCAGCCGGCCCACGACGTCGACGAGCAGCTTGCGCTCGACAGTCTTGATGCGCTCGTGCAGCGCGTCGCCGCCATCGGCGTGGTCGGCGTCGAGAACCTCCACGACGCCCTGCGCGATGATCGGCCCGGTGTCGACGCCGGCGTCGACGAAGTGGACGGTGCAGCCGGTGACCTTCACCCCGTACGCCAGCGCGTCGGTGACGCCGTGGGCGCCGGGGAAGGCGGGCAGCAGCGCGGGGTGGGTGTTGACGATCCGCCCGGCGAAGGCCGCGATGAACTCGGGGCCGAGGATCTTCATGAAGCCGGCCGTGACGACCAGGTCCGGCTCGTACGCCCGCACCGAGTCGGTCAGCGCGCGGTCCCAGCCGGCCCGGTCCGCGAAGTCCTTCACCCGGTGCACGAAGACCGGCAGACCGGCACTTTCGGCACGCTCCAGGCCGGCGATGCCGTCGCGGTCCGCGCCCACGGCGAGGATCTCGGCGCCGAACTGCGGGTCGGCGGCGGCGTCGATCAGGGCCTGCAGATTGGTGCCGGAGCCCGAGACCAGCACCACCAGACGGGCCGGTCCGGGCGTGCGGGGCGGGAAGAGCTGAGCGGGGGCGGCGGCCACTGCGCGATTCTCCGTAGGTCGGTCGCCGTCCGCTGGTACGTCCACCGGCGGTGGGGCCACTACGAACGGCAGGTCGAGCGAGGGGGAACTCCGAGAAAACCCGCCGCGACGCGGGAGCCCGGGGAACCCGTGCGAGCTGCTGACCGTCACCACGATAACGGCTGGTCGGACGGCCTCCGAAACGCCCACTCGGGCTACGCGCGTAGCTGAGACCGGGATCTCGCCGGGCCGCCCGCCCGGCCCGGTCGGCCTCCGACGGCAGGCCGCCGAAGCCTCCCGCGTACGCCTGCGGGATCATAGGGTGGCGCGGGCATCCGCCCACCGACCGAGAAGGAATGGCCGAACCATGAGCAGCGGAGACGACACCGGCGAGCGCAACCCCTTCGCGCCGCCGCCGGCGGATGCCCCTGACCAGCCGTGGCGGCCGCGAGCTCCCCGCCCGAACGGGGGCGCCGACCGGCCCGACGGCCAGGACGGCGAGCCGGACGAGCGCCCGCTCGTCCCGCCGCCGCACCCGTGGAGCCCCGGCTACCAGGGCGGCGGCCGGAACCCCCGCCCGTCGGCACCCCAGCCGCCCAAGCTCGACCCGAACGACCCGGCCCAGCGCCGGGCCCGCAACGCCGCCCTGGCCGGCATGATCTCGCTGGTCTGCGCCTTCGCGTCGCTGCACTACGTCGCGCTGTTCGTCGGCGCGCTCGCCGTCTTCTGGGGCGTCTCCGCCATGCGGGCCCCCAAGCAGAGCTCCGGCGCGGGTACGGCGGGCGGGGGATCGGCAGGTCAGGCGCCGTCGGAGCCCTCCACGCCCAACCCCCTGACCCCGGCCGCCCTGGCCGGCATCCTCACCGGGGCGATGACGGTGGTCTTCGTCTCCTCGGTGCTCGGTCTCGCGGTCTACTACAACGACTACGTCACCTGCGTCCAGGACTCGCTGACCTCCAGCGCGGTCGACGGCTGCGACAAGCTCGCACCGCAGTGGTACGTGGACATCACCAAGACGAGCGAGTAGGCGACACCCGGCCGGCGGCCGGCGCGCGTTGCGGCGCGGCCCTCGGTCGAGGTCGGAGGGCCGGCGGTCCGAGGGCCCTGCGGTCGGAGGGCCCTGCGGTCGGAGGGCCCTGCGGTCCGAGGGCGGACCGCCGTCCGCGGTCGGTGTCCGGCGGCAGGGGGTCGATGCCGGGACGCCGGCACGGGCCCGTTCCGGCCGGTCCCTGCCGCGACTCACTCCGTGCGGCCCGCCCGGCCGGACAACCGGACCACCGCGGCGTACGACCGGGCGCGCAGCAGCAGCACGCCCCGGCGCGCGGTGAGGACGAGCGCGCCGGTCCCGGTCCGCCCGGCGGACGCCCGCAGGGCGCGGCCCCGGGTCACCAACGCGATCGGACCCGCCACCACCGCCACCCAGACCGTCGCGGCCAACCCCGTCGACCACGGCACCGGGCCGAGCCAGGCCATCCGCCCGCCCGCCAGCGCCCCGCCGGAGAGCCAGCCGAGCAGCCCCGCCCCGCCGCCGGTCAGCAGTGCGACCGCCAGCACCGCCGTCACCGTGGCGGACGCGTGCCACGGCGGCCTCGGACCCGGCCCGGTCTCCTCGCCCCGCCTCCGCTCCGGCGCCCCCGCTGCCGCCTCGGCCTCCGCCGGGCCCTCCGGGCGTCCGCCGGCCGCCGCCACCCGGCCCAGCAGGAGCCCCGGCACCACCCCCGCCGCCACGGGCAGCAGGCAGACCAGCAGCCGCCAACCGCCCGCCCCCGGGTCCGGCAGCAGCGCGAGCAGCGGGAACTCCGGCACCGGCCCGAGGACCGTCCGCGTCGGCGCGGCCACCGCTCCCGTGCCCACCGCGAACCCCGGCCCGAGCGCGTACGCCGCACCCCACAGCACCGCGTTCGGCAGCAGCACCACGCCGAGCAGCACCGTCCCCGCGACCGCCGCCGGGCCACCCGCCAGTGCCGCCGCCGGACGATCGCCGCCGTCCACCGCTGCCAGCAGAGCCGCCCCGGCCAGCACCGCCGAGCCCGCCGCCAGCAGCCCAGCCCCGGCCGCCAGCACCGCCACCCGGACCGTCTCCGATCCCCCCACCGGACGAATCACCGCCGGCGGCCGGACCGGCCCCGGCAACCGGGCCAGCACGCGCTCCCACCCACCCGACGGCAGGCGCACCGGCTCCCCGCGACGGGCACCCGCCGCCGTCGCCGCCCCGGCCAGTGCCGCGACGACCAGCAGATCCGGCAGCACCCGCGCGCGGAACTCCCCCGCACCCGCGCACTGCGCCACCACCCCGACCGCCACCGCGCAGTAACCGGCCCAGACCGCGAACGCGCCGCCCCGCCGGATCCGCCCCGCCCCGCCGGCTCCCGTCCGCGCACCCGCGCGGTACAGCTGGACCGTCGTCAGCAGTCCGAGCAGCAGCGGGGTCACCGTCAGCGGAGCCTCGGACGCCCCGCGCAGCACCGGCGCCCCGTGTCCGAGCAGCCAGAGCGCCCCCGCCAGTCGCGCCGCCCCGGTCGCACCGTCGTCCGCGTACGGGGTCACCACCCAGAGCCCGAGCACCGGGACGGCGACGGCGGCCAGCCCGATCAGGGCGGTCCGGACCCCCGCCAGCAGGGCGGACAACACCGGTCTGGCGCCCAGTTCGCCCGGCACTTCGAGGATCGGACGGCCCATCAGCTGCGTCATGCGGCTCATCGTGCCAAGGCGACTCGCCATGCTCCGTGAAGAGGCAAACCGCCGGGGTGTCCCAGATTATTGGCTTATGCGCATTTTCAGACCCTGCCCTCACGCCGCCGCCACCGACCCGGCCCGGAGCGTCTGATGACCAAGCCCCCGACCGCCGAGCGCCCCACCAGCCAGCCGACCCCCCCACCCTCACCGCAGAACGCCGGCGCGAAAGGCCGCCCCGGCAAGGCCAAGGCCGGACGCGGCCGGTCCGGGACCGCCAAGGCCCCGCCGAAGGAGACGCCCTCGGGAACCGCGCCGCAGGAGGAGGCCGCACGGCTGCTCGGCCGGTTGACGGCCCGTGAGGCCGAGGCCTTCGCCCACCTCGCGGCCGGCCGGGACCTCGCCGAGACCGCTACCGCACTCGGAGTCACCCCGACCACCGCCCGCAGCTACCAGCACCGGGCCCTGCGCAAGCTCGGCACCCGCACCCAGGCCGAGATCGTCGCCTTCGCCGCCCTGCTGGGCCCCGTAGGGCCCGAAAGGTCGACGTCGGCATTGACGTCGGCATCGGCAGCAGAGACGCCGACGGCCGTGTCGAAGGCTGTCCCGGCGGCCGACCCCGACCCGGCGCCGGACCCGGCCGGCGGCGCCGCCCCGGGAGGTGTCCGCACCGGCGACCCGGCTGCCGACGGTCGCCCGGCCCCCGACACACCCGCACCGGCGACCCGGGCCGACCGGACGTCAGCCGGTACGGCCGCCCCGGGGGCCGGGAGCGACGCACCCGGCGGCCGGGCCGTCCCGGCGGCCGGGTCGGCCCCGGCCCCCGGGAAGCAGTCGGCCGGCACCGGCACCGACAACGACAGCAAGGACGACGAGCCGACGGCCGCCGGGCCGGCCCCCGCGCGCCCCGGCGCCCCTGCACCGGGTGCCGCACCGGGCAAGCGGCCCGATCGGCCCGCCGCCGACCCGTCGGCGGCCCCCGGCGCCCGGCCCGCCGCCCCCGCGCAGGCCGGGGAGGGTGGGACGACCACCCCCGGCCGCCGCCCCGCCGAACGCCCGGCGGCGGGCATCCCCACCGCGTCCGCCGACGAGGCCGGCCCGCCGCCGGCCGCCGACGGGCGCCGTCCGGCAGCGGCGAGCACCGGCTCCGGCGCGGACGCTCCCACCGTCAGCGGCCCGCACACCGACCCGACCGTCGACCAGGGCGCCGGCGCGGACACCGGCGCGGGCTCCTTCGAGGAGCTGTACGAGAGGACGCACACCCGGCTCGTGCAGCAGACGTTCCTGCTCACCACCTGCAAGCACCGGGCCGTGCACTGCGTCGGGCGCGCGTTCGGGGAGGCGCGGCGGCGGTGGACGGAGGTGGTCGCGGCGGGCGCGCCGGAGCGGTGGGTGCGGACGCGGGCGTTCGAGCTGGCCCTCTCGCCGTGGCACCGGGGCGGGCCCCGGCGGGCGCACGCCTGGCGACTGCCGCACCGGCGGATCAAGGTGCGCCCGGCCGACGAGTCCCAGGCGGTGCTCCCGGACCACGACCGCCTCACCGACCGCGACCGCGCGCTGCTGAAGGCGCTCCGGCGACTCTCCCGCCCGCAGCGCCGGGCACTGGTGCTGCACGACGGCCTGGGCCTGCCGGCCGACGCGGTGGCGGTCGAGGTGGAGTCGACGGTGGCGGCGGCCGAGGGCCGGGTCTGGGCGGCCCGGACGTCGCTGGCGCACTGGGTGCCGGACCTGGTCGGGACGGACCCGGCGGCGGACGGGTTCGCCGACCGGCTGAGCGGGCTGCTGCACCGGGCGGCGGTGCGCGGGGCCCCGGAGCCGCACCGCCCGCCGGTGCCGCTGCTGCGGGCCCGGCACGGGCTGGTGAACGCGGGCCGGACGGGGGCGGCGGCGCTGCTCACGGTGGCGGTGGGCGGCGCGGTGGCGGCGACGCTCGCGGGCGGCGGGCCCGGGGAGCTGTTCCGGCCGGCCGATGCGCCGCCGCCGGTGCTCTGCGCGCCGGTCCCGACGCTCGCGACGGAGCCCGAGGCGCTGCTCCCGCTGCTCCCGGACGGGGCGCCCTCCGGGATCCGCAGCCTCTGGTGCTCGCCGACCCCGGGCCTGGAGCCGGTGGTGATGGATCCGCCGCCGCCCCGGCCCGACGATCCGTACCGGCCGCCGACGGCGGGGCGGGCGGCCGAGGCGCTGCCGCCGCCGGGCACGGTGGCCGTCGGTCCCCACCCGTGCCACGACTGGGCACTGCACCCGTGCGCGGCCGGTCGCTGAACCCCGGCCGCCGGGGCCGGGCGACGGCCCCGGAAAAGGCGAGCGCCCCCGCCCGGATCACCGGACGGGGGCGCTCGACATGAGCAGGAGCGTCAGCCCTTGAACAGCTCACGCGCCAGGCGGGCGGTCTCGGACGGCGTCTTGCCGACCTTGACACCGGCGGCCTCAAGGGCCTCCTTCTTCGCCTGGGCGGTGCCCGAGGAGCCGGAGACGATGGCGCCGGCGTGGCCCATGGTCTTGCCCTCGGGGGCGGTGAAGCCCGCGACGTAGCCGACGACCGGCTTGGTGACGTGCTCGGCGATGTAGGCCGCCGCACGCTCCTCGGCGTCGCCGCCGATCTCACCGATCATGACGATGAGCTCGGTCTCCGGGTCCTCCTGGAACGCCTTGAGGGCGTCGATGTGGGTGGTGCCGATGACCGGGTCACCGCCGATGCCCACGGCCGAGGAGAAGCCGATGTCGCGCAGCTCGTACATGAGCTGGTAGGTCAGGGTGCCGGACTTCGAGACCAGGCCGATCTTGCCGGCCTTGGTGATGTCGGCCGGGATGATGCCGGCGTTCGACTGTCCGGGGCTGATCAGACCGGGGCAGTTCGGGCCGATGATCCGGGTCACGTTGCCCTTCGAGCCGGCGTGGGCCCAGAAGGCGGCGGTGTCGTGCACCGGGACGCCCTCGGTGATGACGACGGCCAGGCCGATCTCGGCGTCGATGGCCTCGACGACGGCGTCCTTGGTGAACTTCGGCGGCACGAAGATGACGGTGACGTCGGCACCGGTCTTCTCGATGGCCTCGGCGACGGTGCCGAAGACGGGCACGTCGGTGCCGTCGACGTCGACCGTGGTGCCGGCCTTGCGCGGGTTGACACCGCCGACGATCTGGGTGCCGGAGGCGAGCATGCGGCGGGTGTGCTTCATGCCCTCGGAGCCGGTCATGCCCTGAACGATGACCTTGCTGTCCTTGGTAAGGAAGATAGCCATGGTGTGAAAGTCCCCTTCCTTACTTGTTGGCCAGCTCGGCGGCGCGGTCGGCCGCACCGTCCATGGTGTCCACGCGCTGGACCAGCGGGTGGTTGGCGTCGTCGAGGATCTTGCGACCCAGCTCCGCGTTGTTGCCGTCGAGGCGGACGACGAGCGGCTTGGTGACGGCCTCGCCCTTCGACGCGAGCAGCTCCAGGGCCTGCACGATGCCGTTGGCGACGGCGTCGCACGCGGTGATGCCACCGAAGACGTTGACGAAGACCGACTTGACGTCGGGGTCGCCCAGGATGATCTCCAGGCCGTTCGCCATCACCTCGGCGGAGGCACCGCCGCCGATGTCGAGGAAGTTGGCGGGCTTGACGCCGCCGTGGTTCTCGCCCGCGTAGGCGACCACGTCGAGGGTGCTCATGACGAGACCCGCGCCGTTGCCGATGATGCCGACCTCGCCGTCGAGCTTGACGTAGTTGAGGCCCTTGGCCTTGGCGGCGGCCTCCAGCGGGTTGGCCGCGGCCTTGTCCTCGAGCGCCTCGTGCTCCGGCTGGCGGAACTCGGCGTTCTCGTCCAGGGAGACCTTGCCGTCGAGCGCGATGATCTTGCCGTCACCGGACTTGATCAGCGGGTTGACCTCGACGAGGAGGGCGTCCTCCTTGATGAAGACGACCCAGAGCTTCTGCAGGACATCGGCGACCTGGTCGGCGATCTCGGCCGGGAACTTCGCGGCGGCGACGATCTCGGCGGCCTTCTCCGGGGTCACACCCTCGTTGGCGTCGACCGGGATCTTCGCGAGCGCCTCCGGGTTCTGCTCCGCGACGACCTCGATCTCCACACCGCCCTCGACGCTGGCCATGGCCAGGAAGGTGCGGTTGGTGCGGTCGAGCAGGAAGGAGACGTAGTACTCCTCCTTGATGTCCGCGGTCTGGGCCAGCATCACCTTGTGAACGGTGTGGCCCTTGATGTCCATGCCGAGGATCGCCCCGGCCTTGGCGACGGCGTCCGCCGGGTCGGCGGCGAGCTTGACGCCACCGGCCTTGCCTCGGCCACCCACCTTCACCTGAGCCTTGACGACGGCGCGGCCGCCGAAGCGCTCCGCGATGGCGGCAGCGTCTGCGGCGGTCTCGATGACATCACCGTCAAGCACGGGCACGCCGTGCTTGGCGAAGATGTCCCTCGCCTGGTACTCGAACAGGTCCACGTGTTTGTCCTTGTTCGTGGTCGCGGATTGTGTCTCTACGAGCGTGCCACGGCAGGATCTTCGCTGCGGGTCGTCGGGGCGGTGCGGGTACGCAGAGGTACGGCCTTGCGGCCCACACAGCCACGGGCGCACACGTCAATCAACACGCGCGTCACGTCCGTCTGGCAGGTTATCGCCGTACGACGGGCGTGTTTCGCCCGGGACCGGCCCGTCTTTGGTGAGAACCATCACAGAAAGCCTACGGGCGCACGCCGGGCGCTCTGACCGGCGGGTCAGCCGAGCCGTGCCACTCCTTCCCTCGTCCGGGTGAACCCGGCTCCGCAGCGTTAACGCCCCCCCTGGTCCGGCCCCCGATCACGTACCTCGTTCACGCGCCTCGTTCACGCCCCCTGGTCCGGGACCGGGACCGGGCGCTTCTCGATCGCCGCGGCCATGATCTCCGGGAAGACGTCGGGCGTGCAGGCGAAGGCCGGGGCTCCCAGCGCGGCCAGGGCGGCGGCGTGCGCGTGGTCGTAGGCGGGCGCGCCCTCGTCGGACAGCGACAGCAGCGCGATGAACTGGACCCCCGCCGCCTTCATCACGGCGACCCGCTTGAGCATCTCGTCCCGGATGCCGCCCTCGTAGAGGTCGCTGATCAGCACCACGATCGTCTCCGACGGCCGGGTGATCCTGGACTGGCAGTAGGCGAGCGCGCGGTTGATGTCGGTGCCGCCGCCCAGCTGGGTGGCGAACAGCACGTCGACCGGATCGGCCAGCTGCTCGGTGAGGTCGACCACCGAGGTGTCGAAGACGACCAAGCGGGTGTCGAGGCTCTTCATCGAGGCGAGCACCGCGCCGAAGACCGCCGAGTGCACCACCGAAGGCGCCATGGAGCCGGACTGGTCGATGCAGAGGATGACGTCCTTCCTCACCGCGCGCTGCGCCCGGGCGTGGCCGACCAGCCGCTCGGGGACGACGGTGCCGTACTCGGGGAGGTAGTTCTTCAGGTTGGCCCGGACGGTGCGGTCCCAGTCGATGTCGCGGTGGCGCGGCCGGTTGACCCTGGCGCTGCGGTCCAGCGCGCCCCCGAGGGTGGCCCGGGTGCGGTCGGCGAGCCGGCGCTCCAGCCGGGCGACGACCTTGCCGACCACCGCGCGGGCGGTCTCGCGGGTGGTCTCGGGCAGCGCGTGCTTGAGCGAGAGCAGGGTGCCGACCAGGTGGACGTCCGGCTCGACGGCCTCCAGCATCTCCGGCTCCAGCAGCAGCTGCTCCAGCCCGAGCCGGGTGATGGCGTCCTGCTGCATCAGCTGGACGACGGTGGCCGGGAAGTACTCCCGGATGTCGCCCAGCCAGCGGGCCACCTGCGGGGCCGAGCCGCCCAGGCCCGCGGCCCGCCGGCCGGTCCGGCCGACGGCGCGGCCCTCCTCCGGGGTGCCCCGGTAGAGCGCGGCGAGCGCGCCGTCGATCGCGGCGTCCCGGCCGCGCAGGGTCCGGCCGGTGCCGTCCGCCTCGCCGCCGAGGACCAGTCGCCAGCGGCGGAGCCGCTCGTCGGCGTCGAGGGGGGTGGCACCGGGGGTGGTGCCTGCGGTGGTGGCTGCCATCGGGTGCTCCTTCGCGGTCGAACGCGGATCAGGTGTCGCGGGCCCCGGCCTGCCGGGGGATCCTCGGCCGGTGGCCGGGGCGGTCCGGGGCCGGAGCCAGGCCGAGCAGCAGGGCGACCGCGGGCAGGGCCGCCTGCGCCCTGGCCGGGTCCAGCTCGACCGTGCCGTCGGCCGGTCCGGCCGGTTCGGCGTCGAGCGGTCCGGCCGCCACCCGGCTGCCCACGGTGGTGCGGACGCCCGTCTCCAGGGTGGCGAAGGTCCGGCGGAGCAGGGGCAGCACGTCGGTGAAGGTGTCCACCGACACGCCGGCCAGCCAGGCGTCGAGCAGGCCCAGCAGGCGCGGGTCGTGGAGCAGCAGGGCGCCGCCGCCGGTGAGGAAGCCCTCGATCCAACCGGCCGCGTCCGCCGGGCTGCCGGCGGCGGAGAGGACCAGGCCGAGCCGCCGGCCGGCCTCCTCCGGGTCGAGCCGGCCGTCGTCCAGCAGCAGCCGGACGGCCCGCCCCCGGAGCAGGCCGGGGACACCGGTGGCCGGTCCGCCCGCCGGCTCGCGCCGGGCGAGCGCGCGCAGCGTGTCGGCCCACCGGTCGGCGAGGCCGCCGGCCTCGTCCAGCAGGCCGATCGCGCCGTGCGCCTCGTCGAGGTGGCCGCGCATCAGTGCCGCGCCCGCCGCGTCCAGGCCGGTGGAGGCGGGCGGCAGACCGATGCAGATCCGGTCGGCGAGCCCGCCGGCCACCTCGTCGAGCGCGCCGTGGTCGGTGCCCCGGACGTCTCCGTAGCGCAGCGCGCGGACCAGGGCGGGCAGCGCGCGGGCGAGGTGGACGACGTCGGTGTCGAGGGCTGCGCAGTCGGCGAGCACCCGCATCACCTCGGGCAGCGCGTCGGCCAGCCCGGCCACCAGGCAGGACTCGACGAGGGAGGTGAGTTCGGCGAGTTCGACGGCGGCGCGGGCGGTGCCGACCGCCTTGCCGGCGGCGGCCCGTTCGACGGTGGTGCCCCACTGGGCGGCCTCGGCGATCCGGACGGCGAACTCGGGCTGCCAGCAGAGTCGCCAGCTCTCCCGGAACGTCCCGGTGGAGGCCACCGCGGACCGCGCCGGTACGCCCCAGTCGACGCCGAGCAGGCGGAGCCGGTGCAGGAGCCGGGAGCGGGCCGCGTCGTTCTCCTTGCGCAGGTCGAGGTCCAGCTCGCGCGGCTCGGCCTCGGGCTTGAGCCGCAACGTGCGCTGCCAGCGGGTGAGGTCGCGCTGGAGCGGGACGGCCGGCGCGCCGTCGGGCACCTCGCCGAGCGCGTCGCCGATCACCAGCCGGTCCCGGACCAGGGCCAGGGCGACGTCCGAGCCGTCGCACATCACCGACCGGACGGCGTCCAGCGCCTCGGTGAGCCCGGCGAGCGGGCGGCCGCGCATGACGGCGAGCGCGCGGGCCAGCCGGACGGCCTCGATGACGTGGGCGGAGGAGACCGGGTGGTCCTCGGCGCGGAGCAGACCGGCGGCCCGGGTGAGCCACTCGGGCAGCGGGTCGCCCTCGGCCCGGAAGAGGTGGTGGTACCAGCCCGGGGAGACGATCCCGGCGCCGTAGCCGCTGAGCTGGGAGAGCCGGCGGTGCGTCCAGGGCACCCAGGTGATCTCGGTCCGGACCTTCCTCGGCAGTCCGGCGAGCACCGCCCGGTCGTGCGCCACGGTGGGCATGACGGCCAGTGCGGGGACGTGGAAGGCCCCGCAGACCACGGCGATCCGCCGGTGGCCGGCCCGGCGGGCGGCGCGGATCTGCTGGCGCATGTGCGCCTCGCGCTGTTCGTCGTGCCGGGTGACGCCGCCGCCGTCCTCGCGCAGCGCCGTCATCGCCTCGGCGACGGCCTCGAAGGGCGCGAGGGCGTCGGCGCCGGGCAGCCGGTGCTCGACGACGTCCTCCCACCAGCGCTCCGGGTCGTCGTGGCCGGCCGCCTCGGCCAGCCTGGCGATCGGGTCGCGCCGGAGGCCGGGGTCCGCCTCCGCGACGCCCCCGTCCGCGCCGCCGTCCGCGTCGCCCTCGGGGGGCTCCGAGGGCTCGGAGCCGGCGAAGCCGTAGGCGGCCGGCAGGTCGATGAAGCGCACCGGGACGCCGAGTTCGGCCGCGTACCGGATCGCCACCCACTCCGGCGAGAACGCGGCGTACGGCCAGAACGCCGCCCGGGCCGGGTCGTCCGCCGCGTGGGCCAGCAGGGCGACCGGCGGCACCATCTCCTTGTCGGCGGCCAGTCCGAGGATCGGATCGGCCTCCGGCGGGCCCTCGACCAGCACCGCGTCCGGCCGCAGCAGTTCCAGCGCGGCGGCCACCGCGCGGGCCGAGCCCGGCCCGTGGTGCCGTACGCCGAGCAGCGTCACCTCTGCGCTCATCGCGCCCTCCCTCCCGATGTCGGTTCCGGTCGTGCTGGTCAGCGGGCGTTCTCGCGGGCGGCGCGGTAGAAGTCCTTCCAGCCGTCCCGCTCGCGGACCACGCCCTCGACGTACTCGCGCCAGACCACCTGGTCGGCGACGGGGTCGCGGACCACGGCACCGATCACGCCGGCAGCGACGTCGCCGGCCCGGAGCACGCCGTCGCCGAAGTGGGCGGCGAGTGCCAGGCCGTTGGTGACCACCGAGATCGCCTCGGCCGTGGAGAGGGTGCCGCTGGGCGTCTTCACCTTGGTCCGGCCGTCGGCGGTGATCCCGGCCCGCAGCTCCCGGAACACGGTCACCACGCGCCTGATCTCCTCGGCGCCGCCCGGCAGTTCGGGCAGTTGCAGGGAGCGGCCGAGCTGCTCGACCCGGCGGGTGACGATGTCGACCTCCTCCTCCAGCGACCCCGGCAGCGGCAGCACCACGGTGTTGAAGCGGCGGCGCAGGGCGCTCGACAGCTCGTTCACGCCCCGGTCCCGGTCGTTGGCGGTGGCGATCAGGTTGAAGCCCCGGACGGCCTGCGTCTCCGAGCCCAGCTCCGGGATCGGCAGCGTCTTCTCCGACAGGATGGTGATCAGACTGTCCTGGACGTCCGCCGGAATGCGGGTCAGTTCCTCGACCCGGGCGATCTTCCCGTCCGCCATCGCCCGCATCAGCGGCGAGGGCACGAGCGCCTCCCGGCTGGGCCCGTTGGTGAGCAGCTGCGCGTAGTTCCAGCCGTACCGGACGGCCTCCTCCGGGGTACCGGCGGTGCCCTGGACCAGCAGGGTGGAGTCACCGCTGATCGCCGCGGCGAGGTGCTCGGACACCCAGGTCTTGGCGGTGCCGGGCACACCGAGCAGCAGCAGCGCCCGGTCGGTCGCCAGCGTCGTGACGGCGACCTCGACCACCCGGCGCGGGCCGATGTACTTGGGCGTGATCACGGTGCCGTCCGGGAGTTCGCCGCCCAACAGGTAGGTGGCGACCGCCCACGGCGACAGGCTCCAGCGCTCCGGACGCGGACGGTCGTCCTGTCCGGCCAGCGCGGCCAGCTCGGCGGCGAAGGCGTCCTCGGCGTGCTGCCGCAGGACGTCGGTCGTGACGTCGGTCATCGGGACTCCTTCGGGTCGGCCGCCGGGCACACGGGTGGCGGGGCGGCGAGTCGTCGGGGGGAGCCAGGTCGGCGTCCCGGCCTGTGGGAACCACCCTGCACCGGACCACTGACAATCCTGACCGGACCTCAGTTCGGGCCGCCCGACTGTCAGTCCCCCCGCCTACCGTCGTCGGCATGGAGGATCGCTGGAGCACCGAACACGTCCTGTCCCTGGCGCCCGACGCCACCTCGAAGAAGGCCGCGGGCAAGCTCTCGGCGCCCGCACCCTGGTCGGCCACGGGCAGCGACGGTGACGCGGTCTGGGGCGAGTGCCGGGGCAGCGGCAGCACGCCGTACCGGACGGTCGTCGAACTCGCCACGCCCGCCTACCGGTGCAGCTGCCCGAGCCGGAAGTTCCCGTGCAAGCACGCGCTCGGTCTCCTCCTGCTCTGGAGCTCCGCCCCCGACGCCGTGCCCGCCGCCGCCGAACCCGCCGACTGGGCCGCCGAGTGGCTGAAGGACCGCCAGGACCGCGCCGAGCGGCCCGCCGTGAAGGCGGAGACCCCCGCCGACCCGGCCGCCGCCCGCCGACGCGCCGAGAAGCGCTCCGCCCGCGTCGCGGCGGGCGCCGCCGAACTGCGGCTGCGGCTGGCCGACCGGGTCCGGCACGGCCTCGCCGACCAGTCCGCCGCCGGCCCCTGGGAGGAGGTCGCCGCGCGCATGGTGGACGCCCAGGCACCCGGTCTGGCCACCCGTGTCCGCGAGCTCGACTCCGCCCCGCCCCACGGCCTCCTGGAGGAATACGCCATGCTCCACCTGCTCGCCACCGCCGCCACCCGGGTCGACGAACTGCCCGCGCCGCTCGCCGCCACCGTCCGCGCCAGGCTCGGCTACACCACCGACGCCGCCGACCTGCTGGCCGGTCCCACCGTCCGCGACCGCTGGCTGGTCCTCGGCAGCCGGACGTCCCCGATGGAGGGAGGCTCCGACGACCGGCTCACCACCCGGCGGCTCTGGCTGCGCGGCGCCAAGACCGGCCGGCCCGCCCTGCTGCTCGCCTTCGGCCGCCCCGGTCAGGCCCCCGACCTCGCCCTGCCCACCGGCCGGCTGGTCGAGGCCGAGCTGGCCTTCCACCCCGGCGCCCGCCCGCTGCGGGCCGCCCTCGGCACCCGGTACGGCGCCCCCGAGGCCGCCCCCGACGGCCCGCCGACCGGTCTGACCGTCGCCGAGGCCGTCGCCGGCTACGGCACCGCCGTCGCCGACGACCCCTGGCTGGACGCCTGGCCGACCACCCTCACCGACGTCGTCCCCGTCCTCTCCCCCGAGGGCTGGCACCTCACCGACGGACGGCACACCCTCCCGGTCCACCGCGCCGCCACCCCGGAGGCCGCCCTCTGGCGTCTCGCCGCCGTCTCCACCGGCCGCCCGCTCACCGTCTTCGGCGAGTACGGCCACCGCGGCTTCGCCCCCGTCACCGCCTGGGGCCCGGACGGCCGCCCGATCGGCCTCACCACCGCCTGATGTCGACCGACCGCCTCACCGGAGGAGCCCCCGTGCCCGACCCCTGGGAGTCCCTGCACACCGCCGCCCTGCTCGGCACCGACCGCCGCCCGCTCCCCGCGCCGGACCAGTCCGCCCCGTACGCCCACGAGGTCGACCGCACCGACCCGGCCGCCGCGCTGCTCGAACTCGCCGCGCTGGAGACGGTCCGCCGCCGCGCCGGTGCGCTCCCCACCCCCGCCGCCGGGCCGCCCGCAGCACCCGCCCCCGAGGACGGCCGCCCCGAACTGCCGGCCCCGGCCGCCCGCCGCCTCGCCCTGCTGCTCTCCAGCCGCGGCACCGGCGGCGGCGTCCTCGCCAACCTCGGCGAGCTGCTCCCGCAGTGGCTGGCCACCGCCCGCGCCCGCGGCTTCCGCCCGCCCGCCGCCACCGTCCCCGCCCTGCTGGACGCCGCCCGGGCCCGCAGCGAGCTGCGCCCCGACGCGGTCGCGCTGGCCGGCCCGCTCGGCCGCTGGCTCGCCGGCCTCAACCCGGACTGGCGGTTCGTCCTGCGCACCGCCGCCGGGGCGCCGGAGAGCCCCGGCCCGGCCACCGGGGACGACCACCTCTGGCACGAGGGACTGTTCGCCGAGCGCGTCACCCATCTGACCCTGCTCCGCCGCCGGGAGCCGGCCGCCGGCCTCGCCCTGCTGCGGAGCACCTGGCCCACCGAGCGCGCCGAGGACCGGCTGCTGTTCCTGGACGCCCTCCAGGAGGGCCTCTCGCCCGCCGACGAACCCTTCCTGGAGGCGGCGCTCGGCGACCGCAGCAAGAACGTCCGGGCCACCGCCGCCGAGCTGCTCTCCACGCTCCCCGGCTCCGCGCTCGCCGCCCGGATGGCCGAGCGCGCCCGCGCCGCCGTCCACCTCTCCGAGCACGGCACCCACCTGCTGGTCACCCCGCCCGCCGAGTGCGACGCGGCCATGCAGCGCGACGGCATACCGCCCCAGTCGCCCACCGGGCGCGGCGAACGGGCCTGGTGGTTCGGCGAGGTGATCGCCGCCGCGCCGCTCGCCGTCTGGCCGGGGCACACCGGCCTGGCGCCCGCCCGGCTGCTCACCCTGCGGGTCGGCGACTCCATCGACGAGACCAGCAGCACCTGGGCCGACGACCTGCGCGAAGCCTGGGCCCGGGCCGCCGTCCGCCAGCAGGACGCCGACTGGGCGCGCGCGCTGCTCGGCCCCGCGCCCTCCCCCTTGCCCGGTCCCGGCCGGACCGCACGGAGCGCCCGCACCACCGGCGCCCCCGCCAAGCTGCTCGCCGTGCTCCCGCCCGCCGAACGGGCCGCCTGGACGGCCGCCTTCATCGAGGCGCACGGCCTGGGCGAGGCCTTCCAGCTGCTCGGTGCCTGCGCGACCCCGTGGACGCCGCCGCTCTCCACCGCCGTGGTGACCGCACTGGCCCGGGCCGCCGCGTCCGGCGCCTACCCGTGGAGCCACAGCGGGGTGCTCGGCATGACCGAGCGCGCGCTCTCCCCCCGGACCGCCGACGCCGTCGAGGCACTGGCCACCGACGCCGCGCCCGGCACCGCCTGGGGCGAGACCTTCGCCCGGTTGGCCGGCACCCTGCGCTTCCGCGAGGCGATGCTCGCCGAGCTGGCCGTGCCCGTGGACGCCGCCTGACGGGCGGGAGCCGGCTAGCTGTATTGATCACGAGCGTTGTTGACAGTGGTCGGGCTTGATCAAACGTAAAGACCTCCGGTGTGGTGGAGCTGTCTAGGACTGCACCGCACCGGAGGTCTTCGTGTCCCACCGTAACGCCCGCCTGACCGTG
>NZ_JAQYWZ010000302.1:0-419 GCF_036290945.1 Streptomyces sp. BE303
AAAGGCTCGTCGTCGGACGGGCAGCGGCGGCGGTACCCGCCGCACCTGCCGCCCCGCTCAACCACGATCCCAACGTCATCCGCCGGAACCCATGACCCTACCCGGGCGGGGCCGACACCCCGGAGGACCTCTGGGACCTGCAGTCCTCCGGGACCGACGCCATGGGCGGGTTCCCCACGGACCGCGGCAGGGACCTGGAAGCCCTCTACCACCCGGACCCGGAGCACCCCGGCACCACGAACACCCGGGACGGCGGCTACGTGTCCGCCGCCGGTGAGTTCGACGCGCGGCTGTTCGGGATCTCGCCGCGCGAGGCGCTGGCGA
Organism: Streptomyces sp. BE303; assembly: GCF_036290945.1. Classification (NCBI taxonomy): domain Bacteria; kingdom Bacillati; phylum Actinomycetota; class Actinomycetes; order Kitasatosporales; family Streptomycetaceae; genus Streptomyces; species Streptomyces sp. BE303. Next base: position 325 of record NZ_JAQYWZ010000302.1, read on the forward strand.
TGGACCCGCAGCAGCGGTTGCTGCTGGAGACGTCGTGGGAGGCGTTCGAACGGGCCGGGGACGACCCGCTGACGCTCCGCGGCGAGCAGGTCGGC
>NZ_JAQYWZ010000303.1:0-80759 GCF_036290945.1 Streptomyces sp. BE303
CGGCGATCCCCTGGATCGAGCGGTCGGTGAAGAAGACGCCGGTCTCCTCCTCGTAGACGTCCAGGCCGACGCCGGAGAGCCGGCCGGCCCGCAGCGTCTCGACCAGGGCCGCGCTGTCGACCAGACCGCCGCGGCTGGAGTTGACCAGGATGGCGTCGTCCTTCATCCGGGCCAGCGCGGCGGCGTCGATCAGGTGGTGGGTGGCGGGCAGCAGCGGGACGTGCAGGCTGATGAGGTCGGCGCGGGAGAGGAGCTCGGGCAGTTCGGTGTAGGTCATGCCGAGATCCAGACAGGCCGGGTTGGGGGCGATGTCCCAGCCGAGCAGCTCGGTGCCGAAGCCGTGCGCGATCCGGGCGAAGCACTCGCCGATCTTGCCGGTGCCGATCACGCCGACCGTCATGCCGTGCACGTCCCGGCCGAGCAGGCCGTCCAGCCGGAAGTCGAACTCGCGCGAGCGGCTCGCGGCGCGGGTGAGGCGGCGGTTGACGGCCAGGGCCAGCGTCCAGGCGTGCTCGGCGACCGCGTAGGGGCTGTAGAAGGAGACGCGGGCGACCGTCAGTCCCAGCTCGGCGGCGGCCTCCAGGTCGATGTTGTTGAAACCGGTGGAGCGCTGGGCGATCAGCTCGGTCCCGCCGGCGGCGAGCAGGGCGAGCGTCTCGGCGTCCAGCTCAGCGTTGACGCTGCTGCTCACCGCAGGGTGGCCGGCGGCCAGCGGGGCGGTGTCGCGGTTGAGGAAGAGGTCCAGGCAGCGCAGTTCGTGCCGGTCCGCGAACGCCTCCTCCAGGAGCGGCCGCTCGTCCGCCTGGACGCCGTACGCGAGGATCTTCATCGCTGTTTCCTTCCCGGGTGGCCTGCGCCGGCGGTGGTCCGGCGCATCGTCACGCTAGCCGGACGTGACGGGCGTCGCACCGTGCGGCCCGCCGGTGTCCGTCCGTTCCGGTTCGAGGTCCGTTCGGTCGCGACCGAAATTTGACTGGATTCGTACGCAACCATCCGCACCCCCGCCGAGTGGCTGTTCCCTAGGTCAAAAAGCCTTGCGAGCATCGAAACAGGGAGTGCGATCACGAAATCGCCTCTGATTAACGATTAAACAATCGTTCGTGAACGGTGCCCTAACAACAATGCAGGGCACCTGAGGGGGGTATCACCATGTCCGAAGAGACCCATGCGTCGGAGCTCACCCGTCGTCGGATGCTGCAGGGGGCCGCAGCCGCGCTGACGGTCGCCGCCGGCACCGTCGTGATCGGGGTGGCCGGCCCGGGCGGCGGGTCGGCCACGGCCGCCGACCCCGGCGCGTCCGACACCTTCGACGAGGTCTTCCAGGGGCGCCGCATCCAGGGCCGCCCCGTCACCGGGGGCGGTCACCAGCACGGGGGCACCGGCACCGGCTACGAGGTGCGGATCGACGGCGACGAGCTGCACATGATGCGCAACGCCGACGGCACCTGGATCAGCGTCGTCAACCACTACCAGACCTTCGCGACGCCGCGTTCGCTCGCCCGGGCCGCCGTCAGCGATCTTCAGGGCGCCACGCTCGTCCCGATCGTGACCGCCTGAGTCCGTCCGCCACCCGTACCGCACACCATCATCGAGGGGGGACTCATGGCAGTCCGAAAGAACCAGGCGACCCTGACGGCCCAGGAGAAGCGGGCCTTCGTCAACGCCGTGCTCGCACTCAAGGCGTCCGGCGGCTACGACCCGTTCGTCACCACCCACAACCAGTTCATCGTCAGCGACGTGGACAACGGCGAGCGGACGGGCCACCGCTCGCCGTCCTTCCTGCCGTGGCACCGCCAGTACCTGCTCCAGTTCGAGCGGGCGCTCCAGGCCATCGACCCGAGCGTGAACCTGCCGTACTGGGACTGGACGGCCGACCGCTCGACCACCTCGTCCCTCTGGGGCGCGGACTTCCTGGGCGGCAACGGGAGGAGCGGCGACAACCAGGTGACCACCGGCGCGTTCGCCTTCTCCGGGGGCAGCTGGCCGCTCAACGTCAACATCGACAGCCGGACCTACCTGCGGCGCCAGCTCGGCGCCGGGGTGGCCCAGCTGCCGACCAGGGCCGACGCCGAGTCGGTGCTCGCCATCACCACCTACGACGCCGCGCCGTGGAACAGCTCCTCGTCCGGCTTCCGCAACAACCTGGAGGGCTGGCGCGGCGTCAACCTGCACAACCGGGTGCACGTCTGGGTGGGCGGCCAGATGGCCACCGGGATGTCGCCCAACGACCCGGTGTTCTGGCTGCACCACTGCTTCGTCGACAAGCTCTGGTCGGAGTGGCAGAAGCGCCACCCCGGGGCGACCTACCTGCCGACGGCCGGCACGCCCGACGTGGTCGACCTGAACGAGACCATGAAGCCGTGGAACACCGTCACGCCGGCCGGACTGCTCGACCACAGCAGCCTGTACACGTACGACACCGGCTTCTGATCCGCTCCCGGTAGGGCGGCTGCCGGGAACGCGAAGGCCCCGGCCCCCGAGCATGCACTCGGGGGCCGGGGCACCGGTCCGCGGGCGGAGCGGCCGGACGGGCGGAGCGGTCAGATGACCGTCTCGGCCTCCAGGTAGCGGTCGGCCGGCACGGTCTTCAGCTCGGCGACCGCCTCGCCCAGCGGCACCAGGTTGATGCTGGTGCCCTGGAGGGCGGTGATGTGCCCGAACGCGCCCTTGTGCACGGCCTCGATCGCGTGCCAGCCGAAGCGGGTGGCGAGCACCCGGTCGTACGCGGTCGGGGTGCCGCCGCGCTGGGTGTGGCCGAGGATCACCGGGCGGGCCTCCTTGCCGAGCCGGTGCTCCAGCTCGCGGGAGAGCTGGGTGGCGATCCCGGTGAACCGCTCGTGGCCGTAGATGTCACGGCTGCCCTCCTCCCAGTGCATGGTGCCGGCCTCGGGCTTGGCGCCCTCGGCGCAGACCACGATGGCGAACTTCTTCTGCCGGTCGAAGCGCTCGCGGACGACCGCGGTCAGCTTGTCGATGTGGAACGGGCGCTCCGGGACGACGATCGCGTGCGCGCCGGCCGCCATGCCCGCGTTGAGCGCGATCCAGCCGGTGTGCCGGCCCATGACCTCGACCACCATGACGCGCTGGTGCGACTCGGCGGTGGTCTTCAGCCGGTCCAGCGCCTCGGTGGCGACCGAGACGGCGGTGTCGAAACCGAAGGTGACGTCGGTGCAGGCGATGTCGTTGTCGATGGTCTTCGGCACGCCCACGATCGGCAGGCCCGCGTCGCTCATCAGCTTGGCGGCCTTCAGGGTGCCCTCGCCGCCGATGGGGATCACCGCGTCCAGGCCGAGGTCCGCGCAGTACTGCTTGGCGCGCTCGACGCCGTCGCGCAGGTGGCTCGGCTGCACCCGGGAGGAACCGAGGATCGTGCCGCCCTGGGCGAGGATGCCGCTCACCGAGTCGAGGGTCAGGGGACGGTGGTGGCCCTCAAGGAAACCGCGCCAGCCGTCCTCGAACCCGATGATCTCGTCGCCGTGGTCGACCACCCCCCGGTGGACCACGGATCGGATCACCGCGTTCAGGCCGGGGCAGTCACCGCCGCTGGTCAGCACTCCAATACGCATTGCTTTGCAACTCCCGAGCAGAACCGAGGAACGGCCGGACTACAGGCTGGTACGACGAACCGCCACCGTAACCGCCGCCTCCCACGCCGGATCGACGGGGAGATGGCCGTGGGGTGAAGGACCGGCCGATCCGGACAGAACATCCGAAACCGGCCGTGCAGTCGAGCATACGACCCCTGCGTCCGGCCGGGCAGGAGCCGACGCGGGAGCGGCGCCGTCGGCGCCCCCGCGCGGAAGTGCAGCCTGCTGCCGAGGAGGGTGTGCAGCCGGCAGCCCCATTGTCGTACGTTCGGGCCCGCCTGTGGACCGGGTGCCCGCATGGCGGGCACCCGGTCCGTCGCGAACGGACCGTGGACGTACTACGCGGGGCGCGAAGTGGCCGCGATGCGCTCGGTGCGCAGCGCGTCGTACCAGGTGGTGTCGGCCGGCGGCAGGGCGTTGACGTCCAGTGCCAGCTTGATCAGCATGTCCGCGACGGCGGGGTTCCGCGCCATCACGGGGCCGTGCAGGTAGGTGCCGAAGACGGTGTCCCGCCAGGCGCCCTCGGTGCCGTCACCGGTGCCGTTGCCCCGGCCCGCGGTGACCCGGGCCAGCGGCTGGACGCCCTGGCCGAGGTGGGTGACGCCCTGGTGGTTCTCGAACCCGGTCAGCTGCGGCAGTCCGAGCCGCGGGTCCACGTCGGCGAGCACGTCGCCGACGCACCGGGCGCCCTCGCCGCGGGCGGTCCAGACGTCGAGCAGGCCGAGGCCCGGCTCGCGCTGCCCCAGGTCGTTGACGAACTCGTGGCCGAGGATCTGGTAGCCGGCGCAGACGGCGAAGATGATCGCGCCGTTCTCCGAGGCCCGGACCAGGCCGCTGTCGTTGCGCAGCCGCTCGGCGGCCAGTCGCTGCGGCCGGTCCTCGCCGCCGCCGATCAGGTAGATGTCCCCGCTGGTGGGGACCGCCTGGTCGGAGCGGACGTCGATCCGGGTCACGTTGAGGTGGCGCTGGCGGGCCCGGCGCTCCACGACCAGGGCGTTGCCCCGGTCGCCGTACGTGCTGAGCAGGTCCGGGTAGACCCAGACCACGCGCAGGCTGCTCTCACTCATCCTCGAAGGCCTTCCGTGCGTGACGTGCGTGCTGTGGGCTGCTGGACCGGCATCAGCCGGCCACGACCTTCCGCAGCTGCTGGAAGGCGGTGTAGTTGGCGATCGCCTCGATCCGGCCGGGCGGGGCCATCCGGACGGCCTGCTCCAGCGAGTCCACCACGTGGAACTGCAGCCCGGCGACCTCCAGGCGGACGGCCAGGTCCAGCTTGCGCTGGCCCATCACGAACACCGGGTGCCCCGCGAGGCGCTCGTAGTCGACGTCCCAGAGCCAGGAGGTGTCGGTGCCGTCCGCGTCGAGCGCGTTGACGGAGAGGATGACCGGCGCGGGCGGGCCGTCGATCAGCGAGAACGTCTCCAGCCAGCCGGCCGGGTTTTTGGCCAGCAGGAGCCTGATGTCGCGGCCCTGGTACTGGACGACGTCGTAGCGGCCGGCCACCGCGGTGACGGACTGCATCCGCTCCAGCGCGACCTGCGGGGAGACGCCGAAGACGGCGGCGACGGCGGCCGAGCTGGTGGCGTTGGCGAGGTTCGCCCGGCCGGGCAGCTGGAGCCGGATCGGCCAGGCGCCGCGCTGCGGGTCGATGACGTGGGTGCCCTGGAGCGCCCAGTGCGGGTTGGGGCGCCGGAAGCCGCACTCCTGGCAGAACCAGTCGTCGCCGGGGCGCTGCATCACGCCGCCGCAGGCGGGGCAGGACCAGGCGTCCTCCTTCCACGCCTGTCCGGCGGCCACCCAGACCACCTTCTTGCAGGAGGACGCGGCCCAGGTCACCAGCGGGTCGTCCGCGTTGGCGATCACCACGGCCTCGGTGTCCTGCAGTCCCTCGCGCCACTTCTCGGCCATCATCCGCGTCTCGGCGGCACGGTCGAGCTGGTCGCGGGAGAGGTTGAGCAGGGCGATGGCCTTGGGACGGGTGTCCCGGGCGACACCGGCCAGGTACTTCTCGTCGACCTCGATGACGCCGAAGCGGGCCTCCGAGCCGCCGGCCAGGGCGGAGGTGATGCCGGCCGGCATGTTGGCGCCCAGAGCGTTGGAGACCACCGGGCCGGCGGCGCGCAGCGCCTCGGCGATCAGCCGGGTGGTGGTGGTCTTGCCGTTGGTGGCGCTGACCAGGACCACGTCCAGGTGGTCGGCGAGGGTGGCGAGCAGATCGGGGTCGAGCCTCAGCGCGATCTTGCCGCCGATCACCGAGCCGCTGCCTCGGCCCGCCTTCTGGGAGAGGGCGGCGGCCACCTTGCCGGCCGTGACCGCGATCTTGGCGCGGGCGGGCAGCGAGGCGTCGCGTGCGCCTGTGGGCTCCGATTCGGTGCCTGCCATGCTCAGTGGTTCCTCCTTGCTGCGGCACCGCCCGGGACCGGACAACGGGTCGTCGGGCGGCGGGGACGGGATCAGCCTACCGACTCCGCCACCCGGGTCGGTGCTCCGGACCCCGCGCCGCCTGCTGCGACGCCCCCGGAGGACCCGGTGGGGACGTCCTGACGCGACGTCAGGGTCGACGGTGTACGGAGGGGCCGTTCGCCGTCGGGGACGCGGTTCCCGGGCCCGGTGGTTCCCGGGCGTCCGGTGGCCGGGCACGACCGCCCCGGGCCGGACGGCGGGGGTGCCGTCCGGCCCGGGGCGGTCGTGGTCCTTGGTGAGGATGTGGTGAAAAAATGACCTTCCGATGACCGCTTGGGTGCCGGATCCGCGCACCGGGACCGGCGCTCCGGCCCGTCCCGGCGCGGGTCCGGCGGAACGGGCGGCCCCGTCCCACCGCCCCGTCCTACCGTCCAACCCTCCTGTCCAGCCCTACCGTCCCGGCCTGGTCTGCCAGGGCACCGGAAGCTCCTCGGCGGCCTCCGCCAGGTGCGCGGTGATCACCAGGGTGCCCTCGTCGACCTGGTAGTCCAGCGGCGCCGCCAGCTTGCGCATGGTGGCGATCAGCCCGGTGTTGGAGGAGTGCGTGACGGCGTACACCGTCTCCACCCCGGCCTCCAGCGCCAGCGCCGACATCCGCCGCATCAGGTCCAGGCCCAGCCCGCGCCGCTGCCAGGCGTCCTCGACCAGCACGGCCACCTCGGCGCTGTCGTCGTCCCACATCAGGTGCCCGAGGGCGACGATCCGCCCGTCCGCCGACTCCACCGCCAGCGTCTGGCCGTGCCGGGGGTCCAGCAGGTGGTCCAGGTAGCGGTCGGCGTCCCGGACCGGTCCGTGGTACCGCTTGCGCAGGGTGTCGGGGGAGCAGCGGTGGTGCATCGCCAGCGCCGCCGCCTTGTCGTCGGCGTCCGCGCGCCGCACGGTCACGTCGGCTCCGGTCGGCACGGTGAGCCGGGCCCGGACGTCCGGCACCCGGGGGCCGAGCAGGGTGTCCAGCTCGACCAGGGCCTGGGCCCGGGCGAACTCGGTCGGGGTGAACGGCAGGTGCGGGCGGGTGAGCTCGATCAGGTCCCCGGACGGCACCGGCAGGCGCATCACGTGCCCGTCCACCCCGGCGGGTGACCGTTCGGCCGCCCGCGGGTACTGCCGGATGCTGCACTGCCCGAACAGCTGTCGCAGCGCGATCGGCAGCTCGGCCGCGTCGAGCGCGGTCCGGGTGGCCAGCGCCAGCACGTGGGTGGGGACGTCCACCAGGTCGTGCGCGTCCGCCGGGCCCGTCCAGATGTCGTGCCCGCCGGCCGCCGCGACGAGGGCGACCAGCTCGGTGCGGCCCAGTGAGCGCGGCGCGCGGACGAAGAACTCGTCGACGGCCCCGGTCGGCAGGGGGTGGGACTGCATCGAGACGATGTTGACCTGCCGCCCGGCGAAGGCCGTGCACACCCGCGCCAGGCTGCCGGGGGAGTCCTGCACCGTGGTGCGGACCCGCCAGAGCGCCGTCTCCTCGAAGTCGTGCAGCGGGCCCCGCAGGGTGTCTCCCGCCGGTTCCGCCGGGGATCCCGTCGCCTGCCCGGCCGTGGCCCGCGGAGGCGCGGGCGCGTCCGGCGCCGGTGGGCCGTGCAGGTGGTGACGGTGTGACCACCAGGTGTGGAACAGCGCCGTGGCGAGCAGGACGACCGCCGAGGCGGCGAGCATCACCGGGCCGTCCGGGCCGTGCAGCACGAACTTGGCGACCAGGTCGGCGGCGGTCACCGAGAGGAAGACGGCGGCGAGTTCCACCGTGTCGCGGCGCCAGCGGTGCGTGCGGGCGCCGCGCCGTTGGGCACGGGAGGGGGTCGGGTTCCGGTCCTGGGCGGTTTCGGTCGTCAGCTGCTCCGTGTGCTCCATGCCATCAATCTGCCGCCTGGGTGTTTCACGGTCACGAATCCCCCGTGACCTGACGGTTAATGGTGCCGACCGACCGTCTCACGGGCGGCGGCCCGGACCTCGTCGAGGAGCAGGAGCAGGTCCTCCTCCGTGGTGGCCGCGTTGAGGAGGCAGGCGCGGAGCATCTCGCGCTCGCCGAGGCGCGCGCCGGTGACGAAGACCCGGCCGCGCCGCTGGACGGCGGCCGGCAACCGGTGGTTGAGCTCGTCTAGCGCGGCCTCGTCCAGCCCCGGGGGGCGGAGGCGGAACGCCACGATCGACGTCTGCACCTCGGCCAGTAGCTCGAACTCCTCGTCCGCCGCGACCAGTTCGCCGAGCCGCCGGGCCAGGGCGGTGCACCGGGCGATGTCCGCGGCCACGCCGTCGCGGCCCCGGTGGGCGATGGTCGCCCACACCTTGAGCGCGCGGAACGGGCGGGTCTGCTCGGTGCCGTACTCGGAGAACCAGCCGAGCTCGCCGGCCGCCTCGTCCCGCAGGTAGGAGGGGACGAGGCTGAAGGCGGCGCGGAGCTCGTCGGTGTCGCGGACCAGCGCGCAGCCGCAGTCGACCGGGACGCCGAGCCACTTGTGCGGGTCGAGGGCGAGCGAGTCGGCCCGCTCCAACCCCGCGTAGCGGTGCGCGATCGCCGGGTCGAGCACGCCGAACGCGCCGTACGCGCCGTCCACGTGCAGCCAGAGGCGCTCCTCGGCACAGAGGTCGGCGATCGGCTCGAAGGCGTCCACCGCGCCGGTGCCGACCGTCCCGGCGGAGGCCACCACCAGGAACGGCAGCAGCCCGGCGGCCCGGTCGCGGGCGACGGCGGCCCGCAGGTCGGCGATGTCCAGCAGGCCGTCCGGGCCGGTGGCCACGGTCCGCAGGTGCCGGCTGCCGAGGCCGAGCAGCTCCGCGGCCTTGCGGACGCACGAGTGGGTCTCGCCGGTGACGTAGCCGACCAGCGGGGGCATCCCGGCCAGTCCGTCCGCGCGGACGTCCCGGCCCGCCTCGCGGGCGGCCCGGTTGCGGGCCGCGGCCAGGCAGACGATGGTCGCCATCGAGGTGCCGGAGGTGAGCAGCCCGCCGCCGGCCGGGTGCGGGAACCCGACCAGCTCGGCTATCCAGCGCACCACGGCCCGCTCCAGGTGGACGTCGGCGTGGTCGCCGCCGGCGGAGCTGGGGTTCATCGCGGCGGCGGCGAAGGTGGCGAGCACGCCGGCCGGGGCCGGGGCCGAGTTGACCCAGCCGAAGAACCGCGGGTTCCCGTTGCCCATCGGGTACGGCAGCACGTCCCGGCCGACGTCCGCCAGCAGCTCGGCCAGCGGACGCCCGTCCCGCGGCAGCGGGGCGTCCAGCAGGGTGCGGCGGGCGTCGTCGTCCATCGGCTGCCAGACCGGGCGGCCGGGCAGTTCGGCGAGGTGGTCGGCGACGAGGTCGGCGGCGGTGTGGGCGGCGGCGCGGAAGTCCTCGGGGGTCACGGCGGTGCTCCAGCGGGTGGGGGAGGAGGCCTGGTGGCGCGGCGTCCTCGGCGCACCTGGGATCAACGGGCCGATCGTACGAGAAAGGCCCGCGCCGCGCGGCGCGGGCCCACCACCTGGGACGGAACGGTTCCGGCGGGCCGGCGGGCCGGCGGGGCACCGGGTCGGCGGGTCAGGGAGCACCGGGTCGCCGGTTCGGCCGGCCGAACCGGCGACCCGGTCAGGCGAGCGAGGACGGGCCGGTCAGTCGAGCGAGGAGGAGAGCCCGCCCGCGGAGCGGCAGTAGCCCTGCATCTCCGGGTTGGTGATCTTGGCGCAGAGCCGCCCGGCCGCACCGCCGTCCGTGTAGTTGACCGTGTAGTAACTGACCAGGCCCTCGGCGCAGGCCTTGCGCTGCCAGCCGTCGGCGGCGGTGGCGCACTGCTGGGCGGCCCAGTCCTCGCGGTCCAGGTTGTACTTCATGGTCCGCGAGCCCACCCCCCGGCTGCAGTCCACCGACCCGCCGCTCGCCTTGCCGTTGAGGCACCACTTCAGCGCCTCGGCGTAGACCTCGGGGTGGTTCGGGTAGTCGTGCGAGGAGAGGTAGAAGGTCGGCGCGTAGAAGAAGCAGGCCGACTGGAACAGCGAGGGCTGCTCCTTGCACGGGTAGAGCGGGTCCTGGGCGATCTTGTCGGCCGGCAGGTTCGCCTTCGCCTTCTCGTCCTCCTCGTCCGGGCCGAAGAGCTGCATGAACAGGCCCTCCGAGCAGCGGATCCGGTTCTGGTCGGTGGGGAACTTGTTGCACAGGTCCCGCGCCTTGGCCACGTCCTGCTTGGCGACGAACATGGTGCCGTGACCGACGCCGTGGATGCACGGGCCGCTGTTCTTGGGCGCGCAGAGCTTGAGCAGGTCCGTCTCGGGCTGGGCGGAGGCGTTCAGCATCTCCTCGACGGCGCCGTGCAGGTAGCCCGCGGCGCAGGTCTCGTGCGGGAAGGAGATGACCTTCTGGAAGTCGGCGTTGAAGCGCTTGACCGCCGCGTGCCCGAGCTCGTGGGCGATCGGGTGGCAGAACCGGACGGTGTACGGCAGTTGCTTGGTGATCCTGTCCAGGTCGGCCAGCGCGACCCCGGGATCGGTGGACTCCATCTCGGCCATCAGCTTGTTGCGCAGCGTCGAGCGGGTCCACACCGCCGGGTCCCCGGTCGGGGTGGCGCTCACGGCCGGCTGCGCGGTGCCGGCGGGCGCGGCGCCCGCCGTTCCGGCGGTGCCGTCCGCGGTGTTCTCCCCGGCCGTCGCGGCGACCGGGGCGGGCGTCCAGTCGGTGACGGCCACCGACCCCAGGCCCAGGACCCCCAGCAGCAGGGCGGTGAGAATCGCGAATGCTCGCGGATGCATGGCGGAGATCCCCCGGCGGATCGAGACGGACGGGTCGCTCCCCATCCTGACGGCACGGGGGTGGGATTCCGCGTTTTCGACCGCCATTCGGGAGGTGTCGGCGACGCTATCGCACGTCCGGGCCGGTCGACGACGCGGGCCGCCCCCGGTCGCCGGACCGCCGGACGACCCGTCACCCGGCCCGTCCTACGGCCTGTCGCACGGCCCGGCGCCGGTCCGTCACCCGGCCCGCTGCGCGGTTCGCCGTGAACCCGGACGGCGCAGCGGGCGACGTACGCCGTCCGGGTGAACGCCGGCGGGCGGTCAGAGTTCGAGCGACACCTGGTACTCCGTCAACCAGGCGTTCAGGTCCAGCGCCAGATCGGCCGCCAGCCGGACCGACTGCGGATCGGTGTCCGGTGCGAGCGCGTCGGCCAGTGCCCGCCGGTCCAGCAGGTCGAGCACCGGGGCGGCGCGGTCGGAGGTCAGCTCGGCCAGTTCGCTGCGGAGCATCTCCGGGTAGTGCGGGTCCTGCACGCTCGGGTAGGGGCTCTTCATCCGGTCGGCGATCTCGTCCGGCAGCACGTTCCGGACGGCGGCGCGCAGCAGGCTCTTCTCCCGGCCGTCGAAGTGCTTCATCGACCACGGCGTGTTGAAGACGTACTGCACCAGCCGGTGGTCGCAGAACGGCACCCGCACCTCCAGCCCGTTGGCCATGCTCATCCGGTCCTTGCGGTCGAGCAGGATGCAGACGAAGCGGGTCAGGTTCAGGTACGAGATCTCCCGCATCCGCCGCTCGAACGGGTCGGCGTCCGGCAGGTGCGGGACTTCGGCGAGCGCCTCCCGGTACCGGGCGTGCCGGTAGCCGGCGAGGTCGAGCTTGCCGAGCAGCTCCCGGTCGATCAGCTGTTCGCGCGGACCGGCGCCCGTCCCGCCGAGCCTGGTCAGCGAGGCCGCCCAGGGGAAGTCGTCCGCGTTCACCGCCTGCGGGTCGTGGAACCAGCTGTAGCCGCCGAACAGCTCGTCCGCCGACTCGCCGGACAGCGCCACCGTCGACTGCCGGCGCACCTCCTTGAAGAGGAGCAGCAGCGAGGTGTCCATGTCGCCGAAGCCGCCCGGCAGGTCCCTGGCGCGCAGCGCGGCCATCCGGTGCGTCCGGTCGGTGAGTGCGGCGCTGTCCAGCTCGATCACCCGGTGGTCGGCGCCCACGTACCGGGCGAGCAGTGCGGCGTACGGGCCGTCCGGCGTGGAGCGGACCGCGTCCGCGAGGAAGTGCTCGCTCTGTCCGGCGAAGTCGACCGCGAAGGAGCGGACCGGCCCGGCGCCCGCCGCGCGCAGCGCCTTGGCGGCCAGCGCGGTGACGGCGCTGGAGTCGAGGCCGCCGGACAGCAGCGAGCAGAGCGGCACGTCCGAGTCCAGTTGGCGGTGGACGATGTCGTCGAGCAGGGCCCGGACGGTGGCGACGGTGGTGGCGAGGTCCTGGGTGTGCCGGCGTGCCTCCAGCGCCCAGTAGCGGCGGACCGTGACGCCGCTGCGCCGCACCCGGACCACGTGGCCGGGCCGCACCTCCGAGATGCCGCGGTACGGGGTGAGGCCGGGGGTCCTCGTCAGGGCCAGCAGTTCGCGCAGCCCGTCCAGGTCGACCACCGCGCGCACCGAGGGGTGGGCGAACAGGGCCTTCGGCTCGGAGCCGAAGACCACGCCGTCCGGGGTGGGGTGGTAGTGCAGCGGCTTGACGCCCATCCGGTCGCGGACGAGCACCAGCTCCTCGCTGCGGGCGTCCCAGATCGCGAAGGCGAACATGCCGTTGAGCCGCTCGGCGAGGTGCTCGCCCCACTCCAGGTAGGCGTGCAGCACCACCTCGGTGTCGCTGCGGGTGCGGAACCGGTGGCCGGCCGCCTCCAGCTCGGCGCGCAGCTCGCGGTGGTTGTACACCTCTCCGCTGTACGTGAGGGCGGCCAGCGTCCGGCCGTCGTGCTCGGCCGTCATCGGCTGGACACCGCCCTCGACGTCGATCACGGCGAGGCGGCGGTGACCGAGTGCGGCGTGCCGTTCCAGGTGGATGCCGCCCGCGTCCGGGCCGCGGCAGAGCTGGGTGGCCGTCATCGTGTCGAGCACTGGCCGTTCGAGGGTGAGGTCGCGGTCGTAGGCGACCCATCCGGTGATGCCGCACATCAGCAAGCCTCCGGTTCTTCCGACACGAATCTCCGAGACGAATCCGGTGTCCTGATCCGTCTCCCCCGATGCGTAGTCGGGGAATCACGCTACGTGGTGGTACGTGCTCGCACAAGGGTGCGCGGGCGGGGTGGGCGGGCCCGCCGGGCGTCCGCCGTGCCGATCGTTCGCCCGCCCGTTCGCCCGTCCGATGCTTCGTTCGACAGGCTGGCGCGGGCCCGGATCGGGCCGGGTGGGCGTCGAACGTCGCGAGATCTGCCCGAATTCGGGCAAGATCTTTGAACTCGGTGCCGGATCCGGCCTAGGCTCCCTCTTCGTGTCCAGCTCACCCGGTCCCTCGCACCCTCACGAAGACCTGCTCGCCCACCTCACCCGGACCAGCCCGCTCGGGCCCCGCGAGGCGGCGCGGGTGGTGGCGGAGGTGCTGGCCTACTTCTCCGAGACCACGGAGGAGTACGTCCGCCGCCGCCACGGTGAGCTCCAGGCACGCGGTCTGACCAACGAGAGGATCTTCGCCCGGCTCGCCGAGGAGCTGCCCGCCCGCCGTGTCGCGGCGCCGGGACTCTCCGCGCGGCAGCTGCGCCGGATCGTCTACGGCTGACGGACCCGTCCGAAGTCCTCCGTCCGAGGCCCGCCGACCGCGGTCGGCGACGGCCTCCCGGCCCGACCCTCCGGGCCCCGCCCTGCCTCCCGCCCTGCCCCCTGTCTTCGAGGAGTCCACCCCATGTGCGGAATCGTGGCCTACATCGGCCCCAAGGACGCGACCCCCTTCCTGCTGGAGGGCCTGGCCCGGCTGGAGTACCGCGGCTACGACTCGGCGGGCGTCGCGGTCGCCGGGCGCACCGGCGGGCTCAAGGTCCGCAAGGTCAAGGGCCGGGTCGCCGACCTCGCCGCGGCCGTCCCGGCCCGCTTCAAGGGGACCACCGGCATCGGCCACACCCGCTGGGCCACCCACGGCGTGCCCAGTGACGCCAACGCCCACCCGCACCTGGACAACGCCGGGCGGATCGCCGTCGTCCACAACGGCATCATCGAGAACGCCGACGAGCTGCGGGCCAAGCTCGCCGCCGACGGCGCGGTCTTCCGCTCCGAGACCGACACCGAGGTGCTCGGCCACCTGATCGCCGCGCACGCCGCGGAGGGCGTGGAGCTGGAGGACGCCGTGCGCGCCGCCCTCGCCATGGTCGTCGGCACCTACGGCATCGCCGTCCTCGACGCCGAGCAGCCGGACCGGATCGTGGTCGCCCGCAACGGCAGCCCGATCGTGCTCGGCATCGGCGAGAAGGAGATGTTCGCCGCCTCCGACGTCTCCGCGCTCGTCCGCTACACCCGCCAGGTCGTCCACCTGGAGGACGGCGAGCTGGCCACCGTCCGGGCCGACGGCTTCCGCACGTTCACCGAGGACGCCCGCACCACCCACCGCCAGCCGTCCACCGTCGACTGGGAGATCGACTCCTACGACACCGGCGGCTTCGCGCACTTCCTGCTCAAGGAGATCCACGAGCAGCCCGGCTCGGTCGAGCGCACCCTCGGCGGCCGGCTCGACGAGCGGTTCGCCACCGCCCACCTCGGCGGCCTCAACCTCGACGCCCGGGAGCTGCGCGAGATCCGCCGGGTCAAGATCCTCGGCTGCGGCTCCGCCTACTACGCGGGCGAGATGGGGGCCCAGCTCATCGAGGAGCTCGCCCGCATCCCCGCGCACAGCGAGCCCGCCTCCGAGTTCCGCTACCGCAACCCGGTCATCGAGGCCGACACCCTCTACATCGCGGTCAGCCAGTCCGGTGAGACCTACGACACCCTCGCCGCCGTCCAGGAGGTCAAGCGCAAGGGCGGGCGGGTGCTGGGCGTCGTCAACACCGTCGGCAGCGCGATCGCCCGCGAGTGCGACGGCGGCATCTACCTGCACGCCGGTCCGGAGATCTCGGTCGCCTCGACCAAGGCGTTCACCTCCACCGTCGTGGCGTTCGCCCTGATCGCCCTGCACTTCGGCCGGATCCACGACCTCTCCCCGGCCGACGGCCGCCGCATCGTCACCGCCCTCAAGGCGCTCCCCGACCAGATCCG
Source organism: Streptomyces sp. BE303 (assembly GCF_036290945.1). Classification (NCBI taxonomy): domain Bacteria; kingdom Bacillati; phylum Actinomycetota; class Actinomycetes; order Kitasatosporales; family Streptomycetaceae; genus Streptomyces; species Streptomyces sp. BE303. The sequence goes on from NZ_JAQYWZ010000303.1 coordinate 14,975, forward strand.
CGAGGTCCTCGCGCAGAGCGACGCCATCGCCGAGCTCGCCGCCGAGTACGCCGGGTCCGAGGGCATGATGTTCATCGGCCGGGTCCGCGGCTTCCCCGTCGCCCGTGAGGGCGCGCAGAAGCTCAAGGAGATCTCCTACGTCCACGCCGAGGCGTACCCGGCGAGCGAGCTCAAGCACGGACCGCTGGCCCTGATCAGCCCCGAACTGCCCACCGTGGCCCTGGTCCCGGACGACGAGCTGCTCGACAAGAACCTCACCACGCTCGGCGAGATCAAGGCCCGCTCCGGCCGGGTGCTCGCCGTCGCGCACCGCCGCCCCGACGCGAAGCTCGCCGACCACTGCATCCTGGTGCCCAGGAGCGAGCCGGAGCTCGACCCGCTGCTCCTCAACATCCCGCTCCAGCTGCTGGCGTACCACGCCGCGGTCGCGCTGGAGCGGGACGTCGACAAGCCCCGCAACCTGGCGAAGAGCGTGACGGTGGAGTAGCCGACCGAACAGCCGGTCCGGGCCCGAACCGGGTCCGGACCGGGTCGGAGAACCCGGGACGGCGGGGCGCGGCGAAACCCGGGAAGAAAGACCCGCCGTTCCGCCCCGGGACCTGCTACAGTCGATGTCAGTTGCAGTTTCGGTTCCCATGAACTTTGTGTGCGCCTGCCGGTTGTGACCGCTGGCGCATTTTTTGTTTCTCCGGAATTTTCCTCGAATTTCTTCGGATTTTCTAGGAGTCTTCTTCTGGGTGGGTACTCATAGCGGCGACGCGGATCCTGCGAGGTGCGGGCTCCGGGAATTGCCTTTCAAGGAGAATTTTAATGGCTAATGGCACCGTGAAGTGGTTCAACGCGGAAAAGGGCTTCGGCTTCATCGAGCAGGAGGGTGGCGGCCCGGACGTCTTCGCCCACTACTCGAACATCAACGCCCAGGGCTTCCGTGAGCTGCTCGAGGGCCAGAAGGTCGAGTTCGACGTCACGCAGGGCCAGAAGGGCCCGCAGGCGGAGAACATTCGCCCGCTGTAGTACCACCCGCTGATCGGTCACCCGCCGAACAGCCAGGGCCTGCACCGCGTTCCGCGCGGTGCAGGCCCTTCGGCATGTCCGGGCCCGGGTGTCCGGGGCATGTCCGGCCCCGGACACCCGGCCCGGGTGTCAGTCGGCGCGGTGGACCACCTCGCCGCCGACGACCGTCAGGTCGGCCCGGGCTTCCAGGAACGCCTTCGGGTCCACGGCGAAGAGGTCCTCCGAGAACATGACCCTGCCGTCCCGCTGCAGCTCGTGGACGAGGGCGGCGTCGGTCGTGTCGAGCACGCGGGGCTCCTGGGGACGGGGCGGGGGAGTCCCGGCCATCTACCCCGACCGCCCGCGGAGCCCGGCCCGCCCGCCCCCGCCCCGCCCGCCCCGGCCCCGGCTCGTCCGCCCCGGCCCGGCCCGCGGGTCAGCCGGCCGTGCCGCTGCGCGCGGCGTCGGTCCGGGAGACCGCCGCGGCCCGTACGGCCGCTGCGGCCAGGCGGTGGTTCTCGGCAGCACCGCCGCCGCCACCGGCGCTGAAGCTGCGGCGGGTGTAGCTGTAGGCGACACCGCTGCGCGGGTCGGCGAACGACTGGGCGCCCACCGCGCCGCTGTGCCCGAAGGCCTCCGGCCCGAGGAACGCGTAGCGGGAGCTCTGGGCCTCGAAGCCGAGGCCGAAGTGGTCCTGCTCGCCCGTCACCAGGTCGGTACCGCGGGTGCGGACCGGACCGAACTCGGCGATCGTCCCGGCCGTGAGCAGGGGCGGACGCCCGTCCAGGCCGTGCGCCGCCGCCGCGTACATCGCCGCCAGCCCGCGCGCGTTGCCCACCCCGCCGGAGGAGGCCGGGCCCTGGGCGCGGACCGAGCGGGTGTTGGCGAACTCCACCAGATCGGTGGGCGGGGCGGCGTTCAGGTTGAAGGCGATCCCGGTGATGCTGTCGGGCGCGGGCCCGTCGGCCTGCCGCCCCGGGGCCGGACGGGCCGGCCGCACCGGCAGGTAACGCGGTTCCAGCTCGGCGGGCAGCCCGAGATGGAAGTCCAGCCCGAACGGCGCCCTGACCCGCTCCTCGAACAGCTCCTGGAGCGAACGGCCGGTCCGTCGGCGGACCACCTCGCCGGTCAGCGCGCCGATCACGAAGGCGTGGTAGCCGTAGGCGGTACCGGGCTCCCAGAACGGCTTCTGGCGCGCCAGCCGCTCGGCGAGCCGGCGGTCGTCCGCCAGCTCCTCGGAGGTGAACCCGCCGTCGACGCCGATCAGCCCCGCCCGGTGTTCCAGCAGCTGCCGCAAGGTGATCCCGGCCTTGCCCTCGGCGGCGAACTCCGGCCACTCCCGGGCCACTTCCTCGTCGAGGTGCAGCACGCCCTCCTGCACGAGCAGCGCCACCAGCAGGTGCGCCGCGCCCTTGGCCGAGGAGTAGAGGGCGAACAGCGAATCGCCGGACACCCCCTCGCCGGCCCAGAGGTCCACCACCCGCCGTCCGTCCAGGTGGACGGCCAGCTGTGCGCCGCCGCCCTCCGGCTCCTCGGCGACGACGGCGGCGAACTCCGCCCGTACCTCCTCGAACCCGGGCGCGACGCTCCCGCTCACACCGGTGCTGCTGGACATGGTTCCCCCTCGGACGGCGACCGCGGGCCGTGATCACCGGCCTGCCGCTCCGTCAACCACGGCGGGGGTGGAGTGATTCCGGGGCGGACGGGGAGATTCCGCGGCGCCCGGCCGCCCTCGGGCCGAGGGCGGCCGGACGCGGAGGCGCCCGGCCGACCCGCGGCGACCCCGGCAGGGGCCGAGGGGTCAGTAGTCGGCGCTGGGGGCGCGGGTGGTGTCGCCGAGGTCGGGCCGGTCGCGGAGCTCCAGGACCTCGCCGTGACGGTCGAATTCGAGGACGACCAGGGTGTTGCGGCCGGCGCGCCAGAGCGGGCCGGGGGCGTAGAGGGTGCGCTGCGGCCCCTCGTGGGTGTAGCGGCCGAGGAGGAAGCCGTTGAGCCAGAGGAGGCCCCGGCCCCAGGCGGGGAGCGCGACGAAGGCGTCGGCCGGGGCGTCGAGGTCGGTCTCGAAGCGGTGGAAGACGGGGTCGCCGTCGTCCACCCCGGTGGTCCCGTCGAAGACCAGGGCGTCGAGGTCGGTGAGCGGCAGCGGGCGGATCTCCCAGCCGAAGAGCCGCTGCCGGTCGTGCGAGACGCCGCGGCCGATGCCCTTGCGGTCGTCCATCTGGGGGCCGTAGTTGGTCCGGCCGAGGGCCTCGACCAGGATGTCCAGGGTCACGCCGGCCGGGCCGGTCTCCAGCGGGACGGTCTCGCCCGGGGTGTTGCGGTCCAGGACGCCGATCGGGCGGCCGTCGGCGAAGACCTGGGCGCGGTCGCCGATGCCGTCGATGCGCAACGGCATGGCGGGCCGCGGACCGGGGACGTGGGTGCGGTAGTGGATCAGTCCGAGGGACTGGCCGACGTTCTCCATCGGCTCGGGCGCGGCCCGGCGTACCGGGGCGGAGAGCGCGTCGAGGGAGTCCAGCAGGCGGGCCCGGCCGGTCGGACGGTCGAGCTGGCGGGGCGTCAGGCGGGGAGGGAGCTCGGGGAGTTCACCCTCGGGCAGTGGCACGTACCGGCCGATCACGGCGCGCAGGGCGTGGAACTTCTCCGTGAGTTCGCCCGCCTCGCCGATCGGCGCGTCGTAGTCGTAGCTGGTGACCGTCGGCTCGTACCCGGAGTCGTACGGGTTCGCGCCCGAGTGGTTGGCACCGGCCCAGAAGCCGAAGTTGGTGCCGCCGTGCGCCATGTAGAGGTTGACCGAGGCGCCGGTGGCGAGCAGTTCGTCCAGCGAGCGGGCGGACTCCTCGGCGTCCCGGACGTGGTGCGGCTCGCCGGTCCGGTCGAACCAGCCGATCCAGAACTCCATCGCGGCGAGCGGGCCCTTGGGCTGCTGGCGGCGGAGCACCTCGAACCGCTCGGGGGCTCGGGAGCCGAAGGTGGCGGTGGCGAGCAGGCCGGGGATCGCGCCGCCCTGCTGCATGTAGTCCTCGGAACCGTCCGTGGTGAACAGCAGGCAGTCCACGCCGCGCGTGACCAGGCCGTCCCGCAGGTGCGCCAGGTAGGCGGCGTCGTTGCCGTAGCTGCCGTACTCGTTCTCGACCTGGACCGCGACCACCGGGCCGCCCCGGCCGGCCAGCAGGGGCAGCAACTCGGGTGCCAGGGCGTCGAACCAGCCGTCCACCTCGGCCAGGAAGGCCGGGTCGGAGCTGCGCAGCCGCATCCCGCCGGCGGCGAGCAGCCGGGCCGGCAGACCGCCGAACTCCCACTCGGCGCAGATGTACGGGCCGGGGCGGAGGATGACGTCCAGGTCGTGCGTCTGCGCCAGCCGGACGAACCGGGCGATGTCCCGCCAGCCGGTGAAGTCCACCTCGCCCGAGGGGAGCTCGTGGAAGTTCCAGGGGATGTAGGTGTCCACGGTGTTCGCACCGAGGGCACGCAGTCTGCGCAGCCGGTCGTCCCAGAGGTCCGGATGGACGCGGAAGTAGTGCAGGGCACCGGAAACGATGCGGTGCGGCGCGCCGTCGCGGCGGAATCCGGTGTCGTCGTAGTCGAGCATGCGGTGACCAGCTTTCGATGGTGCGCGGGCTGCCGGGCGGCGCCGGCTGTCGGTCCTGGGCAGTCGGAGGGCCGAACGGGTGGTGCGGCGCGATCGTGCCCGGAGCGGATCTCCGGTCGGCCGCCGCGAAGCCGCCCCGCCCTTCGGGCTTCTCCCCCCGTCTGCCCCGGCAGTCGCTCGTGACACCCCCTGTGGGGCACCCCCGTGGGACACCTCTCGTGGGGGTGTCCCACGGGGCCCGCCAGCCCTAGACTGCTCAGCTCGCGCGGTATTACCGACTGGTAGGGATGGGGAGTCCGGATGGCCGACGACCGGGTGCACGCGTTCGGGGACGACGCGCTGGGCGAGCACGACGCGGTGGCGCTGGCGGCGCTGGTACGGGCCGGCGAGGTCCGTCCGGCGGAGCTGGCGGCCGCTGCTGCCGCGCGCGCCGAGCGGATCGACGCGGCCCTCGCGCCGGTCGCGTTCGCCTCGTACGAACGGCCGCACACGGCGGCCGGCGCCGACCGGGACGCGCCGCTCCACGGCGTGCCCAGCTACCTCAAGGACAACGTCGACCTGCGCGGCATGCCCACCGGCCAGGGCAGTTCGGCGTTCCGGGCCAAGCCCGCCCGCCGCACCGCCGGCTTCGCCGAGCAGTTCCTGAGCACCGGCCTGTCGGTGCTGGGCAAGACCCGGCTGCCGGAGTTCGGCCTCAACGCCTCGACCGAGTTCGCCGAGGCCCGCCCGGTGCGCAACCCGTGGAGGCCCTCGCACTCCCCGGGCGCCTCCTCCGGCGGCTCGGCCGCCCTGGTCGCCGCCGGCGTCGTCCCGATCGCGCACGCCAACGACGGCGGCGGCTCGATCCGGATCCCGGCGGCCTGCTGCGGCCTGGTCGGGCTCAAGCCCACACGCGGCCGGATGGTCGCCAACGGTCAGGGCCGCCTGCTGCCGATCGACCTGATCACCGACGGCGTGCTGACCCGCTCGGTCCGCGACACCGCCGCCTTCCTCGCCGCCGCCGAACGCCACCACCGCAACCCCGCACTGCCCCCGCTCGGCCTGGTCGAGGGGCCGGGCGACCGTCCGCTGCGCGTCGGCCTGGTCGTCGACTCCCCGCTCGCCGTCACCGACGGGCCGACCCGGGCGGCGGTCGAGGAGACGGCCGCCCGGCTGGCGTCGATGGGCCACGAGGTCACCCCGGCCACCCTGCCGTTCGGCGAGGAGTTCTCCCGCGACTTCACCATGTACTGGGGGTACATCGCCTTCCTGATCGCGACCACCGGCAAGCTGGCGCTCGACCCGAGCTTCCAGGCGCGCAAGCTGGACGGCCTCACCACCGGGCTCCGGCGCAGCTTCCACCGCCAGTTCACGCGGACCCCGGGCGTGCTGCGCCGCCTCCGCCGGGCCGAGCAGGCGTACACGGCGATGTTCGACGCGTACGACGTGGTCCTCTCGCCGGTGCTGGCGCACGTCGCACCGCCGATCGGGCACCTGAGCCCGAACGTGGCGTTCGACGAGCTGATGGCCCGGCTGGTCCGGTACGTCGCGTTCACGCCGGTCAACAACGTCACCGGCGGCCCGGGGCTCGCGCTGCCGGCCGGGGCCACCGCCGACGGCCTGCCGATCGGGGTGCACCTGTCGGCGGCGCACGGCGGGGAGCGGGTCCTGCTGGAGCTGGCGTTCGCGCTGGAGGCGGACCGGCCGTGGCGGCGGATCCAGGACGGCGAGGGGCACCAGGAGCGGCAGGCCGCGCGGGTGGGGCTGGGCTGAGCGGGCCCGGTCCGGGGCGGGCGCGGGCGGGCGCCGGGGGCGGGCGGGTGTTCAGCGCAGTACGGGAGAGGCGATCGCGCAGGCCGCCAGGACCTCGCGGCGCAGCGGGCCGAGCACGTCGTCCGCATCCTGCGGTGCCGCGTCCTCGGGCGGCCCGGACGATCCGGGAGGCTCGGACCTGTCGGCCGGACCGGTGCTCCCGGGCAGCGCGGTGCCGGTCCGCAGGGCGGTGGCGAGCGCGTCCAGGTCGCGGGTGATCGCGCCGACCCCGGCCGACGGCGGTGCCGGTTCGCCGTGCTCGACCCGGACCCGGGTCGCGGTGGTGGCCTCCACGACCCGCTCCACGGCGATCACCAGCGGCCACCAGGCCGCCGCCCGCGTCGCCGTGGGCGGCGGTTCGGTGAGCGCGCGCTGGAACTCGGAGCGCACCGCCGAGAGGTCCCGGTAGAGCCGCCGCCGGTGGCGCAGCCGGGACGTCTGGTCCCGGCCGGGCCCGGCGGCGAACGCCATAGCCACGTACGCGGCGGTGTCCCCGACCGCGTCGGCCAGCCGGTCGCCGATCCGGGTGTGCCAGGACTCGGGCCAGCACAGGTAGCCCGCCACCAGGACGATCGCGCAGCCGATCAGCGAGTCGTACAGCCTGGGCAGGACCAGCCGGAAGCCCTGGTGGTTCAGCAGGTCGGAGAGGAGCAGGATCACCGGGGTGATGGCCGCCGTCTGGAACGCGTAGCCCTTCGCGGAGACGGCCGGGATCAGCGTCGCCAGCAGCGCCATGGTGGGCACGTCCCACCAGCCGATGGGCACCTCGGCGAGTACCGGGGCGGCGATCAGCAGCCCGGCGGCGGTACCGAGCGCGCGGAGCACGGCCCGCGAGAACACCGAGCCGAAGTCGGGTTTGAGGACGAAGGTGACGGTCAGCGCGACCCAGTACGAGCGCGGTACGGGCAGGACCGAGACCACCGCCTGGGCGAGGCCGATGCAGAGGGCCAGCCGCAGCCCGTACCGCCAGGACGCACCGGAGAGCAGGGCCGCCCGGGCCGTGCGCCGGAGTCGTACCCGCGGGCCGGCCGGCCGGCCGAGCGGGTCGGGCGGGTGGACCGCGTCGGACGGGTCGGGTGCGGGTGGCGCGGCGTGGTGGGGTGCGGCGTGGTGGGGTGCGGCGTGCTGGGGTGCGGCGTGGTGCGGTCCGTGCGGGGTGGAGCGGTGCGGGCCGCGCGGGTCGGGCACGGGTTCGGCGACGACGGCCGCCGCGTACCGGAGCGCCTGGTCGAGGGCCCGCTCCGACGGCCCGGTCGGCGGTGGCAGACCGAGGTCGGCCGGCACGGCGGCGGAGCCCTGTCCGATCGCGTCGGCCAGGGTCAGGACCGCCGCCGGGTACGCCTCCGGCAGCGGGCCGAGCCGGGTCGGGCGGAGCTTGGCGGCGGAGGCCGCCTCCACGATCGGGATCACCGCGTTGAGCCGCGCGACCAGCCGGGCCAGCCCGGGGGAGCGGCCGTGCCGGCGGGTGCGGTGGGCGAGCAGCAGGTCGTACGAGCCGTTGAGCGACTGGGTGACGGCCTGCCGCCGCTCGTCGTGCGCCGGTGTGCCGGCGGCGCGCAGGAAGCCGGCGACGGTCCGGTACGTGCCGGCCACGGCCTCCCGCTCCGGCACGCCGCCGCGCAGCGGCCAGGCGAACAGCGTGAGGACCAGCACCACCAGCCCGCCGAGACTCAGCAGCAGCGGGGCCTTCCACCAGGGCTGCGGCATCGGCAGGCCGGCCCCGACGACCGCGTTGAGCAGGAGCAGCAGCCCGGAGACGGAGGCGACCGCGCCGATCGAGGAGATCATCCCGGAGACCAGCGCGACCACGGTCAGCACCACGACCGCCGGCCAGCCCTCGCCGTACACCAGGGTGCCGAGCGTCACCCCGACCGCGCCGAAGAGCTGCGGCACGGCGATGTTGAAGACCCGCATCCGGTAGGCGTCGGCGGTGTCGCCGATGACGGCGGACAGCGCGCCCATCGAGACCAGCGCGCCGTACTCGGGCCGGTCGGTCGCGAAGCCGACGGCGAGCGGGGCGGAGAGCGCGACCGAGGCGCGGGCCACCGCCGCCCAGGGCACGGGTGCGGGGTGCGGGCGCAGTCCCGCGGTCAGCCAGCTGGGAGGGGTGAGCCGGGCGGCCCTGGTGCGCCGTGCCATGGAGCCAACCTACGGCCCGTCGGCGGACGGGGCCCGGTGGGCGTGACCGGGGCCTGTGGTCCGGCCCGGCGTCCGGCCCGGCCTCCGGCCTGTCCCCCGGCCCGGCGCCCGGCCTGTGGTCCGGCCCGGCGTCCGGCCCCGGCCGGTGGGTGGGACGAACGGTCAGTTCGCCGTACGGGTGGGCCGGGCGGGCGGGGCCGGGTGCGCGGGCCGGCCGGGTTCCTCGGCGGCCCCGACCGCGGCCCCCGGCCGTGCGGTCGCCCCGTCGGCGGTCCGGCGCCCGGTGGGGAGGTCGCGGACGCGGCCGACGGGTGACAGGAGCAGGATCAGCGCCGCCAGGGGCACCCCGGCCGTGGCGATCCACATCGCCGGGCGCAGCCCGAGGGTGGTGCCGAGGACGCCGGCGAGGACGGCGCCGAGCGGGATGGTGCCGAAGTTGAGGACGGCGGTGCTGGCGGTGAGCCGGCCGAGCAGCTCGGGCGGGCAGTAACTCTGTTGGAAGCCGGACTTGATGACGTTCCCGGCCACCACCCCGGCCGAGACGCTGAACCCGCCCACGGCGTAGCAGAGGACGCCCGCGCCGCCGCTGGTGAGGGGGATGAGCAGGGCGAGCACGGGCAGGCCGAGTTCGAAGAGGACCATCGCCCGGGCGGTGCCCGTCCGGGCGGCGACCCGGCGGGCGGCGAACGCCCCGGCGACGCCCCCGCTCCCGGCGGCGGCGACGAGGCCGCCCACCGTGCCGGCGTCGAGCCCGACCTCGCGCACCAGGAAGGCCACCTGGATCGACTGGTACCCCATCAGCGCCAGGTTGGAGGAGGCGCCGAACAGGGCCAGGGCGCGCAGCCAGCGGTCCCCGGCGAGCAGCCGCATTCCCACGGCGACCTCGCGGCCGAGCGCGCGGTCGGTGGTCCGCGCCGCCGGCGTCTCGCGGTGCCGGATCCGGCCCAGGCAGAGCAGCGAGACGAGGAAGGTCGCGGCGTTGGCGAGCATGCCGTTGGCGGCGCCCGCCAGCTGGGCGATCAGGCCGCCGGAGCCCAGGCCGACGATCTGCGCGGCGGAGGCGCTGCCGTGGAGCTTCGCGTTGCCCTCGGGTTGGTCCTCGGGGGCGAGCAGGTCGGGCAGGTAGGCGGTGTAGGCGGTCTGGAAGAAGACGGCCGCGGTGCCGGTGAGCAACGCGACGGCGAGCAGCAGGCCGGTGCTCAGCAGGTCGAACCACCCGGCGACCGGGACGGCCGCGAACAGGAGCAGCGAGACGGCCGCGGCGGTCAGCATGACGGGGCGGCGCGGTAACCGGTCGACCCAGACCCCGGCCGGCAGGCCGATCACCAGCCAGGGCGCCCAGGCGGCCGCGCTGAGCAGGCCGATCTCGAAGGTGGAGGCGTGCAGTTCGGTGACGGCGATCAGCGGCATGGCCACGCCGGTCACCGAGGCACCGAACTTGCCCGCGGTCTCGCCGCACCAGAGCAGCCGGAAGTCGCGGTGCCGGCGGAGGAGTCCGCCGCGGGCGCCGCTCATCGGGTTTCCTCCTGCCCGTCGCGCGGGCCGTCCTCGGCGCCGGCAGGTCCGAGGGCGGTCGGTCCGGCGGCGGTCGGTCCGGCGGCAGCTCCGGCGCCGACGGCCTCGTGCGGACGGCGGGGGAAGGACTGGAGCTGGACGACGACGGGCAGCGCCTCCGGGTCGGGTGCGGCGTCCGGGTCGGGGGCGTACCGTTCGACGACGGCGGCCAACTCCTCGTTGAGCGACTTGAGTCGGGCCGGATCGAGGCGCAGGTGGCTCCAGTCGGAGATGCTGCCGACGTTGCGCCACTCGTCCGGCCAGTCCTCGGAGATGTACTCGTCGACCCGGTCGAAGAGGCGCCGGACCACCCCCTGGAGGTAGACGGAGAGCGGGCCGTGGCTCTCCGGGTCGTCGCGGAAGTCGGCGGTGTCGAGCCGGTTGGGGACGGGGACCCGCCGCCACCACCGTTCGCGCTTGGTGCCGCGGCCGGTCTCCTCCTCGATGAACCCGTGCTCGGCGAGGTGGCGCAGGTGCCAGCTGACCGTCCCGGTGTTCTCGCCGAGCCGCTCGGCGAGCAGGGTGGCGGTGGCGGGGCCGTCGAGGTTCAGCAGCTCGAAGATCCGCATCCGCAGCGGGTGGGCCAGTCCGCGCAGGCTGCGGGCGTCGAGGCGGCGGTGCGGGCGCGGGGCCGCAGGGGCTGAGGGGGTTGCCGCGGGTCGTGACGGGGCCGGGGGACGGGCATCGGGGGAGCCGGGATCGCCGGACCGCTCGGTGGGCATGCCGGAATCCTAAGATGCAGAGACTTCTCTGCATAGAGGTGTCTGCAGAGAAGTCTCTGTAAGTTGAGCGGACGCTCCGGGCGGGCCCTGGGGCGGGGCCCGGAGATCACCCCCCCGGCGCCCCGTCCGCCGCCCCTACGCTGCGCCGTCCGCCTCCTGACCCGGCGTCGGCTCAGCCGCGCCGCGCGTCCTCGCATGCCGGGCCAGGCTGTCGCGCAGCCGGGTCAGACGGCGGATCTCGGCGTCCAGCGCGGCCAGCCGCTGCTGCACCACCGGGGTGAAGGTGTCCGGCCCGCGGTCGCCGGTTGACGGGCAGCCGCGCGGCGGGTCCTCGGTGAGCAAGGCAAGCCGGTGAGCCTTGCGGGCCACGTCCTCGACGGTCAGGCCGAGCGCCAGCAGCTCGCGGATCACCCGCACCCGGGCCACCTCCTCCGGCCCGTACCTCCGCTGGCCGGACGCCGTCCGCGCGGGCGGCGGCAGCAGCCCCCGCTGTTCGTAGAACCGCAGGGCCCTGGGCGTCGTGCCCGCCGCCGCCGCGGCGTCACCGATCCTCATGCGCGTCCGTCCTCCCGCTCACGCCATGGCTACACTTCGACGATCGTCGCGCCGAAGATGCCGTCACCGTCGATCAGTCGGGGCAACGCCGACGGCGCCTGTTCGATGCCCGACACGACCGTGGTGGGCACGACGAGCTGGCCGGCCCGCAGCCATCCCCCCAGCCGCTGCCGCCACTCCGCCTCCAGGTCCGGGTGCTGCAGCCCGGCGAACCCGTGCACGGTGACGCCCTGGGACAGCAGACGGAAGCTGTCGACCACGGCCGGCGAGCTGCCGCCGCGGCGGTCCGGCGCCATCTGCCCGGAGAGCGCCCCGACCAGCGCGAACCGCGCCCCCGGCCGGGCCGCGTCGACGGCGGCCGTGAGCTGCTCGCCGCCGACCAGGTCGAGCAGCACGTCGATCCCCTCCGGTGCGGCCGCCGCCAACTGTTCGGCGAACGGCCCGGCGCCGCGGACCAGGACGGCGTCGTAGCCGAGCTCCTCGGTCAGCCGCTTCGCCTTGGCGGCCGAACCGGTGGTGCCGATCACCCGTGCGGCCCCCAGCAGCCGGGCCACCTGCCCCGCCACCGTGCCGACCGCTCCCGCCGCGCCCGTGACCAGCACGACGTCCCCCGCGCGGACCTCGGCCGAGCGGGTCAGCGCGCCGTACCCGGCGGACGCGGGGGAGAGCAGTGCGAGCGGGTCCGGGACGGCGCCGTCCACACGGGTGAACGAGGCCGCGTCGCCCACCGCGTGGTCCCGCCAGCCCTGGAGGTGGGTGACCAGGTCGCCCGGGCGGAGCGCCTCGTCCGCCGGCCGGTCCGGGCCCACGGCCAGGACCTCGGCCAGCGCCGGACCGAACAACGCCTGACCCGGCCCGATCGACGGCAGCGGAGTGTCCGTCAGCTCGCCGCCGATCAGGGTGCGCAGGCCGGGGAAGACCAGGAAGGCCCGGTTGCGCACCAGCACCTGGCCGGGGCCGGGGGCGGCCAGCGGCGTCTCGGCCAGCGCGAAGTGCTCGGGGCGGGGGAGGCCGGAGGGCGCGGCGACGAGCCGGACCTCGCGTGCGGTGGTGGGCAGGGGGAGGGACATGGCGGACTCCGAAACGGGACGGCGCGCGGCGGTCGGTCCGCCGCGGAGATGCGGGGACGGTAACCCCTGACGCGCGGGTCAGGGGCAAGGCCGTCGTGCCGTCCCTCTCCGTCGCGTCGTCCTCGACACCGGTGACGGCCTCGTCCGCTGTCGCTCCGTCACCGGCCGTCCTGTCACCGGCCGTCCGTGCGCCGCCACTCCGTGCGCCGCCACTCCGTGGAGGCCGTCATCGCCCACCGGGCGGTCCGATGATCTTCTAGAGTCGCCTCCGGTGCGACCGTACGACCGCACCGGACGCATCCCTGCGCACACCTGCACCACGGAGAGGCAGCACCCACCATGAGCGAGCAGCAGGCACCCGAGCCCTTCGAGCCCGTCGTCGAGGACTGGCAGACCGCCCTGGTCGTCGTCGCCCACCCCGACGACATGGAGTACGGCGGCGCCGCCGCCGTCGCCCGCTGGACGGCGCAGGGCAAGAAGGTCGTCTACGTCATGGTCACCAGCGGCGAGGCCGGGATCGACACCCTGGAGCCCGAACGGTGCGGCCCGCTGCGCGAGGCCGAGCAGATCGCCTCCGCCGCCCTGGTCGGCGTCGACACCGTCGAGTTCCTCGGCCACCGGGACGGCGTGATCGAGTACGGGGTGCCGCTGCGCCGCGACATCGCCCGCGCCGTCCGCCGCCACCGCCCCGACATCGTCATCACCAGCAACTTCCGCGAGACGTACGGCGGCGTCTTCCTCAACCAGGCCGACCACGTCGCCGTCGGCCGGGCCACCCTGGACGGGGTGCGGGACGCGGGCAACCGGTGGGTCTTCCGTGAGCTGACCGCCGAGGGCCACGAGCCCTGGGAGGGCGTCCGCCAGGTCTGGGCGGTGGCCTCCCCGGACTCGCGGCACGCGGTCGACACCACCGACCACTTCGACGCCGGCGTCGCCTCGCTGGAGGCGCACAAGGCGTACCTGGCCGGGCTGGGCGGCGCGATGGCCGACGCGCGCGGATTCCTGGAGAGTCTCGGGCGGTCGGCCGGCACCCGGCTGGGCACCCGGTTCGCCGTCGCGTTCGAGGTCTTCCCGCTGCGTTAGGCGGACGGAAGGGCGAGCAGTGGTGTTCCTCCTTCCTCAAGAGGAGGAACACCGCTGCCGGCGGGTCGGGCGGATACGGGGGCGTCCTCTCCGGAATCCTCGATATCGGACCCCCGGATTCCCCGGCCGCCGGATTTCCCGACCCCCCGAACGTTTCGCTTTCGGAGCGGCATTCGGTCGGATCAGGGCCGGGCGAGTCCGAATGAGACCGAATCGGCCGAACCGGGACGGGAAGGCCCGCCGGGACCGGTCGCGCCGCGGAGCGGCCGGTCAGTCCTCCGAGTGTTCGGGGTGTGCGGAGCCGTCGCCGACATCGCCCCCGCCGTCGTTGTCGGCGTCGTCGTCATCGCTCCGCCCCCGGCGACCCCGTCGACGGAGCAGCCGGTGCAGCACGAGCGCGGCGACGAGCAGGCCGAACCCGGCCAGCAGCCAGAGCTGGTACCGCACCGCCGTCCGGTACACCGCCCCGATGTTGGCGCCGGCCAGGTAGCCGAAGGCGGACCAGACGCCCACCCAGAGCGCGGCCCCCAGGACGTTGAACGGCTGGAACCGGCGCCACGGCATCCCGGTGGTGCCGGCGATGATGCCGTTGGTCTGCCGCAGCCCGTCGATGAACCGGGCGACCGTGACCACCTTGCCGCCGTGCCGCGCGAAGAAGCCGTCCGCCCGCGCCATCCGCGCCGGTGTGAGCAGCACGTACGGTCCCCACCGGTGGACGAAGGCGCGTCCGCCGGTGGCGCCGATCAGATGACCCAGGCTGTTGCCGACCACCGCCGCGGCGAAGGCGATCGCCACCACGGCGGCGAAGCTCAGGTGCCCGGTGCCGGCGTAGACGGAGGCCAGCACGAGGATGGTCTGGCCCGGCGCCGGGATTCCGCAGTTGTCGAGCAGCACGAAGAGCGCCACCGCCGGGTAGCCGTACTGCTCCAGCAGCGGTGCGAGAGCCGCGAGCGGCCCGGGCAACGCCGGGTCGGCCGCCGCGAGGGCGGTCGTGGTCGCCGCCCCGGTGAGCGGTGCGGGAGGGAACGCGAACGGCACGGCTCACCGCCCCGGGCCGCTGCGGCGCGGGGCGGCGGCCGCTGGGATCAGTGGATCGCCTTGCGGGGTTCGATGTTGCAGTCGGGGCCGGGGTAGATCAGGCCGGTGTGACCGTCCTCGAAGCGGACCATGTACGGCGGCTGGCCGTCCTGACCGCGCACTTCGACGATCTCGCCCTTCTGGTCGACCATACCCACCGCTCGGCTGTGGACGTGGAGCTGGTCACCTACCGCTGCGTGCATGGTCTTGCTCCTCGGGTAGCGGTGGCCGCACGGGCGGCCGTTCTGCCTTCCACTGTGCTGCGGGGGTGGCCCGCCCGCAACGGCGCACCGCGGCCCGGGGTCGTCTCCGGGCCGACGCCGGGGCCGACGCCGGGGCCGCTTCCGGGCGCCGGCGCAGGGAGACGCTGCCGGGAGGTGCCCCCGGTCGCCGCCGGCGGGTCCGGCCCGGAGACCGGCCGCTCAGCGCGGGCCGAGGTGTTCGGCGAGGTAGCAGCGGACCAGCCGCTTGCACTCGGCGATCAACGCCGGATCGCCCTCCGGGTCGCCGCGGAAGGCCAGCTTGAGCACCGCGTCCGCCGCCTCCAGCGCCACGCGCAGTCCGAGCGTCAGTGCCGCCGGGTCGGTCGTGGCGAACAGCTCGCCACCGAGCGCCTGGAGGCGCAGCGCGACGGCGCCGTTGTTGTCCAGCTCGGCGTCCAGCAGATGCCGGTCGTCGTGGACGCCGGTCGGCCCCGCCGCCCCGGCCAGCCCGAAGTCCACCTGGCCGAAGCCCGGCACGCTCCGCTTCATCGCGACGAACTCCTCGACCGCCAGGTCGGTGAACCCGGCCGTCCCGGTGGGCGTCCCGGACCGCAGCCGGGTGTCGAGGCGGTGCAGGTAGTGGTCGAGGTTCCGGCCGGCCAGCGCGGCCAGCAGGTCCTCCTTGCCCGCGAAGAACTGGTAGAGCGTGCCGATCGGCACCTGGGCCCGCTGGGCCACCTCCTTGGTGGTGAGCGCGGCGGCACCGGCCTCGTCGAGCAGGGCGGCGCAGGCGTCGAGGATCCGCTCGTACCGTTCCTGGCTGCGCTGCTGCACCGGCCGCCGCCGGCCGGCACCGGTCCGCCCGGGGGCCTGGTGACTCCTCGTGTCCGCGCTCATGGGGCCACTGTGCCGCATCCGGCGCACGTCGGGCCAATCACCCGCGCGGACGTGGGGCGCGCGCCCGGAACCCTGTTCGGCCGCCCGTCTTCGCGCCGGTACCGCCCCCTCCCGCCCCCCTCCCGGGCGCCGCCCGCCGCCGTTCCGTCACCGCCGGCCGCCGTTCCGCCACCGCCCCGCCGCCGTCGGGGTGGCCGGTCCGGGGGCGGCGGAGGGATGATCGGAGACGTACCGCTTCCCCTGCCGGAAGGAAGCCCGGATGTCCGGCCCGACCGCCTCTCACCCCGACGCCGGGGGCGCGGGTGGCGCGCGCCTGAGGGTCACCACCAGCGAGCACGCCGTCAAGACGCTTGTCTGCCGGATCGAGGGCGAGGTGGACCACGAGAGCCGGCACGTGCTCGACGAGACGCTGTCGAGCGCTGTGGCGGCCGGTCCGGTGCTGCTGGTCGTCGACCTCGCCCCGCTCACCTTCGTCGACTCCGCCTGCCTCAACGCGCTCCTCCGGATCCGCCAGGAGGCCGAGGAGGCGGGGACCAGACTCGTCCTCGCCGGGCCCGGCCCGCAGATGCAACGGCTGTTGGCGGTCACCGGCACCGACGAGGTGTTCACCGTCTGGCCCAGCGTGCACGCGGTGCCCGGACTCGGCGCGCCGTAGGGCCGACCTTCACGGCGGCCGTCCCCATCGCCCGGCGCCCCGCGTGCCCGTGCCTGTCCGGGCGCACGCTGTGGGGACCCGGCCGGTGCCGGTGTCGGTGCCGGTGACTGTGGCCGTGCCGGCCGGTCAGGCCGCCGGATACTGGTCCGGCGGGTGGATCGAGGAGAGCAGCGCGATGAAGCGCTCGGAGCCGCTGATGACGCCCGGCTGGTTGCTGCCGGGAGGGGCGGGTTCGACGGTCACCGTCTCGATCTCGCCTTCGTGCACCCACAGGATGTCCGGGGACAACCGGTGCTCGGCGGAGGCGCCGTCCCAGTTCTGCCGGATCACCATCGAGAAGGCGATCAGCTGGATACGGAGGTCGGTGCCGTCCACGGCCTGGAGGAAGAGGAACTCCTCGTGGGGGACCATGGCGAGGACGCCGAGGGGCGCGGGCCGGGTCAGCAGCTCGGGCGCGCGCAGGACGTGGGTGCAGGTGAAGCCGCTCTCACCCTCCACGGACACCATGGGGTTCGGCTTGCCGTCGTCGTCGAGGTCGACCGGGTGGGTGCGCAGGTTCCCCAGAGCGGCGTCCCACACCTCCTCCGCGCCGAGGTTCCAGGACTCGAACTGGGCCGGGGGCACCGCGGCCGACAGGTTGTCGGCGAAGCGCAGCACGAGGACGGCCGCCAGGTCGCCGGTGAGGGAGAGCGCCAACCCGTGGTGGTCGCCGACCGTGTCGGCGCGGACCAGCCTGGGCATGAGCAGGTGGCGCACCTCGTCGAAGCCCGCCCGGTAGAGGGCTTCGCGGCGGTCGCGTAGGGAGAGCTGCCCGTTGAGGTAGTCGACGGTGGCGCTGCGCCACTGGTCGTGGGGCAGGTCGCTGACGAGCCGGGCGATCTCGGCGAGGTCGAGCGCGATGCCCGGTTCGTCGGCTGCGCCGAGCCGCAGGTGCTGCCGGTCGCCGAAGTTCATCGGCGGACCGGAGTCGCTGCCGTCGAGGAAGATGTCGGCCAGTACGTCCTGGAACGCCTGCCACTCGGCCGGGCCGAGCCAGGAACACCAAGGAGGCACAGGGGAGTTACCGAGGTCGCCGGACTTCTTGGCCCGTCGGAACAGAGGCATGCCGCACAGCGTAGAGGGCTTCGCCGCCGTGCGGGAGTGCGCAGACGTACCGGTTCGGGTGCGGCTCCTGAGGCCCGGGGTGACGCAGGCTCCGGTCGTGGCGCGGAACGAATATGACGCCGCGTCAGGCCACGGCTTCCCGTGGACTCCGGAGGGCTGCCGCCAGTACGGCGGCGGCCCGCGCGACCAGTGGTTCGTCCGCCGGCGCGGCGGCGTCCCGCTTGGTGGACAGGACGGCCAGGACGACGTGCGCCCCGTCCGGTGTCCGGGCGACGCCCACGTCGTTGGTGGTGCCGTAGCCGCCGGTGCCGGTCTTGTCCGCGAGGGACCAGCCCTCGGGGAGTCCGGCGCGGAGGCGGGCGGCGCCGGTGGTGTTGGCGCGCAGCCACGCGGTCAGCCGCCGTCGGTCCTGCGGGGGGAGGGCGTCCCCGAGCACCAGTTCCCGGTGGCTGCGTCCGATGGCGGCCGGGCTGGTGGTGTCCGTCGACCGTCCCGGTTCGGCGGAGTTCAGCTCGGGCTCCCACCGGTCGAGCCGCGTCACGCCGTCGCCGAGGGACCGGGCGAAGCGAGTGATCGCCGAAGGTCCGCCGAGCTCGCGGAGCAGGAGGTTGTCGGCGGCGTTGTCGCTGTGGGCGATGGCGGCGGCACACAACTCCGCGACGGTCATGCCGTTCGCGAGGTGCTCGGGCCTGCCCGTGATCGGGGCGTACCCCGCGTCCGTGACGTCCTTCGCGGTGTACCGGATCCGCCGGGCGAGGAACTCGCCGTCCCGGTCGAGGTCCCTGAGGATCGCGGCGGCGGTGAGCGTCTTGTGCACCGAGCAGATCGGGAAGAGCTCGTCGGCCCGGTAGCCGACGGTCCTGCCGGTGACGGTGTCCTGCGCGAACACGCCCAGGCGAGCGTCGTGCTGCCGTTCGAGGTCGGCCAGCCTCCTGATCGCCGCGTCGCCCCTCGGCGGGCCGCCGCCCGAGGCGCGCGCCGCCCCGCCCGCCGGCATCGCCGCCGTGAGCGCCGCGCCCGCACCGAGGGTCAGCACTGCGCGACGGCCCGGGCGCCCTGTGAAGGTCTCCACGACCGTGTCCTCTCTCTGTTCGGTGACCGTTCCCCGGAGTGGGCGGACGTCTCCGCGGTCGGATAGGTTCGTCCACTTCCTGCCCCTCCTACCCCAACCGGCCGCACGCCCACCCCCGACGTCGCCGGCCGCCCGTCGGATGCGGCTGGCGTTTCGGCCGCCGACCACTAACATGAGTACCCCTCATGTTCGTCCATGGGCGTTCACCGCCACGTGAGCAGGGAGTCCGGCCATGCCGCACCGACTCGACCTCCCGGCGGGCTTCCGCTGGGGAGCCTCCACCGCCGCCCACCAGATCGAGGGGGCGGTGGACGAGGACGGCCGGGGACCCTCCGTCTGGGACACGTTCGCCGCCCGCCCCAGCACCGTCCGCGACGGCCACACCGGGGCGGTGGCCTGCGACCACTACCACCGCTACCCCGAGGACATCGCCCTGATGAAGGGCCTCGGGCTGGACGGCTACCGCTTCTCCGTCGCCTGGCCCCGCATCCGGCCCACCGGCGAGGGCGCGGTGAACCCCGCCGGCCTCGACTTCTACGACCGCCTGGTGGACGCCCTGCTCGCCGCCGGCATCACCCCGCTGCCCACCCTCTTCCACTGGGACCTCCCGCAGACCCTGGAAGACGCGGGCGGCTGGCTGAACCGCGACACCGCGTACCGCTTCGCCGAGTACACCGCGATCGTCGCCGACCGCCTGGGGGACCGCGTCCCCGCCTGGATCACCCTCAACGAGCCCTTCGTGCACATGGTCTACGGCTACGCCCTCGGCATCCACGCCCCCGGCCGCGCCCTGATGCTCGACGCCCTGCCGGTGGCCCACCACCAGCTCCTCGCCCACGGCCTGGCCGCCGCCGCGCTGCACGAACGCGGCCTGGACGTCCTGATCGCCAACAACCTCACCCCCGTGTGGCCCGCCTCGTCCGCCGACGCCGACCTCGCCGCCGCACAGGCCTACGACGTCCTCCACAACCGCCTGTTCACCGACCCCCTCCTCCTCGGCCGCTACCCCGACCTCTCCGCCTACGGCGTCGGCCCCGACCTCGGCGGCAGCGTCCACGACGGCGACCTGAAGCTCATCACCGCCACCCCGCTCGACGGCCTCGGCGTCAACTACTACAACCCCACCCGCATCGCCGCCCCCACCGAGCCCGGCCTCCCCTTCGCCGAAGCCCCGATCGAGGGCGTCCCCCGCACCGCCTTCGACTGGCCCGTCGTCCCCGACGGCCTGCGCGAACTCCTCACCGGCCTCCGCGACCGCTACGGCGCCGCCCTCCCGCCCGTCACCATCACCGAGAACGGCTGCTCCACCACCGAGGAGCTCGACGACACCTTCCGCATCGACTACCTCGCCGGCCACCTCGACGCCCTCGCCGCCGCTGTCGCCCAGGGCGTCGACGTCCGCGGCTACTACACGTGGTCCCTCCTCGACAACTACGAGTGGGCCGAGGGCTACCACCAGCGCTTCGGCCTCGTCCACGTCGACTTCGAGACCCAGCAGCGCACGCCGAAGGCGTCCTACGCCTGGTACCGCGACCTGATCGCTGTCCACCGGGCGCGGAATGTGAAGCGGGGGTGGTAACTATGCTGCGAAATAGTCGAGTTGGTGAATCTCGTGACTGGCGGCTACCGTCTGCCTGTCATGGCGGGCCTGTTCGACGGGCTGAGGGTCCCCGTACCATCGGGTGGCTGCTGGCGGCGGTGACTCCGGTCGGCTGACACATCAGGGAGGGTTCGGGTGGCGGACGGCAAGCACGGGGACGGCGATGCGAACCTGTCGGATCAGGCGCTACGACTGAGGCTCTACCTCGAGTCGCTCCAGCTCCTGATGCCCGAGCCGCAGTTCAAGCTTCTGAGGGACCTTCTGTGCGGCTATGTCGAGCTCGGCGGTGGGCGGATCGACGTGAAGCTGGACGACGAGGAGCGGGAGCTGTTCACACCTGCGCTGCAGCGCGAACTGCTCGTTCTCCTCGGCCTGCTCGGTGCCCTGGCACCTGGGCACGAGGACCGCGCCGACCGCGTAGTGGCCGACCTCGGTGACGGTGAGTGGGTCAAGGGGGCCATGTCGCTCGTACCGCCGGAGGTCGCCTCCGACCCGACCCGCCTGTGCCAACTGCGTGACAGGTTCGACGCCGTTGAAGGCCGGCGGGCGGGCGACCGTGCGACGGTGGAGGGAATTGCAGAGGTGAGCGGGATGGCGGGGATGGAAGAGAACTGGTCTGAGTGACTTCGGCTCCGCGGATGCCCTTCCGGCGGCTGTCAGAACCGGTACGTGGCCTTCGTCCATTGCGAAGGGGCAGCGCCGAGCACGACCTTGAGGATGGTCCTGACCGGACTCGTGCGGTGATCGCCGATGACCAGCCGGGCGCCGGTCGGGCTGCGCTCGGGAAGGGAGGGAACGCAGGAACCCGGCCCAGGACACCTCGTGCGGCTTGCGGTGGTCGATCCTGATCTCGCAATTTCGGTCTGCGCCCGGAATGCATCAGAAGCCGCAACTGCTGCCGCGAGGCGATGCTGTGGGCGCCGTTGCGCGGTGGATCATGAGTGGGCCCGAACTGAAGTGACTGGGCTTCGGCCCCGGTGAATGGTCAGGTCGGGGACGAGCGCCTGGCGGAACCCGGTTCGTGGTGGGGCAGCAATGCGCCCTGGTCGACACGTCGTCACCATGGCAGCAGGGTGGGGAAGCCGACCCTCGGCTTCCCCACCCTGCTGCTGCATGGTCAAGGCAGTGTTACGGATTGCGTTCCGGTTGGAGGGTCCACTGCTGGTTGGCCTGCAGTCCGGGGCAGTCCCAGATCCCGACGCGGGTGCCCTGGTCGGTGGCCCAGCCCGGGAGTTCGAGGCACTTGCCAGCAGGGTTGTCGGCGGGGTCGACGGTGGCGGGCAGGTAGATCCGGCCGTCAGGTCGCACGGCCCACTTCTGGCCGGTCTTGCCGGTGCAGGTCGTGAGGACGACGGGGGTGCCGTTGCCGAGGACGTTGTCCTTGGTGGAGAGGCAGTAGCTTCCGGCTCGGATGGTGCCGTCGGTGGCGAAGCTGAACCGCTGGTTGGCGGTCTGCCAGCAGTTGTAGATGGCGGCTTCGGCGCCGTCGCGGGGGCCGCCGACGGCGTCCAGGCACTGCCAGCTCACGCTGTTGGGGTGCACCGAGACGCTGGAGTCGGCGTAGCCGACGAGCTGCCAGTTCTCGAAGCCGTCGACCTTGTTCGCCGTGCCGTCGCTGCTCCTGCCGGGGAAGACGGCGATGGCGTTGGTGTTGTCGACGACCCAGAGGTCGGGGTAGCCGTCGTTGTTGAGGTCACCGGCGCCGATGCGCGGGTGGCTGCTCGGAAGGAGTCCGGACCCGGAGAGGATCAGGGTGCCGGAGTCGGGCTTGGTGAGAGCCGAATAGTCGACCGTGCCGTCGGCGTTCCAGGCCAGCGGGTAGGCGTAGATGTTGCCGTCGGTGCGGTTGCGTGCCCAGAGGGTGGTCTGGTTCGCGTTCGCCTTGGTGAGGGGGTTGGTGGTGGCTCCGTTCGCCGCGCCGGGGTTCAGGAGCTCGTAGTCGCTCCAACTGCCGGAGACGGTGGGGATCAAGGTCGCGCCGGTGAGGAGGTTTCCGGCGGGGGTGAAGACGTAGAGCTCGTTGTTCTCCAGGGTCATGATCGACGTCTGGGTGGTGAAGACCGTCTTCGTCGGGTCGCCGACCTTGGGGCCGACGGCCTCGCCCTTGGGTGTGCCGAAGGCGATCACCTGGGAGACGTTGCTCCAGCCGGTGCTGCTGCTGTAGCCGGGGCACGCCGTACTCGTGCCGGAGACCTTGCAGCTGGTGGGCCGGGTCGGGGCGATCGGGGTGGTCTGGCCGAAGCGTCCGGTGCCGTCGTTGGGGATGACGTAGAGCACCTTCCTCAACTCGTCCGAGGACCCCGTGTAGTGGACGACGAGCTGGTCGACGGCCTGGCCGGCGAGGAGTGCGCCGTGGTGGCTGATCTGGTAGTCGGCCCAGGTCGCGCCGTACTGGAGGTTGCCGGGTGCGGCGGCGGCGGGGGCAACCAGGGAGTTCATCGGGTCGACGGTGCCGCCGATGATCTTCAGGTCGCCGTTCGTGTTACTGAGGACTATGTCCGGCTGCTGGTCGTTGGTGACGTCGCCGAACAGTGGCTGGGTGCCTGGCTTCCACGGGGCGTAGAAGTTGTAGACGGCCGGCTGGCTGTAGTTTCCGGCATTGTCCATGGCCCAGGCGTACAGGGAATTGGTGCCCCAGCGGCGCGGCTGGAAGTCGTAGGGCTGCCCGGGCGAGATGGTGTCGTTCTGGCCGCAGCGCCAGCCGACGACGGGCGTCGGGTCGGTGCTGACCCGCAGGCAGGCGATACCGGAGGCCTGCAGACCCGCGCCCGGGGCGGGGTCCTCACCGTTGATCCAGAACCTGCCCCAGTCGTTCATGTACTTCGCCGGGCTGGGGTTGGGAGTGCCGGACGGCGGGAAGTCCGTCGAGCTGATGCTGACGCGCGGGTTGGTCCTGTCCACCCGGAAGTAGCACCAGGCGCTGGAGGGCGAGGTGAGGAGCTCGTCGGTGGATCGGGCGAGCCAGCCGTATTGGTGGCCGTCGGACAGGGAGCCGACGCCGACCGTGGGTCCGGGGTCGTTGTAGCTCCCGCCCCATGACCCCGGCACCGCACTGAAGTTGGGGTCGTTGTCGTCCCACATCTGGTAGCCGGTGTAGAGCGGCTGGCCAGCGGGGGACC
Organism: Streptomyces sp. BE303; assembly: GCF_036290945.1. Classification (NCBI taxonomy): domain Bacteria; kingdom Bacillati; phylum Actinomycetota; class Actinomycetes; order Kitasatosporales; family Streptomycetaceae; genus Streptomyces; species Streptomyces sp. BE303. The sequence continues at coordinate 38,201 of NZ_JAQYWZ010000303.1, forward strand.
AACTGTTGGCGGTGAGGTAGATGTTCTGGTTGCTGCCGACCCACCCGGGGTTGTCCCAGGGGCGGGTGCCACCGCTGGTGCACTCGGCGGTGCTGTTGTTACCGGCGAACCCGGGCGCGGGGGAGGCGCGCGGGTACCAGATCGTCGGGGCGATGTCGTAGGTCGTGGTGATCGAGGGGTTGTTGGCGATGTGGTGCCGGTAGAACTTCTCGAACTCACTGCCCTGCGGTCCGATGGCCGCGGTCCACCAGGGCCACTGGCCGCCGACGGCCTGCTTCATCATGTCGGTGACGTCGAAGGCGAGCGGGCCGGTGCCGGTGAGCGACCGTGCGTCGCTGGCCGCGGGGCAGTTCTGCATGACGACCCTGCCGTCGGTGCCGCAGGGCTGGTTGTTCCAGCTGGTGTGCTCGTGGATCGGGCCGGGGACCGAGTACACCACGAAGGGCGTGTCCGTCCCGGGGCTGGAGGCGGCGGTGACCTGGGCGTTGAGGGTGGAGCTGTAGATGGTCGGGGCGCTGTCCGCGCCGCCCGGCTTGGTGTAGAGGGCCGGGTTGATGCCGAACTGGAAGTAGGCGCGCTGGCGGCCGAGAGTTCCGCAGTCCAGGTTCGGGTCGCTGCTGCGGTAGCCGCAGTAGCCGGTGGCGAGGTTCGACTTCTTGTTGAAGTTCTCGGATCCCTTGTGGTTCTCCTGCACCTCTACCGAGCCCTGGGACGAGCTGGTCGCCGCCACCAGGGAGGGGTCGAGGTACCACGGGCCGTCACCCGAGCCCAGGGCATCCGGGTTCGGGGTCAGCTCGATCGCCGCAGGCGTCACCTTGGTGGCCATCACGGCGACGTTCGCGCCGTCTCCCGGCTCCTCCGCGATCGACGGGGTTCCGGTGACGCCCTCCGTGCCCGTGCCGGCAGGTGCGGCCGCGAGCGCCGCCCGGGTGACGGACCGCGTGGCCCGCTCTGCGGCGGCGGGGGAAGCAGCGGGCTTGCTGGAGTCCCACTGGAGGGGTGTTGGGGAGCGGAAGCGTATGGAGCCCCGGTCGTCGACGACCGTGATACCACCGGCCTGGTCGGCGGACACGGAAAGGCCCTGTGCGGACACCGGGAAGGTCAGTGACTTCAGGGCCGGGCTCTCGGCGGCCTCCTTGGTGCGCACGACGATGACGTCCCGCCACCCGCCCTGGGGCAGGGCGCTCAGACGCAGGTCGACACCGGGAAGGACATCGGTGTACACGGCGTCGGCGCCGGACACCGACGGCTTGGGCAGCGGGAACGGCGCCTTGACGGCGAGGCTCCTGCCGTCGTCGGTGGTGACGGTGGCCATCGGTCCGGTGCCGCCGCCGGAGAACCTCAGCCCGATCGTCGACACAGCCGGGCTCAGACTCCCGTCGGCATTGGCGCGCAGCGCCGGATCAATGTCCGCCCAGGCCCCTGCGCGCTTCGTCCGTACGGTCTGCGCGTTGTCGGTCGTGGTCAGCGTCCCATTGGGATTGGCGGTGGTCGTCGAGACCTCGGTGGTCAGCGCCTCGACGGTGACGGGCTTGCCGGTCGACCTGGCCTTGGTCATCGCGTCCAGGGTCGCCTGCTGCTCGGCCGTGCGCGGCGGAGCCGGCTTCGAGGGGACGAGCGGGGCCAGGCCGGCCGTCGGACCGTGCTGCGAACCGGCGGCGGGAGTCGGAGCCGCAGCCATCGCGGCGGGTGCGGACAACGTTGCCAGGCTCAGGACACAGCCGGTCGCGAGGGCGGTGAGGCGAAGAAGAGGGTTCAGGTGTCTCGATGAAGAAGATGGCGAAGATGTAGCTCTACGTGATGCGACTGCCATGGCGATTCGGCGCTTCCTCCAGGTCGGCGCGACACTACTGTGTCCGTTCGGAGGGGAACGATGTGCCCTGACCTGGGGGTACGTCAAACGGGCGACATTATTATGGTCATATGTCCGTTGTGTGGGCGTTTTTGAGATCAAGACTTCATAAACATCTCGGCCGTGATGTTCCGGCAGCCCACTTCGTGTCAGTTCCTGAACATATCGTCACGTCGACCATGACGCGGCTGTGTGCCTCGGTGTCATGGCAATGAATCATGAGGAGATCTGACGATGGCTTGGCCTGCCCGTATACGGGCCGGAAGACCAGCGGGACGCCGATGGCGGTCACCCGTAGTAGCGGCAGTGGTCGCCCTGGCGATGACTGCAGTGACCGCACCACCGGCACTTGCATGGACCTATCCCACTCCGAAGGGGAAGGTCTGGACACCCCCGAACACGCCGCTGGGTGACAAGACCGTTCCGGTCAAGGGGCGGGACGTCAGCCCGACGGCACCCCCTGCGGTCAAGGCGCCCGCGTGGAAGCCGGAGCCGGCTGCCCCGTTGGTGACCGGCACCGCAGTGGTGACACTCGGAGCGGAGAGCCCCGAGGCTTCGGCGGCGCGCGCCGCCACCGGGGGTGCCTCGCCCGCCTCCGGCGGGGCGGTCGGCACGAAGGCCGGAAACCTGGCGGTCAGGGTCGCGCCCGGTAATGACCCGGACGAAAGCGCCCGTGCGGTCGCCGTTCAGGTCACCGCGCAGGACAAGGGCACGGCCGTCGGTGTCACCGGTCCGCTCGTGGCCCTGAGCGACGCAGGTTCCGACGGGAGCGGGGGGCGCACGGCGAACGTCACCCTCGACCTGAAGGCGCTGCAGGCGGCCGGGTGGTCCGAGCGTGCCGAACTCGTCGCCCTGCCGGCCTGTGCCCTCACCACCCCGGACGTGCCCGAGTGCCGGACGCAGACACCGGTCGCCTCGAAGGCCGACGGCCGCGGCGGGATCACCGCCGAGGTCACGCTGTCGCCCGCGCAGGCCTCTGCGCAGCACAGCGGCGCGGTGAAGGCGTCGTTCGGCACGGCGTCCACGTCCTCCCGGGCGCTCGCTGCGGCTGCCCCGTCCGGCTCCGGCGGCGGCTCGGTGGTTCTCGCCGCGGCACCTTCGTCCTCGGGTGCTCTGGGCGACTACAAGGCGACGTCCCTCTCCCCGTCCTCTGCTTGGACCGCCGGGTCGAACTCGGGCAACTTCACCTACGGCTACCCGATCCAGGTGCCGCCCGCTCTCGGCGGCTCCGCCCCGTCCGTGGCGCTCGGCTACAACTCCGCCGACGTCGACGGCAAGACCTCGGCCTCGAACGCGCAGCCCTCCTGGATCGGCGACGGCTGGGGGTACGAGCCCGGCTTCATCGAGCGGTCCTACAAGTCCTGCGACAAGGCCGGTATCACCGGCTCGCCCGACGAGTGCTGGGGCGGCCAGAACGCCACCCTCTCCCTGAGCGGCCACTCGGGTGCGATCGTGCGCGACGACGCGACCGGCGTCTGGCACCTGGAGAGCGACGACGGCACCAAGGTCGAGCAGCTCACCGGGGCCCCCAAGGCCACTGGCGACATCGCCTACCAGGGCATGGAGTACTGGCGGATCACCACCCCGGACGGTGTCCAGTACTACTTCGGCCTCAACCACCTGCCGGGCGGTGACGCGACCGACCCGGCCGCGAACTCCGTTCTGACCGCGCCGGTGTACTCGCCCAACAGCGGCGACCCCTGCTACAACGCCGGCACCGGCAAGAACTCGTGGTGCCAGATGGCATGGCGCTGGCAGGTCGACCACGTGGTCGACCCGCACGGCAACCTGATCACCTACAAGTACGCCACCGAAGGCAACAAGTACAAGCGCGGCAACGCCCAGAGCGGCGGCAAGGGCGCCCTCACGGAGTACCAGCGGTCCGGGTACCTCACGGAGATCGCCTACGGCCAGCGCCTGGACGAGCAGAAGGCGGCCAAGGGCAAGGCCAAGCCGGCCGCGCGGGTCCAGTTCGCCGTCGCCGAGCGCTGCACACCCAACGGGGCGATCACCTGCGCCGAGGCGCAGCGCACCGCGGTCAACGCCGCCGCCTGGCCCGACACCCCGATCGACCTGATCTGCACCGACAACACCTGCGTCAACTCCGCGCCGACGTTCTTCACCACCAAGCGCCTGACCACGATCACCACGCAGGTCCTGGTCGACGCCGCCTACCGGACCGTCGACACCTGGAACCTCAACCAGCAGCTCGCCGATCCCGGTGACGGCACCAAGCGTCTGCTGCAGCTCGACTCGGTTCAACGCGTTCCGAGCAACGGTCAGGCCGAGGTCAAGAACCTGCCCCTGGTGCAGTTCCAGTACAAGATGCGGGCCAACCGCGTCGACGGCCTCGTCCCGTCCGAGAAGATGTTCATGCGCCCGCGCATCCAGAGCATCACGACCGAGATGGGCGGGCGCATCGACGTCGTCTACACCGACGCCGCGTGCTCCCGGGTCGAGAACCGCATGCCGGCCTCCGAGGACAACAACTCGATGGCCTGCATACCCGTCAAGTGGTATCTGCCGGGCCAGTCCTCGCCCGACCCGGTCAACGACTGGTTCGACAAGCCCCTGGTCAAGACCGTCGTCGAACAGGACCTCGTCAGTTCCCCCAACGTCTCGCGGGTGACCGAGTACACCTACAACGGCGGGGCGGCCTGGCGCCGCAACGACGCCGAGTTCATCGACCCCAAGACCCGGACCTGGAACCAGTTCCGCGGCTACCAGTCGGTGACCACCACGACCGGCAGCGGCGACGGCGGCGAGGCACCCAAGACCCAGCAGAAGGTTACCTACCTACGGGGCATGGTCGGCGACTACCTCGCCGACGGCAAGACCCTGCGCACCGTGCCCCCGGTGGACAGCCCGCTCGGCGGCACCGTGACCGACAGCGCCCAGCTCGCCGGCCGCGTCGTCGCCACCGAGACCTTCGACCAGGCCGGCGGCAGCGTCGTCGCGGTATCCGGAAGCACCTACAACGGGCAGCAGAAGTCCGCGACCCACGCCCAGAGCGCCGGGGCACCCCAGCTCCTCGCCTGGCGCCCGGACTCCGAGAGCACCAACGTCAGCAAGGCCAGGCTCGCCGACGGCAGCTGGCGGACCACCACCACGGTCACCACCAGCGAGCCGGCCAACGGCAACCGCGTCGTCAAGGTCGACGACAAGGGCGACGGCACCGCCACCACCCCCGAGATCTGCACCACCACCGGCTACGCGGCGAGTGACAATCCGCAGCTGCTCACGCTCGTCTCGGAGCAGACCACGTTCCAGGGGTCCTGCGGCGGCAAGGCCACCTCGGCCAACACCCTGGCCAGTGGCCGTGCCGTCTACGATGGCAAGCCCTTCGGCCGGGCGGGCCCGACCGGCGCCCCGACCGGCAACCAGATCCTCGACCGCTTCGACCAGGCCGGAAATCCCGTCTACGTCCACGGCGGCAGCGCGACGTTCGACGTCTACGGCCGGACCCGGACCACGGCCACCACGGACGGCTCCACCTACGACAACGCCGGAACGCAGCTGAGCGGCCCGTCGGTCACCCCGGCGGTCACCACCACCACGGCCACCCCTGCCACCGGCGCTCTGCCGACCCAGGTGCAGACCACCGGCCCGATGGGCGCCGCCTGGACGACCACCACCACGGTCGACCCGGCCCGCGGGTCCGCGCTGACCAGCACCGACGCCAACGGCCGCGTCATCACCGCGCAGTACGACGCCCTGGGACGGTCCACCGCCGTCTGGGCACCGGACCGCCCGACCTCGCAGCTGCCGAGCCGCAGGTTCACCTACGCGCTCAGGGGCACCGCCGGACCGTCCACCGTCACCTCCGAGTCGCTCAACGACGACGCGGCCACGTTCGCGGTCAACGTCGACATCTACGACGGCCTGGGCCGTGCCCGCCAGAGCCAGCGCACCAGCGACGCCCGGCCGACCGGGCGACTGATCACCGACACCGTCTACGACACGCACGGCTGGGTGATCAAGACCTCCTCCGCGTACTACGAGGAGAAGTCCTTCCCCACCACGTCGATCTTCGTACCGGCGGCCGACGGCCAGATCCCGGGTCAGACGTGGAACACCTACGACGGCAACGGGCGTGTCGTGCGATCGGAGTTCCGCTCCTACGGCAACCTCCAGTGGGCCGGTACCACCGCCTACCCCGGTGCCGATCGGACCGACACGGTCCCGCCCAGCGGCGGCATGCCGGCCTCGTCCGTGACCGACGCACGGGGCCGGTCCACCGCCCTCTGGCAGTACCGCACCCCTACCGCGACCGGCAACCCCGCCGACGCGGACGTCACCACCTACGCCTACACGCCCGCCGGCCAGCCTGCCTCCCGTACCGACAGCAGCGGCAACACCTGGACCACCACGTACGACCTGCGAGGGCGCAAGGTCTCGGCGTCGGACCCGGACACCGGCCTGAGCCAGGTGTTCTACGACGTCAACTCGCGCATCGACCGCACGGTCGACGCCAAGGGCAACACCCTCGCCTTCACCTACGACCTGCTCGGCCGCAAGACCGGCACGTTCGGTGACAGCGTCGCGCCCGCGAACCAGTTGGCGGCGTGGACCTACGACTCCCTGGCCAAGGGCCAGCCCGCTTCCTCCACCCGCTATGTCGGGGGCAGTGGGGGAGCGGCCTACACCACGGCCGTGACCGGGTACGACACCGGCTACCGGGCGCTCGGCGCCTCCATCACCATCCCGGCAGCGGAAGGTCCGCTCGCCGGTACGTACACCACCACCAACAGCTACAGCCCGGTCCTGGGTGCCGTCACCGAGACTGCCGTCCCCGCCGCGGGCGGACTCCCGGCGGAGTCGATCACCTACGGCCGGACCATCACCGGCCTGCTCGTCGGCTCCGCCAGCCTTGAGCAGGCCGTCGTCGCCCAGGTCGACTACGACGCCCTCGCCCGCCCCGTACGGACAACGGTCGCCGACTACGGTACCCAGGTCGTCTCCACCCAGCAGTACGACTGGGCCACCGGACGGGTCGTCAACTCCTTCCTGGACCGGCAGCTCGGGACCGCCTCCGTCGACCAGACCACCTACACCTACACCCCGTCCGGCCGGATCACCTCCGTCACCGATGTCCAGGACGCCGCCGCGACCGACACCCAGTGCTTCACCTACGACCACCTGGGACGGCTGACGGAAGCCTGGACCGACACCGGAGGCACCTCCACCACCGCCGACTGGACCGACTCCAGCGGCGTCATCCACGGCACCGGTGGCTCCAGCACCGTTCCCGGCATCGGCGGCTGCAACAACGCGAACGGCCCCGCCGCCGTCGAACCGGGCGGGCGCACCGTCGGCGGCCCGGCGCCGTACTGGAACACCTACAGCTACGACGCGACCGGCAACCGGACCGGACTGGTCCAGCACGACATCACCGGCAACGCGTTCAACGACACCACCACCAGCCAGATTTTCGGGGCGGCGAGGAGCACCAACACCCCGACCAACGCCGCCAACACCGGCGGGGGAACCGGCGGGCCGCACGCCCTCCTGACCTCCACCGCCACCGGCCCGACCGGCACCAAGGCCGTCGGCTACCAGTACGACGCCGCGGGCGATCCCACGGCGATCACCGACACCGGTGGTACGGCGACACTGGCCTGGAACCGTGAGGGCAAGCTCGACTCGATCAGCTCGACCGGCACGGCCGGAACCACGAGCTACGTCTACGACGCGGACGGCAACCAGCTCATCCGCCGCAACCCCGGCCGGACCACGCTCAACCTGCCCACCGACGAGCTCACCCTCGACACGGCCACCGGCGCCCTGAGCAACGTCCGCTCCATCGGGGGTGGAGGCGGACTCACCTACACCCGGGTCACCTCGCCCATCGGTGGCGGCAACGTCGTCGTCCAGGCCGCCGACCCGCACGGCACCAACGGCGTCCAGATCAACACCGACGCCAACCAGACCGTCACCCGTCGCCACACCGACCCCTTCGGCAACCCGCGCGGCAGCCAGCCCGCGACCTCCGACTGGGCTGGCAGCAAGGGCTTCGTCGGCGGCAGCAAGGACGAGGCCACCGGGCTGACCAACCTCGGCGCCCGCCAGTACGACCCGCTTCGCGGGCGCTTCATCAACCCCGACCCCATCATCGACCCGGGCGACCCCCAGCAATGGAACGGCTACGCCTACAGCAACAACGACCCCATCAACGCCAGCGACCCGAGCGGCCTCTTCCTCGGCTTCAACTGCAAGACCTGCGACAAGTGGGTCGACCGGGGCAAGGACTTCGCGGCCGGCGCCTGGCACGAGACGGTCAAGACCTACAACGAAATGGCCGAAGGACTCGCCAGGCTCACCGGCGACGACGACACCGCCAACCACCTGCGCTACGAACGCGAGAACCCGCAGTCCCCGAACAACCTCACCACCATCTTCTCCGAGATCGCCGGCCCGCTGGACGGGCCCCGCACCCAGAGCGACTGGTACAGGTACGGGCAGCAGACCGTCGCCGTCCTCGGCCCGCCGCTGCCCATCGTCGCCCCGGCGATGGCGGCCGGAGTGGCGGTCCGCGGTGTGGAGACCGTCGCCAAGCACCCGGGTGTGGTCAGGAAGCTCGTCTCCAAGGTCGCGTCGAAGATCCTGCCGAAGTCCGGTCCGTGCAGCTTCGCGGCCTCGACGCCGGTCCTCATGGCGGACGGTAGCGCGAAGGACATCAGCGAGGTCGTACCGGGCAACGAGGTCCTGGCCACCGACCCGCAGACCGGTAAGAGCGACGGCCGCGCCGTCACCGCCACCTTGAGCCACGACGACGCCGACCTCGTCGACGTCACCGTCCGCTCCAGCGATGGTGAGGAGGTCGTCCACACGACCGCGGAGCACCCCTTCTGGGACGCCACTGTCCAGCGGTGGATCCCCGCTGCCGAACTTCCGACGGGGCACACCCTCACGACGGAGTACGGGCAGGACGCCACGGTCGTGGCGGTCACCGGGGTGGGCGGCCGGCAGGCCATGTACAACCTCACCGTCGACGGCCTGCACACGTACTTCGTGGGCGCCGGCGGCACCTCTCTGCTGGTGCACAACGCCTGCCCCAAGCCCGACAAGTACGGGGCGGACGGCAGCATCCGGTACATGGGTCTCGACGAGCACGGACGTGCCCAGGGCGCCCACGGGTCCATCCAGCGCTGGATGCTCCGCATACCGGCCGAGCAGCAGAAGGGCGTCGGCAGCGAAGCCGGCTCGTTGCGGCCGTCCGGCTGGAGCGGCAACGGCAACACGTACAACGAGGCCCGGGGTCACCTCATCGCGGGCCGTCTCGGCGGCAGGGGTACCGGCAAGGGCGCGAGGGAGAACCTGGTGACCCTGACCCAGGACCCGGTCAACACTCCGTGGATGCGGGACCTCATCGAGCAGCCGATCTTCGATGCGGTCAAGGACGGCGAAGTGGTCCAGTACTCCGTCACCGCGCACTACCACGGGGACAGCCTGGTCCCGTACGAGCTGAGAATGGAGGCGGTCGGCAACAAGGGCTTCTCGTTGAGCGCCTGGCTGTCGAACCCGGCTGCCGCCGCCCCCGCGGTGCCGTAGCAACCGTAGGCGGGTAGTCGACAGTGAGGGACGCGTGAGGGCGGGATCCGCGATCCCGCCCTCACGCGTTCGTCCGCAGCACCGCTTCCGCTTCCGCGGCCCCTCACCGTGTTCGGCGCATCGGCGTCACTGAACGCTGAGGCGGTGGGGGTGGCCGGGGTCCCGGGGGCACACGAAGACGTACAGGGTCCCGTCACGGCCCACGAGGACGGACGTCGCGCCTACCGCCCCTTCCAACGTCTCCTGGTCCTCCAGTGGGACCCAGCTGTCGTTGGAGCTGTCGCACTCGTAACTGGCGACGGCGAGCAGCGGTTCCATGGGCTGCCCGCATTCGCAGTCCATGGGCACCGGATCCGTCACGTGCCAGGAGGCGAACCCGCCAACCTTCCAGCCCGGGGCGATCGAGAGGTCGCTCCGGTAGGCGACTTCCTCCTCCTCGCGCTCGTCCTCGGGCCCCTCCCACTTCTCTATGCGCCGGCGCAGACGGTCGGGAAGCAGATCGATGTACTGGTGCTCCACCACCTGTTCCGGGTGCAGGACACAGGGGTCGAGCACATACCCCGGAGCACCGACCACCACCGGCTCCGGCTGGTCGGCCAGTACCTCACGGACGTCGGCGGAACGACGCCAGCGCAGGTGCAGCGCCAACTGGTAGCCGGTCCCGTGGGCGTCGAAGGGGCACCAGAACACCTGGAGCACATCGCAGTCGGCGGGCCCGCCGAACAGGTCGGGCACGTCCTTCCGGTAGAGCTGGGCGACTGCCAGCAGGGGGATCGGGTCGGTGTTCGCCAGCCACGGGGCGTGCCGCCCGCGCTTCAGCGAGGCCAAAACCTCCCGTTCGGCGTCCGTCAGTCCGAGCCCGACTCCCGGCTCCGGGGTGCGCCGCCAGGCCTCCGCCCGGATCCGACGCTTGAGCCGGACGTCCTCGATCCGCTCGCCCGAGCTCCGCTTGTGCGGGTGCGTGCAGACCGGCCACGGCTCGTCGGACGGCCAGAGCATCGGCCCGCCCACGGAACTGTCCCGCACGCCGGGGGCCCCGGGCCTGGGGTGCAGGCGAGTGGCGGTCCGCCGGTACCGGGCCAGCTCCGGGAAGAGACTCTCCACGTCCACCGGACGCTCAGGTGTCGTACGGGTCATACCTGTCCTCTCGTCATGCCTACCCGACCCTCATGAGTCCGTCCCGGCATTCTGGCACCGTTCCAGCAGCTCAGCGGCCCCCCATGTCCCCGACGAGACCGCTCTGCCGATCGATTAGGGTCTCATTCCGTGATGAGCAACTTCTCTGACGCGTTCCTCCATGAGGCGGAGCGGCACGCGGCCTGGGGCACGGTCCAGCTCCAGGCCATGGACGCCGCATTCCCCGACGCCCCGTGGGACGTCGACCTCGACACCGGTGTCTACCAGCAGGACGGGCGGAAGGTCCGGGTGGCGGTCCTGGCCACCTACGATCTGTCCGAGCGGACCTGGATGTGGGGTTGGGCGAACCCTGGACTGCGCGGCGCGCCGGTGGTCGCCGCCGCCGAGCGCGTGCGGGACTTCGGACGGGCCCACGGCCTCACGGAGTTCACCGAGGAGACCCTCGACCTGTCGGGCTTCGCGGATCCTCGCCGTGCCGCAGAGACGCTCGCCTTCACCGCCATGGGTGTGACCGGCGCACCCGGCTACCTCGGCTTGGAGGCGGGGCCCAGCACCCGGCTCTACCTGCTGCCGGTCGATCCCCGCATCGCGCCCGCAGGGGTCGACCCCCTTGCGCTGCCGAGGATCCTGACCAGCAGTACGACTTTGATCGGGCGCTCACCGCGACTTGTGGTGAGTGGGTACTTCGATCACTTCCGTATGGCCCAGCGGCAGACGGAGACCGGCATCAGTGCCGACCTTCCCAACGGCGGCACCGTGGACGTCGACTTCGACGGATCCGGGCGCATCGCGTCGGTCAGGGTGCATCCGGCCGGCCGCTGATCACGACAGAGGCCTGTGCCTTCGGCTTCGATCGAGAACCGCTGCTGTGCGGGATGTGCCTCACCGGGACCAGCCGGTCCCGCCCGTCGGGTGACGGCGGCCGGGCCGCCTGCGGCATCGCGGTGCCGACGCCAGGTTGTGCCTCAGTCGGCAGAGGCCTCATGGGCGGGTCTCGTGGACAGTCCGGGTGGCCTCCTACAGGTAGCCCGCAGGGCGGCCTGCCGGGTGTGGCAGCTTCGCCGAGTGAGTAGGCGGCGTGTGCCACAACCCAGCCGTCGCTGCCGTCCAGGCCTTATACGGGGGGAATGATGTCAAGGCTGGAAGCCCTGGCCGAGGAAATGATCGCGGAAATTTCCGGGGCGGGCCTCGAGAAGATTCGTGAATCCGAGAGACGCTTCATTGAATATGTCACATTCACGGATGTTGACGAGATCATCGAAATGCTGAACGTGGTCATCGACAGAGACTGGATGGCCCTTCCTCCCTGGGTGCGGAATCTCTCGTACCGCCTGGCTTTTCTGCAGCGGACGGAGGACCCAAAGCTATTGCGGGAAGCTGGTGCCGACCTCTACAAATCCGGGCCGGACTGGGACGAAATTGCAGATTCCCTGGAACAGCGGGCCGAGGAACTGGAGCGGATTGTCGAGATCGAGAGGCCCGGGGAGCCGAGGCCGAACAGGCCGTAGCAGCTTGGCAACTACCCGACGATGACAATCAAGGGGCCTGGCCGGGATTGACCCCGGACAGGCCCCACTCGTATTCGTTCCCGTCCACCAGGAGCGGGAGTCGATGGTCGTCGGTCCCGTGGCGGCGGACCGCGGGTGTCGTGGGGCGCCCGCGGTCCGCTGTTGCCACTAGCGGACCACCGTCAGGGAGCGGGGTGCCTCGGGGGTGGGCTTCGGCTGGTAGTACTCCGTGTGTCCTTCGACGTGGAGGTGGGGCAGACGGCGGTCCAGCCAGTTGGGCAGCCACCAGTTGCCGCGGCCGAGCAGGTGCATCGCGGCCGGTACCAGCAGCAGTCGGACCAGCGTGGCGTCGATCAGGATGGCCGAACCCATACCGACGCCGATGACCTTGATCGGCAGGTCGGGAGACGGGACGAAGGCCGCGAACACGGCGACCATGATGGCCGCTGCGGCAGTGATGACCCGCGCGGTGCCCGCCAGTCCGCTGACGATGGACTCGGCGTTGTCGTTGCTGCGGAGCCAGGCCTCACGCATCCGACTCACCAGGAAGACCTCGTAGTCCATCGAGAGGCCGAACAGGACCGCAAAGGTCAGCACCGGTACGAAGGCCGGCAGCGGGGTGGGGCTGTCGATGCCGATCAATCGGCCGGCGGTGCCGCCTTCGAGGACGAGCGCGACCACGCCGTACGCGGCTCCGACGGAGAGCAGGTTCATCACCGCGGCCTTGAGGGCGACGGCGAGGCTGCGGAAGGCCACCAGGAGCAGGAGCATCGACACCGTGACCACGCCGCCGACCAGCAGGGGGATGCGACGGGAGATGTTGTCGGTGCTGTCGATCGCGCTCGCGGTCGCCCCGCCGACGTGCACCCGGACGCCGGGGCCGACCGCACCCGGGACGACGTGATCGCGGAGGTCACGGACCAGGGCCTTGGTGGCGCTGGACTGCGGACCGCTGTCCGGAACGACGGTGAGCAGCAGCGAGCGGCCGTCGGAGCCGGGTACCGGAGGGGTCACCGCCGCGACGCCGGGCACCGCCTTCAGTGCCGTGGGCAGCGCGGCCGTCGCGTCGGCGGGGGTGCCCGGCGCCAACTCGGCGACCAGGACCAACGGTCCGTTGCTGCCCGGTCCGAAGCCGGCGGCCACCGTGTCGTACGCCAGCCGGTTCGAGCGCCCGGCGGGGTCGTTGCCCGCGTCCGGGAAACCGAAGCGCACGCCCAGGAACGGTGCCGCGAGCGCCAGCAGGACGACGGCACCGAGGACGCGGTGACGCTCGACGAGCCTGCTCCAGCGCAGCCAGCCGGCGCCCACCGGGCTCCCGCCCTGGGTGGCGCTGCGCTGGGGCAGGGGAAGTCGGAGGCGCTCGATGTGTCGGTCGAGGTAGCCGAGCAGGGCGGGGAAGAGCGTGGCGGACGCGGCGATCACGACGAGCACGGAGAGGATCGCCGAGACCGCGGCGCCGCGCATGAACGACAGACCCATCGCGAACAGCCCGAGCATGCTGACCACCACGGTCATTCCGGCGACCACGACCGCGCGACCCGCGGTGTCGAGCGCGGCGACCGTGGCGGCCTCGGGTTCGAGCCCCTCGGCGCGCCACTCGCGGAACCGGGTGACCAGCAGTAGCGCGTAGTCTATGCCGACCCCGATGCCCAGCATCGCGGCGAGCGAGGTGGACCAGTCCGGGACCGGCATGATCGCGGCGAGGATCGGCAGCAGGGTGGTGCTGACCGCGAGTCCGCCGAGCGCGGTGAGCATCGGTAGGCCGGCGGCCACGACCGAGCCGAAGGTGATCACCAGGATCACGGCGGCGGCCGCGATGCCGATGGCCTCCGAGCCGATCGCGCCCTGCTCGGCCTGCTGGACCGTCATACCGCCGAGGTGGACGCGCAGGTCGCCGTCGACGGTGCGGGCGAGGTCGAGCAGCCGCTGGGTGTCCGCCTTCGGCATGTCGGGTGCGACGGCGACGTCCAGGTGGATCTGCCCGAGGGCGGTGCGGCCGTCCGCCGACACCTTGCCGCGCGGCCCGTACGGGTCGTCGATGCCGCTGACGTGCGGCACCTCGGCCATCCGGGTGAGCAGATCCTTGACCCGGTCGCGGGTGGCGGTGTCGGTCACGCTGCCGTCCGTGGTCAGCACCAGGCTGATCGATTCACCGCCCAGCCCGGGGAAGTCCCGCGTCAGCAACTGCTGGGCCTGCTTGGAGTCCGAGCCGGGCGCGCTGTAGTCGGCGCTGTACTTGGCGCCGAGGCCGGCCGAGAGGCCGAAGGCCGCACCGGCGGCGAGCAGCCAGAGCAGCACCGTGCGGCCCCGGTTCCGGAAGCTCCAACCGGCTATTCGGCCGAGCGGGCCGGGCCGGTGTGGCCGGCTCTCCCCGGTGGCTGTCCGCCGGTCCTCGCGCAGTCCCTGGGACATGTGGTCCTCCGTGCGTCGTCAGGGGCTCCGCCCCCAGACAATGCGTTACGCTTCATAACGCACATGACGAAGCGTAACGGTCCCCTCGGCGGGTACCGATTGTCAACGCGGTGAATGGCGCGGCGGGCGGATGGAGATGCGATGACGGATGGGTCGCCCGATGAGAGCGGGCAGCTGAGCCGCCGTGAACGGCTGCGCGCCGACACCGTGGAGGAGATCAAGCGCGCGGCCCTGACACTGATCGTCGAGCGCGGCGCCGCGAACCTCCGCTTCACCGACATCGCCCGCAGCATGGGGATGACCCCGCCCGCCCTGTACCGCTACTTCGCCGACCGGGACGAGCTGCTCACCGCGCTGGTCGCCGACTCCTACGACAGCCTGTCGGACGCGTTGACGGCGACCCGAGGGACCGTGCCGCCGGACGACCTGGACGGCCGCTTCGTGGCCACCTGCAATGCCTACCGCACCTGGGCGCAGCGGAATCCGGAGCGCTTCGCCCTCATCTTCGGCTCTCCCGTACCCGGGTACGCGGCGCCGCCGGACGGGCCGACCGTGGCGGCCGGTCAACAGGCGATGGATCACATGGCCGAACTCGTCGCCGACACGGCCGAGCGTGGCCGGCTCGGCAGCTCGCTGGTGCCGGACCCGGCGGAAGCCCCGATGCTGGCCTGGGCCACGGTGCACGGCTTCGTCACCCTCGAGGCGCACGGCCACTTCCACACGCTCGACCAGCAAGCGCGGGACCGCCTCTTCGCAGTCCAGGCGGGCGTCGCCGCGCGCACCGCAGGCCTGTCGCCGACCGCGGACCAGCGGTGATCAGGGCCCTGCCGGTGGCCCGACAGCACCGAGTTCCGGCGAAGCACCGAACCGGAACGGGGCGCGTGGCGAGTTCGTGTGACGCCGGCAGCGATTGAGGACCGATTTGTGCAATGACAGCCTGTTCGACGGGCCGAGGGCTACCACCAACGCTTCGGCCTCGTCCACGTCGACTTCGAGACGCAGCGGCGCACCCCGAGGGCCTCGTACGCCTGGTACCGCGACCTGATCGCCGCGATCCGTGAAGTGGCACGGGAGGTCGATCGAGCGCGCTGTCGGATGAGGTGCGGCAGATTGTCATGGACCGACTTGTGTTGGGGTTACTTCCAGATTTCGGTCGGCGGGCCCAGGGAGTCGGAAATCATGCCCTTGACATGGTTCCGGTCTTCGGGTTCGTGAGCCAGGAGTTCGACGACTGCGACAGGCCTGCACGCGCCAGGTCGGGCGGTCTCTGCCCGACCCGTCAGCCATCCTGGTGGCCGCGCACAGCTAGTCAGGCTTTGTGTTCCGAGTGGTCGCAACGGCGATGGCTCCATGTCCAGCCGGCAGGCCCCACTCGACGACATGAAGTTCCGCCTGCTCGACCGCACTGCGAGTTACCCCCAATGCAGCAAGTGGAGTTGCCCCGTGGCGCTCCAGCCAAGCGAGGCGGCGATGCTGCTCCACCGGGTCCAAAGCGCCCCAGCAGTCCAGGGTGACGCCCGGAGCAAGCGTGTCCAGCGCTTTCATTCGAGCGGCAACATTCTGGACGTACGGGAGTTCGGAAGGAGATCTAGCCAGCTCTACCAGGCACCAGGCGGTCGCGTACGGGAGTGATCCGTGGGCTTTCATCAGCCGACGGGTTCTCCGATGTTGAGCCGGCGCGAGCAGGAAGCGCAACTTCGGCCATGTCGTGCTGGCCATTCTGCTCATCAGCCGGCGTGCTCCTCGCTCGCCGAACTGGATTGCTCGAGTTGCAGTTCCCGCTTTCTCTGCTCTTCCTTCAGTCGTTCGACGAAGCGCGCAAATGTTCTCAGTCGGTCATCTTCGGAGAGAGGGGTATTCGGGTCGCTTCCGGCGTACTCGTCCAACATGAACTGTGAGGCGTTGTAGTGCTTTTCGATCTCATCGGCAGTCGACTGCAGGTTGTAGCCGCGCTCTCGAAATTTGAAGTACCCTGTAACGCCTGCCGAAATTCCAACAAATCCACTGAGGAGGGCGGTTCCGAGCCTCAGTGCAGTGCTGCCTCCGTCGTTCATTGCGGTGAGGGTCGACGTTACGATTGACCCGGTGATAATGATCACCTGGAAGAAGTTGTGGACCCGGCGATTCTTGTTGGCTCCCTTCCGGTACTGATCGACAATCTCCAGTGATGCTTCGCGATAGATTCGCAGGGCTGATGGGGAATCCAGCGGGAGTTGCGCTGCGGCGGTCTGTCGGTCCTGAAGTGCGTTCCGGAGCTCGCCGGATTTGGTGGAGATCTTCTTGCGGTTGGCCCACAGGAGTCGCCCCATTGCCACCCACAAAGCAACAACGATTGCCAGTCCTGCATACCTCGTGAAAAGCGGCTGCGTATTCCAGAGACCGATGATCACGGTGTAGCCCAGCAGGAAGGCCAACGAGATCGCGCCGAGCATGCTCAGTAGGAAGATGCGCTGGAAGGCGCGGGCCCCGCGAAGGTCGACCTCTAGCTGGTCAAATTCTTTGACCTTCCGCCGGTAGGTCTCCTGAAGGCTTTGTTCCTGCTCCGACGTCAAAACTGGCCGATATTCTGGCGTACTCTGCATGCCTCGGGAAATGCTGGCGCCCGCTGTCACGGGTCCTCCTGTCCTCTCACCTAATCCATAGGAGGATAGGGTGCGAATCGCAGGTCCACAAGGGCGGGTTCATGGGGAGCGAATTTCCGCGATGAATGTATCGAAAACTACCGCCCATGTCGTCAAAATATTCGATTGCCTTTAGAATCTGTGACCGCTTTCAGGAATGACTGATTCAATCGTGAAAACCTGTTCGGGTACTGGTGCGCACCCAGTGGCCGGCCAGCGTTTCCGGTCATGGCGGTCCCGGGGCCCGGGCCCTCGTCAGGAACCTGTTGGGAGTGAGGGCCGGCCGCCGCTGAGGCGGGGCACGAGGACTTCGGGGCGCCTGGATGTGGTCCGTCGGGTAGCGGGGTCGCCTGGTCGGTGCCGTACATCGCCCGCGTACTGTGGTGTCCGACGGAGGGGAGGGGAGCCGTTGCGCAGGGTGCCGCCGGAGATGTTCCGGTTCACGACGGGGGAGAGGGCCGAGCTCTACGGTGCGATCCTGCAGGCCTTCGGCGCGGCCAACGAGCGGTTGGAGACAGCTCTCGGGTTGGACGAGGTCCGGGCCCGGTTGCGAGCGGTCGGCTGGCTCGACGCCGTGCACGACGACGATCTCCAGGAAGCGCTGCGGAAGCTCAGGGAGTGGCAGCTGCTGGACGTCGTCCAGAACCACGCGGAGAACTACCGCACCGCCGAGGAGTACGAGCGCCGCAACCTCCAGTACTCGTTGACCAGGCGCGGTGAGGCCGCGTTCGCCGGGGTCGAGCACGCCCTGTCCGTGCTCGCGTCGACCGGTGCGCTCCAGACCGCGGTCCTGGAGGCGATCACGGACCGGCTCGACGAGCTGTACGTGCTGCTGGGGGACCAGGTCTCCTCGCACCGCAGGGTCTTCACCACGCTGCACGAGCTGGAGGGCCACTTGGAGGCTCTGCTGGCCAACACCAAGGCGTTCAACGGGGAGTTGCAGCGCCTGCTGCGCGCCGAGGGCGCCGATCTGGCGACGTTCCGTGAGGTGAAGGCCGCGACGGTGGCCTATCTCCAGGAGTTCCTCGTCAACCTCGACCAGCGGGGCCAGGCGGTGGCCACTGCCGTGGAGCGGGTCGAGCAGCGAGGGGTGAGTCTGCTGCACGAGCGGGCACTGCGGGGCGCCGAGCTGCCGCCGGTCGCCGGCAGCGACCCCGCGCCGGCCTGGCTGGAGCGGCGCCGGGCGCGGTGGGAGGGGCTCCAGGCATGGTTCCGGCCGACGGACGGTTCGCGCCCCCGGGTGGAACAGCTGCACGATGTGGCGCGGCGGGCGATCGTGACGCTCCTCCAGGTCCTCGACCGGATCACCGAGTCACGGCGCCGCTCGTCCGGCGCGGTGCAGGACTTCCGGGAGCTGGCCCGCTGGTTCGCCGCGGCTCCGGGTGAGGACGACCTGCACCGCCTGTGGTCGGCCGCCTTCGGTCTGGGCCCGGCCCGTCACGCCCATCTCGCGCACCCCGACCCGGAGTTGGTGCCTTCCTCCAGCAGCTGGGCCGAAGCCCCTCCGGTGGAGGTGTCGACTCTGCTGCGCACCAGTGGCCGCACCGAGCGTTTCACCCGCACGGGCAGGGTGCGTGACATCGGTGGCATCAAGGCGGCCCGGACCGAGCGGGCCCGGAGGGAGCGGGCCGAACTCGAAGCCGCCTGGGATGTCCTGGGCACGGACGGCCCGGTCCGGCTCTCCGGCTTCGGCACGCTGGACCATGCCGTCTTCGAGCGACTGCTCGACCTCCTCGGCCGGGCGCTGGCCGTCCGGCCCGACAGCGGCGGAACACGTCGGGCGGTCACCTCGGACGGCCGCGTCGAGGTCGTTCTCCGGCCGATACCCGGCGGCGGGCGAGCCGTCCTGCGGACGCCTCGGGGGAGGCTGGAGGGGCCCGACTACCTGGTGGAGATCCGCAGCCCGGGCAGCACGCGGCAGCAGGCCGGTCACGCCGGACAGGAGGTCGGATGAGCACCCTGGCCAATCAGCTGGTCCTGGCCGAGCGGCAGGATATCGCCCGGGGGATCAGACTCCTCCTCGGCCGACCCCTGATCACCGAGCGCGGCGACCCGGCGGCCTTCGAACTGATCCGCCGTCGGCAGGACCTGCTGACGAAATGGTTCGACTACAACTGCGGCTGGCAGCTGGTGGTGGAGCCCCGGCTGGGGTATGCGCGCCTGTTCAAGATCAGGGCGCTCCCCGAGGCCTCCCGGCCCGCCCGCCGACTCCGTTCCGGGAAGGCCCCGTTCGACCGCCGCCGCTACACGCTGCTGTGCGTCGTCGCGGCCGAACTGCTCCCGGTCCCGGTGACCACGGTCGGCCTGCTCGCCGACCGTGTCGTCCAGGCCTGTGCCACCGACGAGGCGTTGCCGCCCTTCGACACGGCGACCAGATCCGAGCGGACGGCCTTCGTGGACGTCCTCAAGCTGTTGGAGTCCTTCGGCGCGCTCCTCACCGTGGACGGCGTCACCGAGACCTTCGCCGACTCGGCCAAGGCCAAGGTCCTCTACCGGGTGGACGCGACCGTACTGATGCGCCTCCTCGCCGCGCCGGTCGGGCCCTCCCGACTGGCCGTGCCGGCGGAGGAGGTGCCGCTGCGCTTCGAGGAACTACTGCGGGGCTCGGTGCGCGAGAGCCGGTACGGCGGCGGCGACGCCTCCGACGCCCAGCGCAACCTCGGACTGCGGCACTCGGTGCTGCGCCGGCTCCTAGACGATCCCGTCCTCCACCACGACGAGCTCGGCGCGGACGAACTCGCCTACCTCGGCTCGCCGACCGGGCGTCAGATCGTCCGACGCGCCGCCGAGCAGGGCGGCTTCGTCCTGGAGGAGCGGGCCGACGGCCTGCTGCTGGTCGACCCGGACGGGATAGCTACCGACAGCCGCTTCCCGGACGACTCCGCGACGGCCCGGGTCGCCGCGCTGCTCCTGCTGGACCCGTTGACGGCGGCTCCGGACGGGCTCGCACCGGAACAGCTCACCGCCGAGGCGAACGTACTCCTGCGGGGCTTCCCGCAGTGGGCGAAGACCTACCGGTCGGAGGACGGCGCCCAGCGCCTCACGGCCGACGCCGTTCGCGTCCTCGACGACTTCGGCCTGGTCCGCCGGATCGGCGACCGCACCGTTCCCCGGCCTGCGGCGTTCCGGTACCGGACCACCGTGACCGACGGTCCGGCAACCTGACCAGGGAGAAATTCCGATGACCGTGACACAGCTCCCGCAGCGTTCCGTGTTCACCGAGGTGGCCGCGACAGTGCGGTGGCGACCCTCCAGGGCCGGCATCCTCAACGTGTGGCGCTACTACGACGAGACCTTCACCTTCCACCAGGGCCGACTGCTCCTGCGGGGGCAGAACGGTACCGGTAAGTCCAAAGCGCTGGAGGTGCTGCTGCCGTTCCTGCTCGACGCCAGCCTGCGTCCCAACCGGCTGTCCACGTTCGGCGGCTCCGAGCGCACCATGTACTGGAACCTGATGGGCGAGGGCGCCTCGGGCAGGACCCGGGTCGGGTACGTGTGGGTGGAGTTCGTCCGCGACGACGGCGCCCGTCCTGTCCGATTCACCTGCGGTGCCAGGCTCCAGGCGAGCGTGCACACCACCGGTGTCACCGTCGACTACTTCACCACCGGTGCGAGGATCGACCGCCCCGGCGGTCTCTCTCTGGTCAACGACGCGGGTCAGCCGCTCACCCGTGCCGCCCTGGCCGAAGCCCTCCACGGCCGGGGCGAGCTGCACGGATCACCGACCGACTACCGGAACACGGTTCGCAGCACGCTCTTCCCCGGGCTGAGTGAGCAACGCTACGACGCCCTGATCACCGCGCTGCTCCAGCTCCGCACCCCCAAGCTGTCCGAGCGGCTGGACCCCTCGCTGCTGTCCTCCCTGCTCTCCCGGGCCCTGCCCCCGCTCGGCCGGGGCGAGATCACCGAACTGGCCGAGGGGTTCGAACGCCTCGACCGCCAGCGGGAGCACCTGAAGACCCTGGACGAGGAGGTGGCCGCAGCCAAAGCCGTCGCGGTCCAGCAACGCGGCTATGCCCAGCGCGTCCTGCGCGCCGGGGCGGCGGCGCTCATCTCCGCGACGACCGAGATGGACGACCTGGCCCGCATCGCCAGGGAGAGCGACGAGGCGCACGCCGCGGCCCTGGACCGGAGGGAGGAGAGCAGGAGGGCACAGGAGGAGCTCGAACACCGACGACAAGAACTCGACGGTGCCATCGAGGGACTGCTCGGCTCCGAGGTCTACCGGCAGGGGCAGGAGCTCGACCAGCTGCGTACCAGGGCCGACCAGGCCGCCCGTACCGCTGCCCGGGCCCGCGCCGCCGCCGGCCGGAAGGCCGACGCGGCCACGGAGGACGCAGAGCGCGCCGACGATGCGCGGCTGCGCTCCGAGCAGCGGGCCGAAAACGCCCGGGCCGCCCGGGAGGAGACACTGGCCGCAGCACGGCGAGCCGCCATGGAGTCCGTCTGCACGGAGGTGCAGTCGCTCCTCGCCGTCGCACCGGGCCCGTCCGGGGACGCCGAGGAGCGGGGACGCAAGGCCCGCCGCCTGCTGCGCGGTGCGGTCGTCTCGCGGCACGGCCGGATCTCCGAGGTCCGCGCCGCCGTCGATTGTCATGAGCGTTCTGTCGCGGACCGGGAGACGGCGGAGCAGCACCTCGACACGGCACGTGAACGGCTGGCCGACGCGAGCACCCGGCGCGAGGGGACCGCCCACGCCTACGAGACCGCCGTCGAGGTCCATGCCGAGCTGCTGCGTCGGTGGGCGACCGCCGACTGCACTGAGCTGTCCGTCGACGACGCGGAGGAACTCGCGTCCCGCGCTGCCGTCGAGACCGACGTCCTGGCGCTGGTCGAGGCCGCCGCCCGGGTGGCGGAGAGCTCCATCACCGCGGACGAGACGATCGCCCGCACCGGCCGGGACGAGGCCCGTGCCCGGCGCGACCGGGTCGTCGAGGAACTGGAAGGCACCGCGGCCGCGGTCGATCTTCCCCCACTTCCGCCACGGACCCGTACGGCCGACCGTTCGGTCCTGTCGGGAGCGCCGCTGTGGCGCCTGCTGGCGTTCCGGCCGGATGTACCGCCCGCCGACCAGGCGGGCATCGAAGCCGCGCTGGAAGCCGGTGGTCTGCTGGACGCGTGGATGACCTCCGACGGCGGCCTCGCCGTCCCCGGCCACGACACCCTCGTCGACCCGGAATCGGCGCCGCCCGCGCCGGGTCCCTCGCTGCTCGACGTTCTTGCTCCGGAAGCCGACGGTCCGGAAGCCGACG
This sequence comes from Streptomyces sp. BE303, assembly GCF_036290945.1. Taxonomy (NCBI): domain Bacteria; kingdom Bacillati; phylum Actinomycetota; class Actinomycetes; order Kitasatosporales; family Streptomycetaceae; genus Streptomyces; species Streptomyces sp. BE303. The sequence continues at coordinate 60,534 of NZ_JAQYWZ010000303.1, forward strand.
GCCAGGTGCCGCCCGGCAGGGTGCGGCGGCTGTTGGCCGGCATCGCCTACGGTGCCACCCTCCCCACCGGACACCCGGCCGCCGTGGGGGCCGACGGAAGCTGGCGGCTGGCGACGGCGGTCGGTACGTGGAGCAAGGAGGAGTCCAGTCACATCGGCGCCGCGGCCCGGGAACGGGCGAGGCAGCGGCGGATCGCGGAGCTCACCGCCGAACTGGCCGGGGCCGATGCCGTCGTCACCGGCCTGGAGGGACAGCTGCGTGCCCTCGCCGACCGCCGGACGCGTCTCGCCGCCGACCTCCGCTCGCGACCGCACCACCGGGAGGTGGCGCAGGCCAGGCGCGAATGGGAGCAGGTCGAGTCCGAAGTGGGAGCCCGCGAGGACGCCGTCCGCGAGGCCGTAGAACGCCTGGCACGGCGTGAGGACGCGGTCGTCGACGCGCTGCGCGCGCTCGCCGTCACCTCGGCCGAGCACGCCCTGCCGACGGAGCGCGCTGCCCTGGACACCGCTGCCGGGGCAGCCGACGCGCTGCGCGAACTGGCCGACGTCTGGATCGACTTCCACCTCGCGTGGGGGGCCGCCCGGCACGCCTGGGAGACCGCCCGCAGCCATGCCGAGGTGTCCCGGGCCGCGGCGGACGAGAGCCTGGACGAGGCCGGGGCCGCCGAGGCGGCGGCGCGCGGGCTTCGCTCCTCGCTGCTGGCCGTCGAGAGCACCGTCGGCGAGGACTACCGTCAAGTGGCCGCCCGAATCGACGACTTCCGCGCCGAGCTCGACCGGACCCGCCGTGGGACAGAGGCCGGCACCCGGGCACTCATCGTGCTCGAAGGCCGGATCGGCTCACTGAACGCCACCATGGCCCAGGACGCGGCCCGACGGGACGAAGCCGTGACGGCCCGTAACGAGGCCGGCCGAGGCTTCCGCCGCCTCTGTGTCCTCGGTTTTCCGGAGGACGCCGGCGTCGACATCGTCCTCACGTCCGCGGACGGCACGCGCGCCACCCTCGAAGCGGTGCGTGAGGTCGCCGCCACCTGGCCCAACCTGCCGCACGGCGCGAGGAACCTCGGCGACTCCCTGAACCGCCTCTCCGAAGCCGTGCACCGGGCCCGCCAGAGCCTCAGCAGCCGAGCGGACCTCGAACTCGAAGCCGAGGAGAACATCCACGTCCTCACCGCCACCATCGACGGCATCCGGATCGGCGCGACCGGCCTCCTCGCCCTCCTCACCGGTGATCGTGACCGGAGCCAGGAGGACATCACCGCCGCCGAGCGCGGCCTCTTCGACCGGACCCTCACCGGTGACACCCGCCGCCACCTCGCCTCCCGGATCCGCCAGGCCGGGGAACTCGTCGAGCGGATGAACGGCCACCTCGAACGGGTCCGCACCGCCTCACGGGTGGCTGTCCGGCTCGTCTGGCAGATCCACCCCGACCTGCCCGCCGGCACCCGGACGGCCCGCGAACTGCTGCTCAAGGACCCGGCCCGGATCACCGAGGCCGACCGCGAGGCCCTGCACGCCTTCTTCCGGGGCCGTGTCGAGGAGGCCAAGTCCCGCAACACGGCGGCTACATGGGAGGAGCAGCTGGCGGACGTCCTCGATTACACGGCCTGGCACCAGTTCGTCGTCAAGCTGGACCGCGCCAACGGCTCCGGGTGGCAGCTGCTCACCAAAAAACTTCACGGGGCGCTCTCGGGCGGTGAGAAGGCCATCGCCCTCCACCTGCCGCTGTTCGCCGCCGTGGCCGCCCACTACGAGGCAGTGCCGGAGTCCCCGCGGCTGATCCTGCTCGACGAGGTCTTCGTCGGTGTCGACACCGTCAACCGAGGGCAGGTCTTCGGTCTTCTCGCGGCGCTCGACCTCGATCTGGTGCTCACCTCCGACCATGAGTGGTGCACCTACCGGGAACTCTCCGGCATCGCGGTCCATCAACTGATCACCGGCGGTGACGGCGACGACGCCGTCACCAGTGCCCGCTTCACCTGGACGGGGAGCGATCTGCTGGCTGACGGGGCCGCCGAGGCCGAGCGTGCGGAGGAAGCCGCGAATGCCGAGGACGCTGTCGGGGGTGACACGGCATGACAGACCGCCACCCCCTCGACCTCCCCGGACTCCGCCCGCTCTGGACAGCCGTCCACGACCGCCTCTCGACCGGCCGCCCCGTGAACCGGGTGCGGTCCGGGCCGCTCGACGACGCCGGCCGGGAGGCCCTGGCCGATCTCCTCGGACTGGACCGCCTCCCCGGCGCCGAACCGACGGTCCCTCTCGCCGGACTCGACGGTGCCGTGTTGGAGGTCTGCGGCCGACCGCTCCGGGACGTGGTGACCGCGATCGTCGGCCCGATCCGCGACCGGGCCGCCGAACGTGAACTCGCGGCCGGCCGGCGCGAAGCCCTGTGGGGGTGGGTGATCGGCCACGAGGTCGTCACCGCCCAGCCCGTTCTGCTGGAATGGGTCGGCCACCTGAGAGGCAACGGCCTCGTCGACGGCTCACCCGACCGGACCCGGGCTCTGCTGACCGCCGTACTGACGGTCCTTGCCGAGCTTCCTGCCGACGGCGAGCCGCTGCCGGTCCTCGCCGCGCGGCTCCTCGACGGCGACTCGCACGCCCTTGACGACGGAACGCGGCTGTCCGGCCTCGTCCTGCGGGCTCTTTCGGTCCTGTACGGCACCGACATGCCCGACGCCGCCGAAGGGCGACGCGCGCTTTGGAGCCGAGCCGGCGTGGCCGACGACGAACTGTCCACCAGCGTGCTCGCGGTCGGGCTGCGCCCCGCCGGCGACGGCCCGGTCGCCAGGATCTCCTGGACCTGTGCCGACGCCGGCCACCCCGTCAGCCTCACCCTCGCTCAGCTCCGCACGCCCGGAGACTTCACCGGCCCCGCTGGGCCGGTGCACATCACCGAGAACCCCAGCGTGCTCGCCCTGGCACTGCGACGCTTCGGCCCCAGCTGCCCGCCGCTGGTCTGCACCTCGGGCTGGCCCAACACGGCAGTGATCCACCTGCTGCGCCGACTCGCCGACGACGGCGCCTCCCTGCGCTACCACGGCGACTTCGACGGCGAGGGGATCCGCATCGCGGCCCATGTCCTGGCCAAGACCGGAGCCGTTCCCTGGCGCATGGGAGCCGACGCCTACCGAGAGGCCGCGACGAGAGTCCCCTTCGGTCCCGATCCGGGGCGCCTCACGCCCGCACCGTGGGACGCGGCGCTCGTCGGCTCCATGGCCGACCTGGGTACCGCAGTGGTCGAGGAAGTGGTGGCCGACCTCCTCCTCGACGATCTGGCAGACCACCGCCACGGATAGAATGACAGGGTGTCCGACGGGCCGAGGGCTACCACCAGCGCTTCGGCCTCGTCCACGTCGACTTCGAGACGCAGCGGCGGGCGCCGAAGGCGTCCTACGCCTGGTACCGCGACCTGATCGCGGCCCATCGGGCCCGGCAGGCGGGATAGTCGGGCTCACCGAGGGGTCGAGGCACCGCGCGAGCGGGCGTGGCCGGGGCAGGGTTCGTCGTGGAGACCGCCGGCCGCCTGCTCGGACGCGTCCCGCCGTGGCCGCGCGATGCCGGGTGCGAGTCGCGGGGCCGGGGCCTGCGGCTCGCACCGGGCAGCTGCGGTCACTCCTCCTCGTCGGCCTCGCCGGCGGGTTCTTCGGGGGACCAGCGGAGCGTCACGTTGAAGTGGACGCCGGCGGTGCCGCCCGCCAGGATCACGCCGACGCTGCCGTCCAGCTTGACGCCGAACCCGACCTCGATCTCGTCAGGCCGGCGCGGCAGGGCACGGAACGCGTCGATCACGTCGGATGCCGTGTTGACCACGGTGTGCAGCGAGTCCCGCACCGTGGCGCCCGCTCGCTCCAGACTTCCCCGGCCGGCAGGCGCGACGCCTGCGCCGGTGCTCTCGCTCTCGACCACCAGCATCCCGCCGGACGCGAGGGTGAATTCGGTACGTGTTGTCACTTGGCCTCCTGGCCTGGGGTTCAGGATGTGCAGACGGAGCTCTGCGTCGGCTGCGGATACGCGTCGGCCCGGACCTTGTCCAGCCCGGCGAGGATCGTCGGCAGTCGGGTCGGGTCGTTCAGGTAGTCGAGCACCGCGTGGTTGAACGCGGCCGCCATGGTGCTGGGCATGCTGTCCGAGGCGTCGAAGCAGAGGGTGGCGGACGAGGTCAGCAACTCATCGATCCGGCGGGCGACGCTGCCGGTGGCGTGGCCGGACGCCGACCGCGTGGTGACGGCGCGGTTGGCAGAGAAGGCCGACTCCGGCTGCAGGCTCGGCCAGATCTGCTGGGCCTGCGGGCTCGCGAGGAAGGCCATGAACCGCTCCGCCTCGGGCGAGTCGTGGAACATCGCGACGAGGTCTCCCGACACCTCGTACGCCGGCGTCGACGTCGTCCGGAACTCGGGGAACGGGACGAAGTCGTAGTCATTTCCCGGAAGGGGCTTGGTCGCTGCCGGGCCCGGGGTGATGGGAGCGCCGTGTTCGAGGTAGCAGCCGGGCGGTGCGGTGAAGAGCGGATAGGCCCCCTCGCCGTAGCCGGTCAGGAGCGCGGTCAGCGGGCCGCCATGGATCGAGCCCTGGGCGGTGAAGATCTGGCCCCATGCCTGCCAGGCCTCTCCGACCTGCGACGATGTCCAGCTGAGATTGCCGTCGACCCAGTCCGTGTAGATGTCGGCACCCGACTGGTGCAGCAGGATGTCCTCGATCCAGTCGGTGCCCGGCCACCCCGAGTTGGGCGGGTCGGCCAGGGCCAGGCACCAGGGCACCTCGCCCCGCTGGACTATCGACCGGCCGATGCCCACCAAGTCGGCCCAACTGTCGGGCGGCTGGGTGCCGAGTCGCTGGGGGGCGTACCAGATGAGGCTCTTGACGGACGCTTTGACCATGACGGCGTACGGATCGCCGTTCACGGCCTCCCCGGCGTGGGACCACGGGGGGCCGTAGTCGGACCTCAGTAGGTCGACGAGTTCGCGGCCGAGTTTCTCGTCCCGGAAGCGGTCCAGCCGGACCAGGTCGCCCTGCTGCGCGTAGGAGCGCAGCGCCCCGGGGTTCGCCATGACAGCCAGGTCCGGTGCCTCGCGCTTCTGGACGGCGGTCCGCAGCACCTGGTCGAGCGCCCGGGTGGGGGAGGCGCGGACGGTGATGCCGGTCTCGACCTCGAAGGCCGTGAGCACCGCTTGGAAGGCGTTCATCTCGGCCTCGGCGGTCCAGGGTGTCATGATGACCAGGACGCGCCCGCCGGACGAGCCGCCGAGGCAGGAGGCGGACGCCGTCAGCAGGGTGAGGACCAGCAGGAGCCGGAGAGCTGCCTGGCGCTTCTGCCGCATCATTGGCCTCCGAACCGGTACTCGTCGATGCGCGGATTCAGCGCGAGGGCGGCCGTCGTGACGGCAGCCGAGGTCAGCAGCACGAGAAGCGCCAGGAGGACGGCGGAGTAGGCGTCCGCGTCGGTGACACCACGGGTGAACGCGGCCTCGGCCTCGGCCTGGCGGTGATCTGTCCGCCCCGCCTGGACGGTCGCGGGTCCGGACGTCTGCGGTGTCAGGTGGGTCCCGCAGGACCCGGCGTCCGGGCATGCCTGCGTGACGATGGCGGACAGGTCCCTGTCGGCCTGGGCGGCGGACCGGCTCGTCTGCTCCTGTGCCAGGGTGACGGCTTCGGCGAACGGACCGTCCAGGGCCGAGCGCAGGCGTCCGTCCGAGACATGGAGCGACAGACCGCACAACAGGGCCGTCGCGGTGAGGGCGAGCACGGCAGCCGTCAACCGGATGCTCAACCGACGCCGGAACCGGTGGCGCAGCACCGACTGTGTCCGCGCGAACAGCGCCAGCACCAGTGCGAACGGCACCAGGAACAGCAGATCTGCGGGGCCCGCCAGCCACACGGAGCTGTGCCGGTCGGTCAGCGCGGCGTTCTCGGCCGCCCGCAGCCGGTCCAGCGTGTTCGAGACCTCCCGGTACTGCAGGGTTGCGTACCACAGGGCCGGCAGGGCGCGGGTGAGCTCACCGGTCTGCTGGTAGTCGGCGGCGGCCTGTTCGAGCTCGGCGTTGTAGTTGACGACGAGCCCCTCGACGAGTTGCAGATCACTGGTGGCCGCCGGGCCCGCCACGTGGTCCCCGGCCAGTTCCGCCAGGTTCTGGTTGATCGCGGCGATGTCGTTCCGGTACTGGTCGCCGAGTCCGCCGAGGAGCACGGTGCCCTGCCGGAAGCCGTGCACCGCCACGCGTTGGGCATCCGCGAGTGCGCCGTACGCGGCCTCGGCCCGGAGTACCGAAGGGGCGGCCCGCTCGCCGACGGCGTCGGTTCCGGCGTGTGCCCGGCTGAACGCCACCAGGCACAGCGCCCCGGTCAGCAGGCTGCCCGCCACCAGCGCCCCGCGGAGGCGGCGCAGGGTGCGCGCGGTCGTGGAGGGCGTCGCCGGTTCGTCCGCCACCGGTTCGGGCGCCACCGCGCCGGGGGTCGTCATCCGCCCATCACCGGTGAGCTGTCGGTGAACTCGTAGTCGCATTCGAGGTTCTCGCAGTACCGGGCGCCGGCCACCGCGACCCGGCCGCACCTCGGGCAGTCGGGCCCCGGGGCCGACGGGCGCCCGGGCGCCGAACCGGCCCGCGTCGTCGGGTTGCGGGAGAGGCCGTACGAGGTGCTGGTGGCCGTGCCCATCATGGCCTGCAGGACGTAGTCCGGATCAAGCTCCGGTAGCAGGCTGACCACGCCGCGCACGGCATCCTCGACCCGGACGACCTTGCCCAGTCGCCGGAGCGCGTCCTCGTTGCGCAGCTCGGTGGCCAGCGCCACGGCCCGGCCCCAGGCGTCGCAAGCCCCGGGGCGATCCCCCTGGCGGAACAGCGCCCCGCCCCGCCATCTGAGGTCGTACAGCTCCTTCTCCCGCTCGTGGCGGCGCCGATCGGCCCCGAGGACGGTTTCCGGGGCCGGCTGGTCGAGCCAGCGCGCGCTGATCACCTCCACCGAGCTGACGGGCGTGGCCAGTTCGGTGCCGATCGTTCCGGTGACCACTTCGACGGAAGCCAGGGTCTCCGCGTCGGCGCCGACCGTCCGGTCGCCGGTCACGGCGAAGGTCGCGACATACCGGCGCGCCTCGCTGCTCCAGGGGCCGGTCGGATAGTCGGCCGCCGCCGTTCCGGCCAGCGGCAGGCGGTGGCCGACCAGGTCGGCCAGCGCCGGGTGGGCCTGTTCGAGGACCGACACCGACACTCCCGGTGCGCAGCGCACCCGCAGGGCCAGGTCGGACAGCGTCCGGCCCATGGCGGTGCGGATCAGCGCGCGGAAGTCGGGCGCCAGGTCGGCCAGGTCGGGCACCGCGTCCGCCGTGCCCTGGAGTTCCTCGGCGATCCGTCTCAGTTCGGCGGGCTCCCAGTCCGCGCCGATGCCGCGGGCGTCGCAGGTGAACACGGAACGGCAGTCGGCGAGCACGGTCTCCATCGACCGCGCCGACCGGTCCTGGTGCTCGTTGCGTCCATCGGTGAGCAGGAGCGCGTGGCAGATCAGGTCGCCGTGCGGTTCGAGCAGTTCACGGGCCTTGTCGAGCCAGGCGCCGATGACCGTGCCCTGGGCGCCGGGGGCGATCCGGTTGACGGCCTGCCTCGCCTCCGCACGGGTGACGGCGTTCGCCGGGGCGAGGAAGGACTCCCGAGGGTAGATCATGGTTGCCTGGTGGGTGCCGGCGACCACCGCGAAGCGGGTTCCCTCACGCAGGGTGTCGATGGCGGCGCAACTCGCCTCCTTGGCCCGTTGGAGCTTGGTGCGTGGATCGCTCATCGACCCCGATTGGTCCAGCAGGATGACCTCGGCGAACCGCGCGTCGCCCGGCGGGCTCGCCCGCAGGTCGGCTGCGGTGCTCGCGGCCACGCTGAGGTAGACGTGCACCTCACGTTCGTCCAGGGAGCGGTACCTGTCGTAGCTGGCCTCCAGGGTGACTCTCGGTGCTTCGGTCATGTGCCGATTCCTCGTCCTCAGGGGAAGATTGACGGTGCGTCGAATACGGCCGGTTCATTGCGTGGTGACCGGCCTCACGGCGTTGGCCAGATCGACGAGAACGGTGTGGCGGTTCCCGTCCGGTGCCCCGTGGGCGAACGCCCGATATTCCTTCTCCAGTTCCAACCGGAGCCCGTGCTCCGTGACTTCGACTTCGACTTCGACTTCGTCGTCGGAGGCGGTCCGGTCCGGTCGCGAGGTGCGCCGGCGGTCGAGCCTGGCCTCCAGGATCAGGGCGGCGAGCCGACGCCGCTCGGGTTCGTCCAACGGCAGTGTGGCCAGCACCTGTCGGGCTTCAGTGAGGTCCGCGCGGTCGGGCAGGCCCTCGGGGCCCGCGTCGAGCCGCCCTGTGTGAATCCGCAGCGCGGCGATCCGCGCCGCCCGGTGGTGCGGTGAGGTGTCGGGTATCTGCCTCAACGCCGAGACCGCACCGGCCCGGTCGCCGCGGCGGAGCCTCGTCCGGGCGTGGCCGAAGGCGGCGCTCTCGTGCCAGCTGTCGGTCCGCCACACCGACAGGTAGGCCGCCGCTGCGGCGTCGACCTCCTCGTCGGTCGCCGCTCGGTACTCGGCGCACAGTGCCAGCGCGAGCTGCGGTGCGAGCTCACCCGGCAGCATCTGGTGGCAGGAGGTGAACATCTTCTCCGCGCCGCCGAACTGCTGCTCGGCCAGGGCCATCAGCCCCTCGTGCCAGTTGAGCCGCCACCCGGGCCGCAGCAGGTCCCTCGCCCGGTCCAGCGCGGCGCGCGCCGCGCCGAGGTCGTCAAGCCGCAGGTGGAGCCGGCAGCGCAGCAACTCGACCTCGGGCGAGGAGTCGCGGGCGGAGGCCGGGTCGGGATCGGCGTAGGGCGCGAGCTGGGAGAGGGCGACCGCCGGATCGGTGCTGACCGACGCCCTGAGGAACCCTGCGGCGGAGTCGCGGGCGTCGACCAGCGGCTCGGGCAGCCCGGCCGCTGCCGTGACCGGCGCGGGCGGCGCGGTGGCGAGCGGGCGGCAGCTGCCCTCGACCGCCGCCCGCAGCGCCGCGGTACTCGTCCACCGGTCGAGCGGCGGTACCGCCCCGAGCCCGGGGTCGATCAGCGTGGTGGAGCGGGCGAAGAGCAGTGACGGCGCAGTGTACTGGGTGCTGTCCCGGGTGGAGACCAACTCGCGTAGTACACCGCTCAGTTGGCCTGCCATCTCGGCTGCCGAGGCGAAGCGCAGCTGTGGATCGACATGGGTGGCGCGACTGATGAGCCGGCGCAGCGAGGTGAAGCGGGCACGGTCCGGGTCGGCGGTGTACCAGCGGAAGAGCGACTCCAGGGTCCTGCCCACCGTGTGGAGGTCGGTGGCGACGGTGGGCCCGGTGACCATCAGCTCCGGGGCCATGTAGTCCTCCGAGTACGCCCCGCTGCCCACTGCCCCGGCCTCGCGCACCGCGCCGAGGTCGATCAGCTTGATCCGGGAGCCGTACACCATCAGGTTGCTCGGCTTCAGGTCGCAGAACAGGTACTGGCTGTCGTGGAGGTACTGGAACGCCCGGAGCACGCGCAGGACGTAGCCGACGACCTGCTCGGTCTCCAGCAGGCCGAACAGTTCCGGGCGCTCCAGGGAGTAGCCGGGTACGTACTCCATCACGAGGTAGCCGTGGTAGCCGTGCCGGGACCCGCCCGCCGGCTCGTGTGTCACGAAGTCGTAGATGTCGACGATGTCGTCGTGTCTGAGCTCGATCAGGAACCGCTTCTCCTCGGCGGCCTCCTCGACCCGCGTGGGGTCCTCCGAGTCGATCAGGCCCTTGAGCGCCACCGGACGGTTGTTCAGGCGCTCGTCGTAGGCGAGGTAGACCCAGCCGAAGCCGCCGTGTCCGATGCAGCCCTCGACCCGGTAGCGGTCCGACAGCAGGTCGCCCCGGCTGAGTCTCGGCACGAACGAGTAAGCCGTCCCGTCGTACGGGCAGCGCCCCTCCAACAGGCTCGACTGGCCGTCGAGACCTGTGCCCACGGGGCGGCGGCAGGCGGGATCGGGGCAGAGCCTGCGCTCCTCCGGGATTCGCGGAGCGGCTCTGACCGCTCGGGTCGGCTCCGGTCCGGCGATCGTCGGCAGCGTGACGAGGCCCAGTCCCCACCAGGGGCCGTCGCCGAACGGGCGCGGCGGCGGTCCGAGCTCCGCGGGGCGCGCGGACGGCACCGTGCCGCGTTTCGTGCTCACCGGCACCGACCGCCCCGGGGCGCGCTCCCCGGCCGGCGACCGGCCGCCGCCCGTCGGCGCGGCCACCAGCGGCGGAACCAGGCAGCGCCGGCAGTAGCCGGTCGCGTCGAGTTCGCCACCGCAGCCAGGACGGTTGCACTGGTTCATGACTGCCTCCCGTCGATCTCGCGCCGAACGGCCCGGTGGTACTCCTCGACCCGGAGCTCGGCGAGCGGTAGGTCGCATCCACCGCTGTAGAGCAGCCGCCGGGCCGCCTCGTACGACTCGCCCAGTTCCTCGATCAGGCCGCGCGCCGCGGCCTCCGAGCGGTACGCGTCCAGCCGCCCCCGAGCCCGGTTCCGCCGGGTCAGCAGGGCCGTGCACTCGGCGTTCAGTCGCCGGGCCCGCACCAGCGACCGGGCGGCGGCCTCCTCGCAGGTGTCGAGTTCCCCCAGCAGCCATCCCCGGAGGGCGGATCCGGCGGCGGCCGAGCCGGTGTCCCGCAGCACCCGCAGGCGCACCGCGAGCGCGGCGGCGCCGGCGACCTGCGGCGGCGGCGCGCCGAGGATCCGCGGCGCGACGTAGTCACGGCACGCCCGGGCGTCGCGCTCGGCCGTCTCGACCTCCTCGACCAACCGGTCGAGCCGCCCGAGTCGGCTGCCGAACTGCGTCTCTGCGTCGTGCCGGCCGCTCGGCGCGGCGAGCGGGGCGAACGGGGCGAAGGCGGCGGGCTGCCCGAGGCTCGCAGCGACCGCACTGCGGACATAGCGCGGAGGGGCGCCGTGGTAGGCGAGCAGCAGGCGCACGCCGATGCTCGACGCCCGCGCGGCGATCGGTTCGAGCAGCCGGTAGTGCAGTTCGCCGGGGTCGGCCGCCAGATCGACCGCGTTCACCACGACCACGATCGGCGAGCCCAACTCCTCCAACTGGTGGGAGAGATCGTCGGTGACGCGGTCGGTCAGCAGGCTCAGACTCTCCGCGAGCTGCTGGGCGACCTGCTCCGTCGTCCGCCCGGTCGCGTCGACGGCGGCGTCCACCTCGCCCAGCTGTGGCACGGTGCCGGGCGGGGCGCCGCTGACGGCTTCGTCGGGGGCCGCCCGACGGTAGCCCGGCACCGTCAGGCCCACCAGGCGGGACGTCAGCGCGACCGCGCCGCCACCGCCGATCGCGCAGACCCCGCCCGGCCCGTCGGATGCCAGCCAGCCGACCAGGTGCCGGGTCAGCGCGAGCTGCACCGGGTCGTCCAGGATCTCCGGGACCTGCGGCGACGGCCAGTCGCCCGGCAGTACCTGGGAGGGCCGGCTCTTCAGATGCCCGTCGAGCACCGGGCTCGCGTACTTGTACAGGGTCCGGACCGCGATCATCCAGCTGCTCTCGGCGAGCGGCGCCCGGACGACCGCGATCACGCCGAGGATCTCACCGTCCGCGGCGAGAGCCGCGGCACCGCTGAACCCGCGGTCGACGCGCTGCTCCAGGACTGCGTCGAGTTGTACCCGCTCCCCGGTGAAGTCGTACGAGGCGATCCTCGCGTTGACCAGCTGGCCGTTGTCGGTACCCGCCGGAAAGCCGAAGATCCGCACGATCTCGTCGTGCTGCCAGGTCCGCCGGATCCTCGCGCGCGGCGCGCCCGGCACCACGGACCGCAGGGCGAGGATCGCCACATCCCCGCGCTGGCCCGGCAGCGGCGGCTGCCAGCAGCTCTCGACAACGGTCGCCGGATAGGCGTCGTCGGGACGTCCGGCGATCCGGACCCGGACCTCGCGATCGGCTTCACGCCCGGCGTCGATGGCCTCCTCGACCACATGCGCACACGTCAGCACGTACTCGCCGTCGAGCATCGTCCCGGCACCGTGCACGCGCCCCTGGGTGTCCTCGATGCGCGCCAGCCAAGGATCCTCCCGCCCCATGGCGAAAACGCTACGCCAGAAAGGATCTGACAGATAGTCATCTCACATGATCGGATCAGGTTGTGAACACCGATCCCGGGCGGAAGGCTGCTGTCGGCCAGGGTCGTCGAGCGCCGAAACGCGTGAGACCCGGATGCCCGATCGGGATCGGGTGCCGTACGGCTCGCAGCTGCCCTCGCCGACGTTCGCGCAGTGGCACCACATCGGCTCAAGCACCGCCGCGCGGCCGAGGGCCGGCACCGGGGAGCCGAGGACCGCGATCACCACGTCCGCCGGAGGTGACGCCACCGGTCGAGGCGGACGGTGGACGTCCCGGCTGCACGGGAGGGCGGGCCAGGCCACCACCCGGCCGGGGCGCGGAGGCGCGGGGCCGGTCTCAGCCGGGGCGGCGACGGGTGAACTCCGCGATCTGGCTGCGTCGCAGGGCGTCGAACTTGAGGTCCTCGCGGCCGGGGTCGGGGAGGACGGCGTTCGGCCAGACCAGCGCCAGCTCGTAGCCGAAGTCGGCGAGCCAGTCGAGACGTTCGGTGAGGACGGAGTACGGCGCCTGACTCTTCCGGGACTGCTGGAGAACCGGCCAGAGGTTCTGGGTGCGGCGCATCGGCCCGATCTGTTCGAGGACGACCCGGTCGCCGCGGGCGGCGGCGTCCCGCTGAATGGCGTCCAGCTCATCGCTGGTGATGCAGCCGAACTCGCCGAGGAACGGACGTGGGCCGCTCAGACCGGAGAGGACCGGCAGGGCGTCCAGCCCCGGGAAGGAGGCGTAGTAGTGGAACTGCGGGCGGGTCACCTTGACGCTGCTGAACACATCGGTGATGTCCCGGTAGTAGCGGTGCCCGACGGTGGACGGCAGGCCGGCCGCCTCCACAGCGGCGACGCAGTCCTTCATGAGTGCGGTGAGTGCGTCCTGCCGGACGGCCGGGCCGAAGAGGTCGCCCGTCAGCGGGCTGACGCACCAGTAGGGCTCGTTGACGACATCCACGGCGTGGATGACCTTGCGGTGCTTCGCGATCGCCGCGACCAGCGGTTTGATCGTGCCGTTGACGAACGTCGCCCGGTAGTTCGGGTCCTCGGCGACGGCCCGCCGGCCGCGGCCGTAGTTGAGGTCGGTGGGGGTGGGTGCCCCGGGGCCGAAATGCTGCAGTGACCGGGCCTCCGGACCGTCGAAGAAGCTGTAGTCGAGGAGGACCGGCACCATCCGCATGCCGGCCTTCTCGAACTTCACCAGAAGCTCCTCCACGTCGTCGAGGAACTTCTGGTGAATCCGTTGCGGCGGTTCGAACCGCCAGCGGTTGGCCTCGCGGAGGGCGGTGACGCAGGAGACGGTGCCGTCGTAGTTGACGCCGTGTGCCAGCAGCCACATCCGTACCACGGTGACGCCGAGGCCGCGCAGCGTGGCCAGGTTCCGGTCCAGGTCGGAGCCGGCCCCCTGCCACGGATGCGGCTTGCCCCTCTCGTGGATGTTGGGCCCGACGGTGATCGGGTCATTGCGCATCCAGGGGTAGTTGACCCCGACTTCCATGACGGCCTCCGTCCGCTCAACTCATCTGCGGGAGATTGGTGTTGAGTTGGATGTCGGTCCCGGAGGAGGGGGTGTACTCGTTCCACTCGGCGATCAGCTCGCCCTTCTCCCCTGGCTGTACGACGGGAAACGGCGTGCCGGTGCCGTCGTGCCGGTGCCGCAGCCGGTCGACCGTGAGCCGGCCAGGGTCGGGAACCGCCACGACCGTGCAGCTCTCCTGGAGGTCGCGGTGGCGGGTGGAGTCGATCACGACGAGCGCGCCGGGGGTGAAGCCCCGGCTGGAGGCGACCGGGATGGTCACCGGCAGTCCGGGATTGACCGGATTGGGCCCGACGACGGCCGCGCACTCGGTGCTCACGGTGTCCTCGATCCGCACGGCGCCACGGCCCGGGTTGGCCGGCGGGATGCCGGGGTAGTAGCGGTCGTCGTAGGCGGCGATCTCCTGGGCGATGGTCAGGTACGGGTGGTCGGACGGAATGTCGGCGTCCTTGAAGCCGCCCTCGCAGAAACGCACCCAGGCGTCCTCCCAGCCCTTGCGGATGGTCAGCACGATGCGCGCGCCGCCGGCCCGCAGGAAGGCCTGCCGGGTGGGGTCGGGGTGGCGGATGTTGCGGATGAAGTTCCAGGAGTCGGGGGCGTCCCAGAAGTAGGAGTAGAGGAAGGTCACCACGTTCTCCCACTCCACGGCCTGGTTGACGAACCGGACGAGGTCCTCGTGGCGCTTCAGGTTGGCCCAGGCGCCGTCCGGAGGGTTGAGCGCGCCCGGTTCGAAACCGGCGCCGTGCGCGGTGTCCACGCCCGCCGAGCGGAGTGCCTGCACCGCGCCGGGAGCCATGAACTCGTACTCGGTGCCCAGGAGATGGCGGAGTACGCACTTCATGATCTCGTCGCTCTCCTCACGCCGCAGGGTGAGGGTGTCGACCCCGGCGAGGCGGTCCTCCAGGGAGGCGATCCGGTTGGCGATGTCCTGCTGTTCGGCGAGGTACCTGGTCTGCGCGGCGTCGTGCAGCATGGTCCACACCTGCGACTGCCAGCGCGAGAACAACTCGGGCGTCCGGGCGGTCGTGATCTTCAGGCCCACCCAGGCGGGCCCGACGTCATGGAGGAAGATCAGCACGTTCTGCTCGCCGGTGCGGCCCTTGAAGGCGTTGTACGGCGGGTCGCTGAGCACCACGGCATCGTGCAGTGGCACGCCGGAGTCCTTCTCGAAGCCACTGCCCTCCACGCCGTAGTGCATCCGCGGGTTGTCGTCGAGCATGCCGAGGTGGAACTCGGCCGTCACGGCGGAGACGGCGTAGCCGTCCTCGATGCGAAAGCGCATCGGGTAGAAGTGCCAGCCGCCACCGGCCGGCACGGTGTCGTTGGGGAATACCTCCTTGGTGGCCTCGGGCGGATCGGGCACCTGCACGCCGTACAGATCGCCGAGGTAGCGGTAGTGCTTGCGATTCGGCGGAAGTCCGGGCGCCTGGTCCGCCGGGCGCACGTCGTCGGTGATGTCGTCGTGCGGGAGGGCGAAGACGAAGGGGCCGAGGGCGGCCCGCAGCGCGGCCAGCTCGACGTAGTCCTTGCGGATCGCGGCAGAGGGCTCCGGGACCACGATGTCGTAGGCCGCCCGCAGGCCGTACCGGTAGAGCCGGACCCGCCAGGTGCGCAGCAGGCTGAAGTAGTCGATCCGGACGGCCTGCGTCTGGCTCGGGTTCTTCAGCGTCCGGGTGGTGGTCTCCTCGGTGCCGGTGACGGTCAGCGTGGAGATGGTGACCTTGTGCTCCTGCTTGGCCCGCGAGGACGCCTTCTGGGTCAGCCCGGAGGCGTGCTTGCGGCTCTCCGACGCGGAGGTGGAGGAGCTGTCCTGGGCGGTGAACCCGGACGAGGCCGAGCCGTTGATCACCGGAATGCCGCCGGACACGGTACCGGTGATGTTGAACTGGTTGGAGTGTTGCTGCTGGCTGGCGGTGGACTGGGAGAGCTCGGTGTTGTCGGTGACTCCCGTCTCGCTGTAGCTCTCCAGCGAGTCCGTCACGATGGAGGTGAACTCCCAGGAGGTGACCGACCACTCCTTGTGGGTGACGGCCGTCTCCTCCAGCGGGGCCAGCGGGACGGTGGCGATCAGCTCACCGCGCTGGATGCCCGCCGGCGCCATCTCCAGACGCTCCAGGTTGAGCATGCTCAGCCGGCTGGATCGGGTGTTGAACACCAGGTTCTGGACGGCGACGACGGCACGGTCGGCGTGTGCGTCCCCGGCCTGCACGCCGCTCCCGGCGCGGCGCAGTCGTGCGACCGCGAGGCCGAACGCGACGAGTTCGTCGACCGGAAACCCGGCGAACGGCGCCGGGCCCGGGGGTTCCGCCGCGCCCTCCTCGTAGCCGGCGAGAAGTCGGGTGAGCGGCGCTCCGGCCGGGTGGCCGGCGGCCCGCGCGGCGGCCTCCACCTCGCCCGGGCGCAGCGCCAGTTGGTAGGCGAAGCTGTGCTTGAGCAGCGCCTGGCCGCTGGACGGCGGCGTGATGTCCAGCGCCACCAGGGTGGCCTTGGGTATGTGCCGTGCGGCCGGCGCCAGCACGGGCGAGGAGTCTGCCGGGGGAGTCGGGGGAGCGGCGGGGGCCGGGACGACAAGCGCCGCTTCCGGAGCGGCGGACGGCAGGTGGCCGGTGGTCGCGGCGGGCTCGGGTGCGTGATCGGACATGGTCGTCCTCCCGGACGCGTCGATCTGGCGAGCAGTCAGGAATCAGGCATGTCAAGCCTAGGAATCCCGCCCCCACGATGGCCAGACCCGACGTCCACTGTCACCTCAACGAGTGACACCATCACGGCGCGTCGCAGCCCCGGCCCGTCGGCCGGTCCTCCTGTCGGGTGCCGCACGGCAGCGGTGCTCGTCACCCCGCGGTCCGGCTTCCTCCGTGTCTCAACTGCACCGGAAACAAGAGAGGGTCGAGCCGCGGCAGTCGCGAACGATGTCGACAGCAGCCCGAGGTCTACGTGAACCTCCTGATCGCCAGGGTGAGGAACCGGCAGCTCACCATGGAGACCCTCGTCGCCGACGCCGGGGCCGGCACCGCCCCGGCGGGCCCAGCACCCACCTGCCCGGCTCCCTGCGCGTCGTGAACGGCCCCGGCAGGGGCGCGAAGCGCTACCGGGCGCCGTCGGCGGGTGTCTGCAGCCTCGCCCGGTAGGCGCGCTTCTTGACGAGCGCGCCGCAGGTCTTCATCGAGCACCAGCGGCGGGCACCCGCGCGCGAGGTGTCGACGAAGGGGACACCGCAGTCGGGGTTCCCGCAGATGCGGACGCGTGTGCGGTGCTCCGACGCGCAGAGGGCGATCAGATCCCGGGCGACCGTCGAGAGCACCGCCGCGACCGTATCGCCGTGCCAGCGCACGGTGGTCGCGTCGGGGGCGAGTTCGGGCGTCGAGGGGGGTTCGGCGGCGGCGCGGTTGACGAGCGCGACGTCCTCGGGCGAGGGCGGCGCGGAGTCCGCCAGGGCGAGGCCGGTCCGCTGGATCGCCTCACGCAACCGCCTGGCGCGGCCGAGGTCGGCCTCGGTGCAGGGCGGCGCCGCTGTCGTGCAGTCGCTCTCGACGGCCCAGCGGCTCAAGTCCTCGGGCCGGGCCAGCCGTTCGAAGGGCGCGTCCGCGCCGCGGTCGGCCAGGGTGCCCGCGAAGGCGAAGCACAGTCGCGCGTCGTCGAAGCGGAAGTCGGCCTTGGCGCGCTGGCGCCCCTCGCGGCTGCCGTCCTTGTCGTCCCTGTCGTCCATGTCCACCACTTTAAGTGGTTGACACGATTCCGGGCAAGCGGCTAGCTTCCAAGTCCACCACTTAAACCGGTGGACTTTGGGCGGCTGCTCGACGCTCCCGCCACCCCCCCCCGCAGCACGAGGAGGCCGCGCCATGCGCGCCGCAGTCATCGAGGAACTCCACAAGCCGCTAGTCATCCGCGACGTGCCGGAACCCGCCTGCCCGCCGGACGGCGCGATCGTGCGCGTCGGGGCGAACGGGATCTGCCGGACCGACTGGGCCCTGTGGGCGGGGGAGTTCTGGACGGGCGGACCGCGTGTCGAGGCCCCGTTCGTCCTCGGCCACGAGTTCGCCGGCACCGTCGTGGAGGTCGGCCGCGAGGTGCGGGGGTGGAAGGAGGGAGACCGCGTCATCTTCCCGATGAACCCCGGCGAGGGCGCGTGCGAGATGTGCCGCAGCGGCAACCAGCACGTCTGCGAGCACGTGGACTCGCTCGTACCGGGGGTCTCCTACTGGGGCGCCTTCGCCGAGTACGTCATGGTCCGCTTCGCCGACGTCAACCTGGTCGAAGTACCGGAGGGCGTCGACTTCGTCGACGTCGCCGCGCTGGCCTGCCGCTACATGACCGCCTTCCACGGCGTCGTCGACCAGGCGCGGGTCCGCGGCGGCGAGTGGGTCGCGGTGTACGGCGCCGGGGGCGGCATGGGACTGTCGACGGTCGAGATCGCCGCGGCGACGGGCGCCAACGTCATCGCGATCGACATCACGGAAGACAAGCTGGACGCCGCACGCGCACTCGGCGCCGTCCACACCGTCAACGCGGCGACCGACGACCCCGCCGAAGCGGTGAAGACCCTCACCGGCGGCGGTGCGCACGTGTCGGTCGACGCGGTGGGCATCGCCGCCGCCTGCCGCAACTCCGTCCTCTCCCTACGCGCCCGGGGCCGCCACCTCCAGCTCGGTCACACCACCGCTGCGGAACAGGGGGACGTCGCGCTGCCGGTCGACGTCATGATGGTCAAGGAACTGGAGTTCGTGAGCGCCTTCGGCATGCAGGGCCAGCGCTTCGGCACGATGTTGAACATGATCGCCGCCGGCCGCCTCGCCCCCGGCCGCATCGTCTCGCGCACCGTCGGCCTCCACGAGGCGAGCGAGGTCCTGGAGTCCCTGGAGACCTACGGACCCACCGGTGTGGTCGTCATCGACTCGTTCCGCCCCTGAAACGCCTCTCCCGAAAGCAGGAACGACCATGCCCGCATCCCGTCAACTGATGGACCCGGAACTGAGCCTGGCCCTCGACGCGGTCCCCATGACCCCCAACGGCGCGTTCGACCTGACGGACCTCGCCGCAACGCGCGCGGCGTTCCGCGCCCAGGCCGAGGCCGCCGCCGACGCCCGGCCCGGCGACCCGTCGGTCACCGTCGAGACGCACCTCGCGAGCCGGACGGACGGCCCCGACGTACCGATCCGCCTTCTGCGCCCCACCGGAGCGCCCGGACCTCTGCCGGTCCTGCTCTGGTTCCACGGCGGCGGACAGGTGCTCGGCTTCGCCGCCCAGGACGACCCGTGGCTCACCCGGCTGGGCGCGAGCGTCGGCTGCGCCGTCGCCGTGGTCGACTACCGGCTCGCCCCCGAGACACCCGCCCCCGGCGCCGCCGAGGACGGCTTCACCGCCTACCAGTGGCTCGGCCGCGAGGCGGACGCCCTGGGCCTGGACGGCGCCCGCATCGGCATCGCGGGCCAGAGCGGCGGCGGAGGCGTCGCGGCGGCCACGACCCTGCTGATCCGCGACCGCGGCGGCGTGACACCCCTGTTCCAGTCACTCACCTATCCCATGCTCGACGACCGCAACCGCACCGCGTCGAGCCACGAGATCACCGACATCGGCATCTGGGACCGCTCGACCAACGTGCTCGCCTGGCAGGCGATCCTGGGCGACCGCGCCGGCACCGACGACGTCTGCCCCTACTCCGCCCCCGCGCGCACCACCGACCTCGGCGCCCTGCCACCCACCTTCATCACCGTCGGCGACCTCGACTGCTTCCGCGACGAGGACCTCGACTACGCGGCCCGCCTGCGGGCCCACGGCGTCCCGGTCGAACTCCACCTCTACCCCGGCGCGTACCACGCCTTCGACCTCATCGCCCCGCACTCCCGACTCGCCACCGCCTTCCACCAGACCTGGTCCAACTACCTCACCCGCCAGTTCCACGCCTCCCCTTCCCTCGTCTGACACCACGCCGCCGCGGTCCGCCGGCCATTTCCGGGGGGCATGGGTTCGCGGGACGCCCGGCCGGCGCCTTCCGGCCGGGCGCCCCACCGGTCTCCCCGTGCCGCGGTCCGACGGCCGCGGCACCGGACGCTGGGCCCCGCGCGAGGCGGGCCGAGCGACGCCTCCGGACAGGACGGTGGGCGGAGTAGGGGCACACCCGTGCGGCCTGCGCGGGGCGATTTGTTTCGGGAGCGGAATGGGAGTACGTTCTCCCAGTCGCTCGACAGGGAGCACCGGACACGCATCGGCGCGGACGGTCCCGGGGCGGCCAATCCTTCGGAACACCACTTCCCGGTTCGGCCTGGGTCGCGCCTGCCACGTGCAGGCCTGCCTGGGTGGGTATTCGGCGTGCTCGCTTTCTGGGATTGCGGCCGGGTTCGCTTTTCGGAGCGGCGGTCGGCTAGAGTTTGAAACGTCGGACGGGGCGTCAAGCCGCAGAAGACACTAGTGAGTTGGACGAAGGAAGCGCCGGAAGCGGAGCGGAAAGCATCTGATAAGCTGAAAGTATGAAAGCGAGTCAGGTGAGTGAAACTCCGGAAAACGGAGCGGAAAACGTCTGGTAAGCTGGAAACACGAAAGAACGAAGCGCCCGGAGGGCCGGTGTGAAAGCCGCCTGAAGGAAGTGTCCGTTCCTTGAGAACTCAACAGC
>NZ_JAQYWZ010000304.1:0-336 GCF_036290945.1 Streptomyces sp. BE303
GCGCGGCGGCGCCCCCGACCCGCCGTCGCCACCCGTCCCGCGGCAGCCCGTCTGATCCGTCCCCGCCGCCTGCTGCCGAAGGCTGTACTCGCGCATCCGCGTCCGGAGATCGCACGAGCGTCGTGGAGGGACAGACGGTCTCACTCGGTGTAGATCTCGGAGGTCTCCGGATCAGTAATCCCCGGGCGGGGGGCGGGGGCCACCCCCACCAACACCCCCCTCCCCCCCCCCCCCACCCCCCCGCATACAAACAAAACACAAAACATCAGCAAACCACACACGCACAAACCACCCCCCCCCCCGGACAGCCCCCACCCCCTAAATCAAGAAAAAACA
>NZ_JAQYWZ010000305.1:0-401 GCF_036290945.1 Streptomyces sp. BE303
CCGGCAGGTCCAGCAGTCCGCCCAGGAGCTCCGGGTGTTCGAGGCCGACCACGCGGCCCAGTCCCCACTTCGCCGCCTGCAAGACGTTCGGCGCGCCGTCCGCCCGGCCGACGGACACCGCGCCCCGGGTCGCCAACCACCGCGGCGCACCGCCCGCGACCTCGGCCGATGCCTGGACGACGGCCAGTGCGCCCGCGAGGGACACGGCCGGGAGCACGAGGATGCCTGCGGGCTCCAGCTCACGCAGACGCGTGGCCAGGGCGGCGCGGTCGCCGAGCGGTACGACCACGGCGTCGGCGCCGAGCGCGGTCAGCGCCTCGGCGAACTCGGACGCTTCGACGCGTACGGACGCCTCGTCACCGACGATCGCCCAGCGGCCACGGGGCGCCGCCTCGGCCAGA
>NZ_JAQYWZ010000306.1:0-200 GCF_036290945.1 Streptomyces sp. BE303
AGCTGCTCGGCCCGTTCGGCGGAGAGCCCGAGCGAGACCATGCCGCCCTCCCCGGCGATGGCGTCGAGGGCCCGGCTGCGCAGGGCGGAGACCCGGGCGCCGTCCTCCAGGCTCAGCGCGCCGGCCACCACCGCGGCGGCGATCTCGCCCTGCGAGTGGCCGAGGACGGCGTCGGGGTGGACGCCGTGGTGCTGCCAGAG
>NZ_JAQYWZ010000307.1:0-330 GCF_036290945.1 Streptomyces sp. BE303
AGCCGGCCGGTCACGGTCACCTCGCGGACCGACGCCCGCACCTCCGGCAGGTCGGCCAGCACCGACGCCGGCCGCAGCACGCCGGACTCGGCGGCGAACCGGTCCCACCGCACGTCCGCGACGACCACCGCCGGCTCGCCTCCGCCCACCGCGGCGGCCAGCGCGGCCAGCGCGGCCGCGGGGGGCAACTGGGAGAGGCCCGAGCGGCGGAACTGCGCGGAGCCCGCGTGGCCGGCCATCATGCCGGCGTCGGCCCAGGGTCCCCAGGCGATCGAGGTGGCCGGCAGCCCGCGGGCCGCGCGGTGCTCCGCGAGCGCGTCGAGCGCCGCG
>NZ_JAQYWZ010000308.1:0-359 GCF_036290945.1 Streptomyces sp. BE303
ACCCGAGCAGCACCGCCCCCGTGATCGCCGCGGCCCCCAACGCCCGCTTCGCACCCATTCCCGACACCCTCACGGCCACGTGCCTGGCCGACGCCCCGAGCCTGCCGCGCCGGCCCCCGCCCCCGCGACCCCCGCCCCACCCGGTGCCCGCGACTGTTTCGACGGGGGCGGAGGGACATGGCGTCCGGGTCCTTCGGCGTTTGGGCCCTCCTGCGCGGGGCCGGGGGAGTCCGGTTAGGTGTCCCGGCGGTAGTCGCGTAAGGTCGTGTTTACCGACGCGGGGTGGAGCAGCTCGGTAGCTCGCTGGGCTCATAACCCAGAGGTCGCAGGTTCAAATCCTGTCCCCGCTACTGAATCGA
>NZ_JAQYWZ010000309.1:0-42768 GCF_036290945.1 Streptomyces sp. BE303
ACGCCTGCTCCACGCCGTACTCGTCCAGCTCCGACAGAAGGCCGTCCACGCCCTCCCGGTCGGTGGTGTGATCGTCCGAGAAACGACGGTCACCCGTCGCGTCCGGCACGTGCTTCACACAGACAACGATCCTCAAGCTCATGAGCGGTTCTCCTGGTACGGGTGCACTTGGTACGGGTGCACTGGTCCACGGCCTCAGGTCATGCCGAGGGTACTGAGTGCCAAGTCCGGCGCACCGCGCCCTGCGTGCGGCGCGCGCCACCTGGACCGGCATGCCCTGTCGGCTCTCTTCGACTGGCGTCAGAGGCTCTCCCGAGAGAATACGGCACTCAGTACCCCTCGTAAAGGAACTCAGTACCCTTCGGCCCTCCGGCGGGTCCGGCAGAGGGGCCGCGAACGGCGCCCGCGAGCCAGCGAGCCGGCGAGCCGCGGGAACGGGCCGGGCGGTGGACCGGGGAAAGGCTGCGCGCAAGGTTTGCGCAAGCACCTGCCAGGACCCGTCATGGAATCCGCCAGACCGCCCGGGCAGACCCTCGTCGGGGCCGCCGAGACCCGGGGCCCCGGACCGGGATCAAGGAGGGGGACCGACATGACCTTGGTGCACGGGGAAGTCCGCCACGGGGAACGGCGGAACGGACAGCAGGGCGGGGAGCGGCCGGGCAACCGGCGGTCGTGGGCCACGCTGACCGACTGCAAGGAGGTGCTGGTGGTCGTGCACTCCATGGTGTACGGCCAGCGGCTGCACGACATCTACCCGCTGCTCGGCGCGGACCTGCGGGTCCACGTCCAGTTCACGGTGGCGCCGCACGCCTTCAACGGGGGTGCGGCGGCACACGTCCGGCGGCTCGGTGGCACGGTGCTGCCGTGGGCGGAGGCCGTCCGGCGGGAGTTCGACCTGGTGCTGGCGGCCGGCTCGCAGGGGCTGGAGCAGTTGCGCGGCCCGCTCGTCCGGCTGCCGCACGGGGCCGGGCACATCAAACTGTCACCCGGGCAGGCAGGGGTGGCAGGCGCGACCGGCCCGGCGGAGGCGACGGGCGGGGGCTCGGCCGGCGAGCGCGCGGTAGGAGGAGACCCGACGGACGGGGGTGCGGCGGGTACGGAACCGGTGGGCGCCGAGTCCGGGCGGTCCGCTCGAACGGTCGCCGGGCTCGGGCCCGAGTACGTCACCTGGAACGGGCAGCTGGTGCCCACCGCGTACGCGCTCGCCCACCAGGACGACCTCACCGAACTCGGCCGCGGCTGCCCGGAGGCGCTGCCGATCGCCGAGGTGGTCGGCGACGGCTGCTACGACCGGATCGCCGCCGCGCTCCCCGCCCGCGAACGGTACCGGGCGGCGCTCGGGCTGCGGCCCGACGAGCGGCTGGTGGTGGTCTGCTCCACCTGGGGCAGCGGCTCGCTGTTCACCAGGCTGGACGCGGTCCTGCCTCGGCTGGCCGCCGAACTGCCCCGGCACGGCTACCGGACCGCGCTGCTGGTCCACCCCAACGTCGCCGCCCAACACAGCCCCTGGGCCGTGCGCTCCTGGGCGACGGCGACCTCGCGCGGGGCGGTCACCGTGCTCTCGCCCGAGGAGGACTGGCGGCCGCTGCTCGTCTCGGCCGACTTCATCATCGGCGACCACGGCTCCGTCACCCTGTACGGCACGATGACCCGGGCGCCGATCCTGCTCGCCGAGTACCCGCACCGGGACGTCAATCCGCGGTCGCCCGGCGCGCTGCTCGCCCGCACGGCGCCGTCACTCACCCCCGCCCACCCGCTGACCGCCCAGCTCGCGTACGCGGCGGAGCAGTACCGGCCCGAGGAGTACGCCGCCATCGCCGCGCGGATCAGCTCCGAGCCGGGCCGGTTCGACCGGCGGATGCGGCGGCTGCTCTACCGCGTCCTCGGTCTGGGCGAACCCGCCCACGCGCCGGAACCACCGGCGCTGCCCCTTCCCCCGCCCCTGTCGCTCGTGTCGTCCTCGGGGGGCGCGGGGTTCGCCGGGCCCGGCGAACCCGGCGGATCTGCCGGACACGGCGGACACGGCGGGTGGGGGTGACCGTGGCCGCACTGCACACGGTGCGGCTCGCCCCGGCCGACGGCCTCGCGCCGTCGGCCGGGGCGCCCGCCTCGCTCTTCGAGGCCCGCGTCCACTCCCCCGCCGGCTTCTGCCACGGTCTGCTCACCAGCTGCCTGCGGAACGATCCGGACGGCGACCCGCTCGCCCGCACCTTCGTCGACGAGCACCTGGCGCTCGACCTCACCGACCCCGACGCCGGCCGGTGGCGCCACCATGCCGACGTCCTCCACCTCCGCGCGCCCGATCCCCGACAGGCACTCGCCCGGCTCGCCGCCGTCCTGCGGGCGTACCCCGGTTGCGCGGTCGCCTCGGCCGAGTGCGGCGGCGGCTCGTTCCTCGTCCTCGCCCGGACGGGAGGGCGGCTGGCCCTCCGGCTCCGGCCCGGCACCGGCGGTCCGCCGTCCTCCTGGCCGCGGTCGGCCGTCGGTTCGCTCGCCCACGCCTGGTTGGCCGCCGGGCGGGCACTGGCCGAGATCACCACGTTGGCCGCCTCGGCGTCCTCCCCGCACGGGTCGCTCGGCGGCAGGTTCGGCCGCGGACGGCGGCCCGGCACACCCTCCCCGCCGACCGCCCCGCCGACCGGGCGCCCACCCGGACGGCCCGACGGCCGGTGAGCCGAACCGACCCGCGCCCGGCGGCACCACTACTCCGGGCCCGCCTCCCCGTCGTCCGGCGGGGAGGCGGCGGCCCCCAGGGCGTCGAGGCCGGCGGCCAGGCGGGCGGCGTCGGGGGCGGCCAGCGCCCGGTAGTGGGACAGCGACTCCCGGTACCGGGCCGCCGCCTCGGTGAGGCGCCCGCGGTCACGGGCCAGGTCGCCGGTGAGTTCGAGGACACGGGCCTCCCAGTGCCGGGCCTGACCGGTACGGAACTCGGCCAGCGCCTCCGCGTAGCAACGCTCCGCCTCCCCGTCCGCACCGAGCGCCGCGTGCGCCTGACCGAGGAAGGCGAGCGCCCGGGCGGCCTCGTACGCGGCGGGCACGGCGGCCAGCTCACGGTGGGCGCCGGTGATCACCGGGACGGCCTCGGCGGCCCGCCCGGCGGCGAGCAGGACGTCACCCAGCGCCAGACGGGCGAGGGCGGTGCCACGGGCGTAGCCCCGGGCCTCACGCAGGGTGACCGCCCCGCGGAGGCACTCGGCCGCCTCGGTGAGCCGGCCCGCCGTCCGGTGGGTCTGGCTCAGGCCGTAGAGCGCGTCGGCCTCGACGAGCGGGTCGCCGACCGTCCGGGCCAGCGCGAACGCCTCCTCGAACCAGGCGGCCGCCTCCTCCCCCTCCCCGGCGTTGCGCAGGCCGGTGCCGCCGGAGGTGAGCATCCGCAGCTCCCCGGCCCGGTCGCCGGCCGCGCGGGCGGCGGCCCGGCCGATCCGGTGCGCCTCGATCCAGAGCCGGGCCGGACGCCGCCGGAGGAACAACGGCCACATGGCGTCGACGAGTTGCCAGGCGACGGCGGTCCGGTCGGTGGCGGCGGCCCAGCGCAGTGCGTCCGCGAGCCGGTCGGCCTCGGCGTCCAGCCAGCCGAGGGCCTCCGCCTCTTCGGTGAACTCTCTTGCGCGGGGCACCGGTTGCCGCGTGTAGTCACGGCCCAGGGTGCGGTGGCTCGGGCTGAGCAGCGCCTCGGCGGCGGTCGCGGAGGCCAGGTACCAGTCGAGGACACGGTCGACGGCGGCCCGGCCCTCCGGCGCGTCACGGACCTCGACGGCGAGCGCCCGGGCGTGCAACTTCACCAGATCGTGAAAACGGAATCCGCCCTCCATCTCCTCCAGGAGGTGGACGTCGATCAGGCCGTCGAGCAGCCGGTCCGCCACACCGGGTGCCAAGTCGCCCACCGCGCAGGCGACATCGAGCGTGAAGACGGGGAAGGGCAACAGACCGAGAAGCCGGTAGAAGCGCGCCGCGTCCGCGTCCAGCACCTCGAAGGACGCGTCCAGCACATGGTGCACGGCCTCTCCCTCCACGTCGAACGCGGCGAGCCGGTCGGATTCGTGGCCGAGCGCCTCGGCGGTGGCGGCGAGCGACTGGACCGGGCGGGCCGCGATCCGGGCGGCGGCCAGACAGACCGCGAGCGGCAGGCCCGCGCAGCGCTCCACCACCTCGGCTGCGGCGGCGCGTTCGCGGGCCACCCGGTCCTCGCCGACCCGCTGGGTGAGCAGTTGCGCCGCCGCGTCGTCCGAGAGCAGGTCGACCTTGCGGAACACGGCCCCGTCTATGCCGAGGCCGGTGAGGCGGCGCCGGCTGGTGACCACGACGACGGCGTGCTCCGAACCGGGCAGCAGCGGGCGGACCTGCGCCGCCGTGGAGGCGTTGTCGAGCAGCACGGCGATCCGGCGCTCGGCGGCCAGCGAGCGCCACAGCGCGGCCCCCTCCGCCAGGCTGCCGGGCACCGGCGTGATCCCGAAGGCCCGCAGGAAGGCGCCCAGCGCCTCGGCCGGGTCGGCCGGCCCGCCCGGGGCGTGACCGCGCAGGTCGGCGTAGAGCTGGCCGTCGGGGAACCTGCCGGACAGGCCGCGCAGCCACTGGGTGGCGAGCACCGTCTTGCCCACCCCGGCCGGACCGGTCACCACCACCGTGACGTCGGCGGCGTCGGTCGCGTCGCCCAACGACCGGTCCAGCGCCGCGAGATCGTCCTCGCGTCCGACCAAGCGTCGTGGCACCGGGGGGAGTTGGCGTGGCACGGGAAGCGCCGGGGCCGGGGCGGGCCCGCCGTGGATGTGCACGCTCCGGATCGACCCGGCCTGGACCACCGAACCGCCCACCCGGGTGCCGGAGACCGAGTAACTCCCGCCCGTCGGCTGCTGATCCGCCTCACTCACCGGCCGCTCCCGCCGGCCGGCCGTGCACCCGGCTGCGCATCCGGCTCCGTGAACGTCACAGGCTCCACTGGTCCCCCTACCCGCAGAACGACGTATCCGAGTGGCAGGACCCCGACGGTGATCAGAGGTGATCAAATACCGTGCAGCCGATACCACATGACGCATGGTCATATGGAGAATATGCCAATAACCTCGATCCCTGAAGAAGGCAGACGGTATAGCAGCGGCGCCCGAAAGCGTGGGATGCTCACCTCCGACACGGCAAGCTGGTAGCCAACCGGCGGGGGGCGTCGAATGGAGTTCCATCTTCTGGGCTCGGTTGAACTTTCGGTGAACGGCGAGTTGTTGGCGATTCGCTCGGACAAGCGTCGCCGCCTGCTCGCCGCCCTGGCCCTGGAGGTGGGGCGACCGCTCTCGCACGAGTGGCTGGCCAACAGGATCTGGGACGAGGAACCGCCGCCCAGCGCGCTGGCCAGCATCTACAGTCACGTCTCCCGCATTCGGAGCGAGTTGCGAAAGGCCGCCGACGCGGAAGGCCTCAGCGCGCCCCGGGACGTCCCCACCATCGACACCCGATCGCACACGTATGCGCTTCGCACCGACCCCCAATTGATCGACTGGCATCGCTATGTCGACCTTTCGCGGCGAGCCCGCCAACTCGCCGACAACGGGGACGACGTCCAGGCGCGGACCGTCCTGAGCCGGGCCGAGGAACTGTGGCGCGGCGAACCGCTCGCCGGACTCCCCGGCGGCTGGGCCCAGTCCACCCGCGCCACCATGGCCGACCAGCGCCTCGCCACCACCCTCCTGCGGGTCGAGATCGACCTCCGGCTCGGCCGCCACAGCGAACTCATCCCCGAACTCACCGCGCTCCGCGAGGAGCGCCCCACCGACGAACGCGTCGCCGCCCACCTGCTGGTCGCCCTCCACGGCGCCGGCCGCCAGGCCGAGGCGCTCGCCGTCTACCCCGCCGTCGTCCGCCGCCTCCGCGCCGACCTCGGCACCGCCCCCGGCGCCGCCCTCACCCGCCTCCACGAGCGGATGCTGCGGGGCGCCCCGGTCGCCGAGTTGTTCACCCGTCGCGATCCTCGGGGAGCCCAGACCCCCGCCCGACAGGCAACGCCAGTACGCCACCCCGAGCAGGACAGTCGGTCCAATCTCCCGGCGCCCCCGCATCTCGTCGGAAGGGTAGCGGAGTTACACCGGCTGCGGTCAGGTCCGACATCGGCCCTGGCCGGAGGCGGCGTGATCACGGTGGAGTCGATATCAGGGATGGCAGGAGTCGGCAAGACCGCGCTCGCCCTGACCGTGGCACATCTACTGCGGGACGAGTTCCCCGAGGGCCAGTACTACATACCGCTGCGCGCCCAGGGCGGCCCCCAGCCGCTCACCTCGACCACCGCAGCTGCCAATCTCCTGCGACTCCTGGGCGTCGGCGTCGCGGACATGCCCTCGGACAGCGCGGACCTCAGCGCGCTGTGCCGCAAACTTCTGGCCGAACGAAGGGCGATCGTCGTCCTCGACGACGCCGTCGGTCCCGAGCAGGTCCGGGACATCCTGCCGTCCGCCCCCACCTCCCTAGTGATTGTCACAAGCCGCCGGCGTCTTACCGAGCTGTCTCGTGCGAGGTCACTCTTCCTCGATGTCCTCCCGCTCAAGGACGCGATGGACTTGTTCGCCCAACTCATCGGCCCCGAAAGAGCCTGCGCATCGAGCCAGCTCGCCGAAGTGGTGCGCCGATGCGGGCTGCTTCCGCTCGCGATCGAGCTGGCTGCGAGCAGGCTCCGGGCCCGACCTTCGTGGTCCCTCGACCATCTGATCCAACGGCTCTCGAGAAAGAGCAACCGGCTTCTCGAGATCCGTGACGGCTACGCCACGGTGGCCTCCGCCTTCGAGGTCTCCTATCAGGAGCTCTCGGCCGAGCAGCGCCGCGCCTTTCGACACCTCGGTCTCCATCCCGGACCCGACTTCGGCCTCCCCGCCGCGACGGCCCTCATCGATCGCCCCCTCGACCAGACGGACCAGATCCTCGAAAGCCTTCTACGTCTGCACCTCCTCCAGGAACGCTCGCCCGAGCGCTACCAGTTCCACGATCTGCTCCAGGAGTACGCCGTCGCACTCGCACACCAGGAGGACAGCGCAGACGAGCGCGACGGCGCGCTGCGGCGGCTTGCGGGTCTCACCCTTCACGCGGGTGACATGGCGGACCGGGCCGTCTATCCGAACCGACCTCGCCAGAATTTGCCGACTCCGGGTCAGTTCGCTTTTCCGTACGACACTCTGGCCGAACTCGGACTACGCGAACCGGCCTCCGCGCGCACCTGGCTGGAGGCCGAACGAGCGGGCCTGCTCGCCCTCGCTGCGTCGCTGCGGGAGAACGGCCTGCGAGAGGCCGCCGGATGGCTGGCGCACGTGCTGGGCGCCGACCTCGACTCCCAGGGATACTGGGCCGACGCATATCAAGCACATCTCGCGAGCGTCCTGCACTGGCGCGCGACCGGGAACACTCAGCGCGAGGCATGGGCACTGCTCGACCTGGGGTCGACACTCATCCGCCTTTCCCGCTACCCGGAGGCGGGCCGGACGCTCACCCACGCGTTGACACTCGCCCGGGCCTCGGCGGACCCGGAGGCGGAGGCCGAGGTCCTGGGCAAACAAGCCGAGGTCCACTGGGCTCAGAGCGACCTCGCATCCGCGCTCGCCGTCCAGCTGAGCGGGATGGAAGTGCGCCGAACCCTCGACGACCACTGGAACACGGCCCGCTTCCTCTGCAATATCGGCGTCATTCACATTTCCATGGGGAATCACCGGGCGGCACTCGAATCGCTGACCGAGGCGCTACCGCACGCCCAGTCATTTTCGGACTCGAGTCTCGAATTCAAGATCCTCAACAATATCGGCGAGATCAGACTCGGAATGCGCGAGCGCAGACCAGCCAGAAAGGCATTCGAACGGATTATCAGAATCAACGACGGGCATGTTTCCCAGCTCGACCTGGCCACCATCAAGACGAATCTCGCCGCCACTCTTGAGATCCCGGATGAGTTCCCTGCCGCTCAGGACCTCTACCACTCCGCACTCACGACGTTCCGCGAACTCGGCAGTGTCCGGCACGAGTCGGACGCTCACAACGGCCTCGGCGATCTTCTTGAGTCGACGGGAAGCCACAGCGAGGCTTCCGCCCACCACGCGAGAGCCCTGGACCTGGCCCGCTCAGTGGGCGCAGCGCGCGAGGAGGCAGCCGCGCTGCGAGGACTGGGCCGGGTCGATCTGTCACAGGGGAATATCGAACGGGCCATCGACACGCTGACCCGGGCGACGGATCTCGCCCGCCAGCTCCACGCCGCGCAGGAAGAGGCCCGCGCCTGGGAACTACTCGTCGACGCCCATGCCCGCCTCGGGGACACCCCCGCCGCCCGAACAGCCGCCAGACGCGCACTTACCCTCCTGCATGCACTTGAAGTGTCGAGTCCGACCGATCTCGATCACCTCATGCAAGCAATTTCCACAGAAACACCACAACTGTGAGCAATATCGATCCCATGATCCGCTCACATGGATCAGTGATTCCATCCAGCCCCAGCCGTACTACGATTCCGCATATGGCAGCGCCGCACCGCCAATCGGACGGCGCCATGTTGAAACTTTGACATGCGTAGATCGGGATCAAAAGTACATGACCATGAACATGAAAAACTCGGTCATTCGCGCGGCCCTCGTTGCCGCCCTGGGGCTGGCAGGCACCTTGGGAGCTCACCAGCTCACGACCGAAAGCGCCGCCCGACCGATACCGGGCGGTTCCTTGTCGTCGAACACCGGGTCCGTCATCGCCATGCCGATCTGGGCGGCTCGGACCGTCAACGACTGAACCCCTGCGCGGGGTGCCTGCTCTGACGAGTGAGGCACCCCGCCCGACTTCTCAGCCGCCCAGGGCTACGGCGGCCTCCGCGGTGAGGAGGCGGAAGGTCAGGGACTCCTGGAGGTAGAGGTCCACGGTGTCAGGGGTGTGGGAGAGGTACCCGACGGAGACGTCCTGGCCGAGGACCAGTTCGAAGTCTCCGCCACGGGCGGAGAGCAGGAAGGCGCCCTCGACGGCCGGGGCCCAGATGATCTCGCCGTCGAGCAGGCGGGCGATGTGTGCGGCCACCGGGTAGCCGTGGTCCGAGGTCTCGCTCACGGCGGTGTAGGCCCCGGCGCCGAGGAGCAGGGCGTACGGGCCGCCGACGCCGGCGAGGCGGAGGACGGTGAGGGCCTGGCTGACGGCGGTGGGATAGTCCCGGACGTCGGCCGGGAGCGGCACCGCCGGGTTGGACGCGCCGGCGCGGATGCCCTCGATCCCCGCGGCCCGGTAGCCCTCGAAGACGGTGCGGTCCTCGGCCAGGGCGAGCGCCCGGGCGGCGTCCTTGACGGGCTGCCAGTCGGAGTCGCGGGAGCCGCGCTCGACGTCGTCGACGGCCTCGCGCGAGACGGTGAACGGGACGCGCAGTTCGACGACCGGCCGGGCCTCCCTGGCGTGGGCCACGACACCGTCCGCGGGCGGGTCGATGGAGGTCAGGTGGCCGGTTCCGACGGCGGCGAGCGCGAGGCCCTCGGGGCCGCTCAGGTCGACCACCCGGCGGCCGGCGACGTGCAGCTTGAAGGTCTGCCGGGCCTCCTCCTCGATCTCCTCCCAGGCGGCGGCCGAGACGGGGGCGAGGTCGCGGTGCAGGTTGTTCATCGTGACGGGGTCTCTTTCAGGCTGCCGATGGCGAGCGAGCCATCGAAGGAGGCGAGGGACGGGGCGCGGGGCGGCGCTGCGGGGACGGGCGGGGCGTCGGCGGTGTCCGCGGCGGGTGCGGGCGGCGGGTCGTCGAGGAAGTCCGCGGTCGGCACGTGGAAGAGGGTCCCGGTGACGGCGGTGGAGACGTCCAGCAGCCGGTCGTACGCGCCCGGCGGGCGGCCGACGAACATGTTCCGCAGCATCTCCTCCGTCACCTCCGGGTCGCGCGCGTAGCCGATGAAGTAGGTGCCGAACTCGCCACCGTCCTCGAACGATCCGAAGGCCATGTTGAACCGCATGATCTGCCGTTCCTCGCCGTCCGGGCCGGTGATCGTGGTCAGGGAGACATGCGAGTCGGCGGGTTGGGAGTCGTCGTCGAGTTCGATGTCGGTGAGCTTGGTACGGCCGACCGCCCGCTCCTGTGCCTCGACCGGCAGCCTGTTCCAGGCGTCCAGGTCGTGCAGGTACTTCTGCACGACGACGTAGCTGCCGCCCGCGAACTCCGGGTCCTCGGGGCCGACCCGGACGGCGGCGTCCGCGGCCCGGCCCTCGGGGTTCTCGGTGCCGTCGACGAAGCCGAGCAGGTCACGGTCGTCGAAGTAGCGGAAGCCGTGGACGGCGTCCACGACGGTGGCCGCCCCGGCGAGCCGCCGGGTGAGCTGGCCGGCCAGTTCGAAGCAGAGGTCCATGCGGGCGGCCCGCAGGTGGAACAGCAGGTCGCCCGGGGTGGCCGGGGCGCGGTGACGGGCTCCGGCCACCTCCCGGAAGGGGTGCAGCGCCGCCGGACGGGGGCCGGCGAAGAGGCGGTCCCAGGCGTCGGAACCGATGCCGGTGACGCAGGTCAGGCCCGCGTCGGGGGCGCGGAAGCCGACGGAGCGGCGCAGTCCGGCGAGGTCGGGGAGCAGCGCGCGGACGGTCTGCTCGCCACCGGGGTCGACGGTGAGCACCAGGAAGATCGCGGCGCTGGTGAGCGGGGCGAGGACGGGTTGCGCGTCGGGCGGGTCGGCGGGCGGCGCCGGGTCGGCGGCCGGGAGTCGGGCGGCGGACGGGGGCGGCACGGAGGGCATGGCGGACTCCGGTCTCCGGGGTCTGATCGTCCGTACGATTACACCCCAGAGCGGACATTACGGCGCGGTCGCCGCCCCGAACGCGCGAAGGCCCGTACCGGACGGAGGATCCGTCCGGTACGGGCCGGCAGGTGACACGGTCCCCGGGGCAGGTCCTGGGGCGGGGCCGGCGCGGGGCCGGGCGCGACGGTGCGGCGCAGTGGCGCGGGGGTCAGCCGCGGGTGCGGCGGCGCAGGCCGGTCGCGGTGACCAGGGCGCCGAGCACGACCGCCGCCACCGGCACCACCAGCGCGGCACGGAAGCCGTCCAGCCCGGCCTGCGCGGTACCGTCCGTGCCGGTCGCCGCCAGGTTGACGGTGGTCACCACCGAGAGGCCGAGTGCCGCGCCGAACTGGAAGGAGGTGTTGAGCAGCCCGCCGGCCAGCCCCTGCTCCTCCTCGGCCACGCCGTCGGTGGCGGCTATGGTCAGCGGCCCGTAGGCGAGCGCGAACGCCAGTCCGGTGAGGATCATGGTCGGGAACATCATCGGGTACGTCCAGTCCAGCCCGACCGGCAGGAACAGTGCGTACGAGACGGCCGCCAGGCAGAAGCCGCCGAGGATCACCCGGGCGTTGCCGAACCGCTCGACCAGCCGGGGCGTGAGCGTCGGGGCCAGTACCGCGTCCATGCCGACGGCGAGCAGCGCGAGCCCGGTCTGGAGGGAGCTCCAGCCGCGCAGGTCCTGGAGGTACAGGGTGACGACGAACTGGAAGCCGAAGAACGAGCCGGCGAAGAGCAGCGCGCCCAGGTTGGCCCGCAGGAGCGGCCCGGAGCGCAGCAGGCCGAGACGGACCAGCGGTGCGGCGGAGCGCCGTTCGATCGCCGCGAAGGCGGCCAGCAGGGCCAGTCCGCCGGCCAGCGAGGCCACCGTCCAGAGTGCCTCGGCGCCGGGCTCGCCGAGCCTGACCACCGCGTAGACCAGCAGCAGCATCGCGCCGGTGGCGGTCGCGGCGCCGGCCAGGTCGAAGCGTTCGCCGGCGCGACGGGTGGGCGCCTCGTCGCGCGGGATCAGCGGCAGTGCGGCGATCAGCAGGGCGCCGGCCAGCAGGACGGGAGCGAAGAAGACCCAGCGCCAGCTGACGGCGGTGAGCAGCCCGCCGGCCACCAGACCGAGCGAGAAGCCGGCCGCCGCCGTGCCCGCGTAGACGAGCAGGGCGCGGTTGCGGCGGGGCCCCTCGGCGAAGGCGGTGGTGATGACGGCCAGTCCTGCGGGGGTCATGAAGGCCGCGGAGAGGCCGGTGACGAAGCGGGCCAGGATGAGCATCCAGCCCTCGGTGGCGAGACCGCCGAGGCCGGAGAAGAGGACGAAGACGGTGAGCCAGAGCAGGAACATCCGGCGCCGGCCCAGCAGGTCGGCGGTCCGGCCGCCGAGCAGCATGAACCCGCCGTAACCGAGCACGTAGGCGCTCAGCACCCAGCTGAGTGAACCGGTGCTCATCCCCAGGTCGGCGCGGATCGACGGGAGCGCCACGTTGAGCATCGCGACGTCGATGCCCTCCAGGAAGATCGCGCCGCAGAGCACGAGGAGCACGGCTGCCTCCCGCCCGCCGAAGCGGGACGGGGGCCCGGAGGCGGCGTCGACCCGGCCGCCGGACGGGCCCGGGCTTCCGACAGGGCCCGGGCTTCCGACAGGGCCCGGGCTTCCGGTTTCGGGCACGGCTGATGACACGGACACGGAGGTCTCCTGGGAGTGCGCGGGGAGGCGAGGGCGACAGAACGAGCCGGTTCCTCTTCGGCCGGTCGGTTCCCTCTTGTAACCACTGGCCATCCTGAGGCAGCATCAGGAGCTGTGGAAGAAGGCACTTTGAAGTTACCGACGCACTGCGCGGGTACCGAGGACGGCTACGACGTGCTCCAGTGGGACACCCGGGAGGACTGCGAGGTCCGGCAGATCCTCGACCGGATCGCCGACAAGTGGTCGCTGCTGGTCATCGCCCTGCTCGACCGCCGCTCGCTGCGCTTCACCGAGCTGCGGCGCGAGATCGACGGGGTCAGCCAGCGGATGCTCACCGTCACGCTGCGGCAGCTGGAGCGTGACGGCCTGGTCGAACGGACGGTCCACCCGGTGGTGCCGCCCCGGGTGGACTACGCGCTGACGCCGCTGGGGCGGACGCTGCACGCCACCATCCAGTCGCTGGTGACGTGGACGGAGTCGCATCAGCGGGAGATCGCGACGGCCCGCGCCTCGTACGACGCGCGCGCGGTCTGAGCACCCTCCGCGCAGCACGGCGAAGGGGCGGGCCCGGGTCGGGTCCGCCCCTTCTTGCCGCGGGTTCGCCGCGCGGCGCCGGCGCCCTGCCGCTCCCGCCGCCTCGCCGTCAGACCCGCAGGGCGGCGAGCTGCTCGGCGAACGGGACCACGGCCTGGGCGGCCGGGGCTTGCGCGCCCGGGGCGGCCTGCTCCGGCCGGGCCGAGGGGACGCGGCCGGCCAGCAGCGCGGCGAGCTCGCCGGCCGCCCGGTCGATCCGCCCGGGGAGGCCGTCGGTGAGCCGGTCCCCCGCGGCGCCCCAGTCGTCGGTGGCCGCGTACACCGCGGTCGGGACGACGACCGCCCGCAGGTAGCTGAAGAGCGGCCGGACGGCGTGCTCCAGCGCCAGCGAGTGCCGGGGCGTGCCTCCGGTGGCCGCGATCAGCACCGGCTTGCCGGTGAGCGCGTCCGGGTCGACCACGTCGAAGAACGACTTGAACAGCCCGCTGTACGAGGCCGCGAAGATCGGCGTCACCGTGATCAGGCCGTCGGCGCGGGTGACCTCCTCGATCGCCTCGCGCAGTGCGGCGCCGGGGAAGCCCGTGACGAAGTTGTTCGCGATGTCGGTGGCGAGGTCGCGCAGTTCGACCACCGTCACCTCCACCGGCCGCCCGGCGGAGCCGAGCCGGCGGCTCGTCGACTCGGCCAGCCGGTCGGCGAGCAGCCGCGTCGAGGACGGCTTGCTCAGGCCGGCGCTGACCACCACCAGTCGGTACGCGGTCACTTGGTCACCTCCGTGGTCTCCTGCTGCTCCTGCTGCTGCTCGCCCTGCCGGGCGAGCTCGGCCGCGACCCGGGCCTCGTGGGTCGGCCCGTCCGGGACCTCGGCCGGGCGGCCCTTCGCGAACTCGGCGCGCAGGACCGGCACGACCTCCTCGCCGAGCAGGTCCAGCTGCTCCAGCACCGTCTTCAGCGGCAGGCCCGCGTGGTCCATCAGGAACAGCTGGCGCTGGTAGTCGCCGAAGGACTCGCGGAAGGTCAGCGTCTTCTCGATGACCTCCTGCGGGCTGCCCACGGTGAGCGGGGTCTGGTCGGTGAACTCCTCCAGCGAGGGGCCGTGCCCGTACACCGGCGCGTTGTCGAAGTACGGGCGGAACTCGCGCACCGCGTCCTGCGAGTTCTTCCGCATGAACACCTGGCCGCCGAGCCCGACGTACGCCTGTTCGGCGGTGCCGTGCCCGTAGTGGGCGTAGCGCTCCCGGTAGAGGTTGACCAGCTTCTGGAAGTGCTCCTTGGGCCAGAAGATGTTGTTCGCGAAGAAGCCGTCACCGTAGTAGGCGGCCTGCTCGGCGATCTCCGGGCTGCGGATCGAGCCGTGCCAGACGAACGGCGCGACGCCGTCCAGCGGGCGCGGGGTGGAGGTGAAGGACTGCAGCGGGGTGCGGAAGCGGCCCTGCCAGTCCACCACGTCCTCGCGCCACAGCTGGTGCAGCAGCGCGTAGTTCTCGATCGCGAGCGGGATGCCCTGGCGGATGTCCTTGCCGAACCACGGGTAGACCGGGCCGGTGTTGCCGCGACCCATCATGAGGTCCACCCGGCCGTCCGCGAGGTGCTGGAGCATCGCGAAGTCCTCGGCGATCTTCACCGGGTCGTTGGTGGTGATCAGGGTGGTCGAGGTGGAGAGGATGATGCGGTCGGTCTGCGCGGCTATGTACCCGAGCATGGTCGTCGGCGAGGACGGCACGAACGGCGTGTTGTGGTGCTCGCCGGTCGCGAAGACGTCCAGCCCGACCTCCTCGGCCTTGCGTGCGATGGCGACCATCGCCTTGATCCGCTCGTGCTCGCTCGGGGTGCGGCCCGTGGTCGGGTCGGGGGTGACGTCGCCGACGGTGAAGATTCCGAACTGCATGCTGCTCACCACACTCCTGGTGAATCCCGGTCGGGATCCGATCGTCAAAGTTTCAACCACCTTAGCATCGACCGTCCCGCCGATATTCCCCCGAGCGCCCCTCTCCTCGCCCCCGGCTGCCCACCGACCCCCTCCCCGGGCTGTCGAGGGCTGCCGGGGGCGGGAGCGGGGGCCGGGCGGGGAGGTCAGTCGGTGTAGGCGGGCTCGGGGGTGCGGTCGGCGGGGATGCGGTCGGTGGGGGCGGGGGTGGGGTGGGCGAGTCGGGCGCGGCGGGTACCGAGCGCCTCGGGGAGCAGGGTGAGCAGGCCCGCGACGGCGAGGCCGGCGCCCAGCCAGAGGGGCGCGCGCAGGCCCCACGCGTCGATCGCGAGGCCGCCGAACGAGGTGCTGATGATGATCCCCAGGGTGATGAAGGAGGAGTGGACGGTGTTCACCAGCGGGCGGGCGTTGCCGGTGCGCTGGACCCGGGACACCATCGCGGGGTTCATCGTGACGCCGACCAGACCGATGCCCAGCAGGAACGCGACGGCCGGCACCGGCAGGTCCGCGAAGAGCGCGAAGCCCGCCAGGAAGACGGCGTTCAGCGCCAGGCCCAGGGTGAGCACGGGCACCGCGAAGCGGTCGGCGAAGCGCCCGACCACGGTGTTGCCGACGACGGTGGCCGCGCCGTACGCGACCAGCAGCAGCGGGACGGAACCGGCCGAGAAGCCGGTGACCTCGGTGAGGATCGGGTTGGCGTAGCTGAACGCGGCGAAGGTCGCGCCGATGATCAGGGTGCTGGTGGAGAAGGTCAGCCAGAGCCTGGGGTTGCGGAAGACGCCCAGTTCGGAGCGGACGGAACCGCCGCCCTCGGCATGGTCGACGTCGGGCACGCCGGCGAGGGTGCAGAGCGCGGCGACCACGGTGAGCACGGCGACCGTCCAGAAGGCGGCCCGCCAGCCCAGGTGCTCCCCGATCACGGTGGCCAGCGGCAGTCCCAGCAGGGTGCCGAGCATCAGGCCGTTCATCGCGACGGCGATGGCCCGCCCACGGATCTCCGGGCGGGCGAGCTGCGCGCAGAGCGAGATCGAGACGCCGAAGAACGCCTGAGCCGCGACGCCGGTGACCACCCGGGCCACCAGCATCACCGGGTAGCCGGAGGCGGTCGCGGCGATCAGGTTCCCTGCCAGGAATATCGCGAAGAGAAGGATCAGGGCGTTCTTCTGGCGCATCCTCAGGACCGCGACGGTGAGGAACGGGCCGCCGAACGACATCGCGACCGCGAAGGCCGTGATCAGGTAGCCGACCTGCGGGACGGTGACGTCGAGGCCCTCCGCCAGTTGCGGCATGAGCCCGGCGACCGCGAACTCGCTGGTCACCATCGCGAAGATGCCGAGGGCGAGGACGTACACGGCACGTGGCACGGTGTTGCTCCCAGATGGTTTTGGATTGATCGGTTCAAAATTAGGGCAGGCGAAGGCACAGGAAGGCGGAAGGGAAGGCGGAAGGGAGGTCCGGTCGGGCGGTGACCTCAGGGGGCCAGGGCGTCGAGCGCGGTCGCGGCGACGGCTTCGAGGGCGGCCCGGTCGGCCCCGCCCTGGGCGGCGACCCGCATGCCGCCGATCACCGCGTTCAGGAACCGGGCCAGGTCGCCCGGATCCCGGCGGGAGGCGATCTCGCCCGACCGCTGCCCCGCCGCCAGCACCCCCCGGAGCGCGACCAGCCGGATCTCCTGGTCCCGGCCCACCATCGCGGCCGCCTCGGGGTCGCGCCCGGCCAGTTCGACGATGGTGTTCACCGTCAGGCAGCCGATGCTGCGCCCCTCCGGGCGCAGGGCGAACTCGGCGTCGACGATCCGCTCGAACAGGGCCCGGATCCGCGCCGCCGGGGGCAGCTCCGGGTCCTCCAGAAGGGCGATCTGCGGGATGGTCATCAGGTCGATGTAGCGGGCCAGCGCCCGCTTGAACAGGTCGTGCTTGCTGCTGAACGTGTTGTAGATGCTGCTCCGCCCGAGACCGGTCGCCGCACAGAGGTCCTGCGTGGAGGTGGCCTCGTAACCGTTCGCCCAGAACGCGCGCATCGCCGCGTCCAGCGCCCGGTCCTCGTCGAAGGTGCGCGGTCTCGCCATGGCAGCACCGTAGCTTTTTGGATCGGTCGGTGCAATACCCGGGAGCGGGCCCCGCCCGGCGCGGACGGCGCGGACGGCCCACCCGGCACGGACGGCCCACCCGGCGCGGACGGCACGCGCGACAATGGGAGGAGTCGGGCGCGGCCGGCCCGGAGCTCCGGAAGGACGGCGAACCGATGACGGCCTACATCGAGGTGAGCGCGCTGAGCCACGAGGGCCTGGTGCGGGAGCAGAACGAGGACAGCCTGGCCGTCGGGCCGTGGACGCTCTGTGCGACGGTGACCACCAATCCGCAGACCATGCTCTTCCCCGTCGGCCCGCCGTGCGTGGTGGCGGTCGCCGACGGCCTCGGCGGCCACCCCGGCGGCGAGGTGGCCAGCTCCCTGGTCGCGCGGCGGCTGGCGGCGGCCGGCCCGGGCCTGGTCAGCGAGGAGACCGTCCGCGAGGCGCTCCAGGACTGCAACCGGGCGGTGTACGCGGCGGCGGCCGACGATCCGGAGCTGGCCGCGATGGGGACGACGGTCGCGGGCCTGGTGCTGCTGCCCGACGAGGCCGTGGTGTTCAACGTCGGCGACAGCCGGGTCTACCGGGTCGAGGGGACGGGGCTGCGCCGGGTCAGCGTGGACGACAGTCCGCCGCTGCAACCCGGTCGGCGCACCACCTCGCTGGTCACCCAGTCGCTCGGTGGCTCGCTCGGCCTCACCTTCGTCGAACCGCACGTGCGCCGCGCCCCGCTGGCGGTCGGCGACCGGTACCTGGTGTGCAGCGACGGGCTGACCGACCCGCTCCCGGAGGACGAGCTCTTCGCCCTGCTCGACCTCCCGCCCGACGATCCCGGACGGGCCGACGGACGGGCCGCGTTCGCACTCTGGAAGGCGGCGATCGAGGCCGGCGGCCCGGACAACATCACGCTGGCGCTGGTACGGATCGGGGCGTGAGCGGGGTGGGACGACCACGGAGGTGCCCCCGGCGGTGCGCGTCGCGCGCCGCCGGGGGCACCCGGTGGACCCGCCGGCCGGAGCCGGTCGGTCGGTGGTTCGACCCCAGTGGTTCGACCTCGGCAGTTCGACGTCAGTGCGTCGAGGTCAGCGGTCGGACGTGGGGCGGACGTCGGGCCGGGTCAGTACTCGGCCTTGATGTTCGCGCCGGAGAAGCCCTGCTGGCCGTAGAGGCTGACGAACACGTAGCCGGCCGGCGGGTTGGTGATGGTGAGGGTCTCGGTGTTGTTGGAGGCGTTGACGGACCGGGCGGTGTAGGCGTTGGTGTACGCCCAGCTGCCGGTGTTGAAGTACATGTCGGCGTTTCCGGTACCGCCGGTGCTGGTGAGCTTCAGCTGCTTCACGCCGGCCGGGAGGTACAGGTAGAAGTGGGTGTAGTTGCCGGTGGTCGCCGCGAGGTTGCTGCGCCGGCAGTTCTTGTCGAGCTGCCGGACGTCGGCGCCGGAGCACTCGGGCAGGCCCGCGACGGTGACGTTCTGCCGGCTGCTCGCGGTGGCGCCCTTGTTGTCGGTCACCGTGAGCGTGACGGTGTAGGTGCCCGCCTTGGCGTACCACTTGGTCGGGTTGGTGGTGGTCGCCGTGGTGCCGTCGCCGAAGTCCCAGGCGCGGGCGGTGATGCTCCCGTCCGGGTCGGTCGAGCGGTCGGTGAAGGTGACGGCCAGCTCGCCGATCGCGGTGCCGAACGCGGCGGTGGGCGGCTGGTTGCCCGGCGGGTTGGTGGTGCCGCAGGAGCCGGCGGCGCAGGCGGTCAGCCAGCGGTCGAAGTCGGCGTCGAACCGGGTGCCGATGGTGCCGGTCAGGTAGCTACGGGCGCCGGCCCAGTCGCCGGAACGGTACTTGGCGAGCACGGCGTCCATGTCGGAGCGGTGCTGCTCCAGCATGTAGCGGACGGCCAGGTAGCCCCAGCGGTAGACCCGCTCGCTGTCGGAGTTGTTGTAGGTGGTGTCGAAGAGGGTGGAGAGCTTGTACGTGTGGAGGCCGGCGGCGGAGATCGCCGCGTCGTACGAGAGCTTGCGGTAGGAGTAGGAGACGTACTCGGCGAAGCCCTCGACCCACCAGACGGTCGGGGTGGTCATGCCGGCGTTGAAGTCGCCGTACATGTCGAACCGGCCGTCGAGGTAGTGGGTGTACTCGTGGTTGAGGTTCCAGATCTGGAATTCCGGGCGGGCCCAGTCGGCCTCGTAGGCGAGGAAGCGCGGCTGGTTGCCGGCCTCGGCGGGCTTGCCCTCCAGGTACATGCCGCCGTTGTTGGTGTCGATGCCGTAGACGCTGGCAGCGAACACCCCGTAGTCGAACCGGGAGTGGAAGACCACGACCTCGATCGTGGTGTTCCTGTCGTCGGCCACCGGGCCGTTGTCCTTCGCCACCGCGTGGAAGTACGCGTCCTGGGCGGTCAGGCTGGAGCAGGCGGTGCCGAGCTGACCGGAGTCCAGGGCCTGGGCGATGATGCGGATGCTCGGGCTGCAGGTGTAGTTGACCGTCAGGACGGCCGACTTGAGCCGGCTCGCCGAGTCACAGGTGCCGTAGTAGGAGCAGTTGCCCGGGTCGAAGGCCTCGGCCATCTCCGCGGCTGCCGCCCACTGGTAGGCGGTGCGGCCGGACGGCGAGGACTGGTCGGCCAGGCCCTTCTCCAGCGGCCGGACCTTGGCCTTGAGCGGCGCGTACTGCAGGAAGCGGCCGAGCTCGCGGGTCGCGTTGTACACCAGGAAGCTGTAGTCACCGCCGAGTTGCGCGTTGTTGGCGGTGACGAAGGAGTACATCGTGTCGAGCACGCTCGGGTCCGCCTGGACAGCGGCGGCGAAGCCGGCCGTCTGGTGGCCGCGCCAGAGCACGGTGAAGACGCTGTTGAGCGCGTTGCCCATGCCCGCGGGGTTGTGGGTGGTGGCGTCGTAGGCGCCCAACAGGCGCTTGACGACCGGGAGGTAGCGGACGTTCTCCTGCGCGCTGTCGATCAGGGTGATCGCCTCGCCGAGCGTCGCGGCGTTGGCGGCGGTGACGTCACGCGAGTGGGCGCTGCCGAAGAAGGCGTCCAGCGCGGGCCGGATCGCGTTCTGCAGGGCGGTGCCGTAGGTGCCGACGTCGGACGCGTGGTACCACTGCACGAAGTAGCCGGCGCGCAGGTAGAGCACCAGCTGGGCGGTGGAGGTGGAGTTGTCGCCCGGGTAGGCGGCGGCGGTGTCGCGCAGGGCGTTCGCCACGGTGACCATCTGGGACTCGCGGAAGGCCCCGCTCGCGTCCCCTCCCGTGAGGACGAACAGGTCGTTGATGCAGCCGAGTTCGGCGCTCTTGATCGTCTGGACCAGGGCGCTGCCGGTGCGGCCGGTGAAGTCGGACACGTTGCAGGGCT
Organism: Streptomyces sp. BE303; assembly: GCF_036290945.1. NCBI lineage: Bacteria > Bacillati > Actinomycetota > Actinomycetes > Kitasatosporales > Streptomycetaceae > Streptomyces > Streptomyces sp. BE303. The sequence continues at coordinate 20,282 of NZ_JAQYWZ010000309.1, forward strand.
GCTCGGCGGCCGCGGCCGCGCTCTCGCCGAAGCTCTTGGCGAGAGCGCTGTTCTTGGCGGCCTTCGACCCGCTGTCGGCCGCCTTGTCGGGCGCGGTCGTCGAGAACGGGGCGCGCTCGCGCGCGGGCACCGGCCGGTTCTTGCCGTGGTCGTCGGGCGTCTCACCGATGGCCGGCTGGGGGGCCGGGTCGGTGGGGGCGGCCGAGGCTGCGGGCGAGCCGCCGCCGGGCTGCGGCGAGGCCGGGGCGGGGGCGGCCTGGCTGCGCGGCGCGAACAGCCCGACCGACAGGAGCAGTGCCAGGGCCAGCGTCAACAGCCTGGCGAGACGGGGTATTTGGTGCAGAGGGCGTGCGGCTCTCACGTGGGGGCCTCCGGGCCTGGTCGGCCGCGTTGGGGGCGCGGCCGGTGGGGGGGGTGAGGACCGTTGCGACGGCGCCGTGGGGCGGCCCCGTCGAGCACCGGTGGGGAGTGTGACATGTACAATGGCACACATCACATGACGAGGGGAAGGCCTCGGAACGGACGAAAAGCGAACGGCCGCGTCCGCGTGGAGTTCCGTGCGCGGAGGCGGCCTTGGCCCGGCCGGGGCGCGGCCCCGGGCGACGGTGGGCCGGGTCGCACCGGGTCGCCGAGGGCACCCTGACCGGGGCCGGGGTAGCTGATTGACGGGGCGCCGGATTGACGGGGCGCCGGTTCCGGCGGGTGACCCGGCGCCCGGCATCCGCCCTAGAGTCCGGCCGGTCCCGCCAGGCGTTCCAGCGGGAACGGCGGGTGGGCCAGCGGCCGGGTGGCCATCCTGAGCAGGAGCAGCGGACTGTCGTCCCCGGCGGTCCGGTTGGCGCTCAACTCGTCGCAGGCCGTGCAGCGGTGGATGATGACCCACTCCCCCGCACCGCGCACCGAGATCGAGATCGGTTCCATCCGGGCCCGGCACTCGGACGCCCGGTCGCCGGGGACGCGGTCGTCGAGGTGCAGGCTGAACAGGCAGTTCGGGCAGTGGTTCCGGTGCGCGGTGCCCGGCGCGCGCAGCGGTACGTCCAGCCGGCAGTTCCGGCAGCGGAACGACTCGGCGGCGCGGCCGGTCGGCTCGCCGGAGCGCCGGCCGGCGCGGCGGTCGGCGCGGCGGTCGGCGCGGCGGTCGGCGCGGCGGTCGGCGCGGCGGTCGGACGGGTCCGGACGGGCGTCGGCACGGGAACGGGCATGGCCGTGGGTTTGGAACTCCGCGTACTCGGCGGAGAGTTCGAGGTGGTCGGTGCGGTGTTCGAGGCGGTCACGGTGTCGTCGGGACACGTCGGGTGGCTCCCTGAGGGATGCGGTCGGAACGGTCGGCCCAGGATGAGGTGAGCGCCGTCCGTCCGCCCCGGAGGCGGAACCGCGGTCGGGTCAGACCGGCCGGGTGGCGGCCGGTCCGGGCGATGCGGGCTCCGTCCGGGACGTACGAAGAGCGCTCGCTGTCGACCTGGGCACGAACCCACCACTTTCATCACGTCACAGGGGACCGTCGCCGGTCGCGACACGCGCGGACACGGCAGGGGCCGCCGGTCGACCGGCGGCCCCTGCTGAAGCCCGGCGGCTCAGGCCCTCGCAACCGGTTTTCCGGTGCACGGCCGCGAACCGCGGTGGTGCGGGTCCGTCACTTGCGCACGAGCAGAACGATGCCGGCCGTCACCAGGCCGACCACGACGGCGGCGGCACCGTACAGCAGTCGGTGCGAGCGCACCACGGGCAGGTAGCGGTCCACGGCGTAGCGGCCCGGGCCGGTCAGTGCGAGCGCGGCGGCGACAGCGATCAGCAGCAGCTCGTACTCGCTGCCGCCCTTCGCCGCGAAGAAGTTGCCGCTCCAGGTGACGGCGAGGGCGTTGAGCATGGTGCCGAGGATCGCTGCGGCGGCCAGCGGGGTCAGCAGGCCGACGACGAGAGCGAGTCCGCCGCCGACCTCGGTGAGGCCGGCCACGACGGCCATGGCCCTGGGCGCGGGGTAGCCGCTCACCTCGAAGAACCGACCGGTGCCGTCGAGACCCCCGCCGCCGAACCAGCCGAACAGCTTCTGGACGCCGTGGGCGGCCATGGTCAGGCCGAGCGCCACGCGCAGCAGCAGCAGGCCGACGTCGTAGGCGTGCGGAGAGGTCGCTCCGAACTCGGGGATCGCCCGGGCAGAAGCGGAGGTGGTGGTGGGGGCGGTCGTGCTCGGGCTGCTGCTCGGCATGCGCGTCTCCATCGATGGGGGGTCGGTCGGTCGGTCGAGGAAGCTGGTTGTTCAAATTCGAACCAGCGCTGTTCGACCGTACCTGGAAGTTTGAATTTGAACAACTGACGGGACGGGGAAATTTGGCGGGGCCGGGTCAAGGAGTGGTGTAGACCGGCGCGCAGTGGCGCGCGACGGGGCGGACCCGGAGCAGCCCGGCGGGGCGGACCCGGCTGCCGACCCTGAGCAGCTCGGCGGGGCGGGGCCCGGCGGGCCCCGCCGAGGGTCCTGCCACCGGACCACCGGCGCGCGTCCCCGGGCGCGACAGGGCAGGGTGGAGGTATGGCTCATCGCAGGGAAGACCGGGCGGCGGCACGGCAGGACACCCCTTACGCCGAGGCGCTGGCCGCGTTCGGCGACCGGCTGCGGCTGGTCACCCCCGACCAGTGGGACGCGCCCACACCGTGCGCCGACTGGTCCGTCCGGGACCTGGTCAACCACCTCACGGCCGAGCAGCTCTGGGTGCCCGAGATGCTGATGGGCTCGACGACCTCGGAGGTCGGCGGCCGCTTCGACGGCGACGTGCTCGGAACCGATCCCGTCGCCACGTGGACGGCCGCCGCCGAAGCCTCCCGGGACGCGTTCGCCCTTCCCGGGGCCACGGAGCTCACCGTCCACCTGTCCTTCGGCGACGTCTCCGGTCAGTACTACCTGGATCAGCTCACCGCCGACGCCGTCGTGCACACCTGGGACCTCGCCGAGGGCATCCGCCACCGCACCCGGCTGCCCGCCGGCCTGGTGGAGTTCGCGCTCGGCGAGTACACCGGCTACGGCGACCTGTCCGGCAGCGGCCTCTTCGACCCCCCGCTCCCGGTCCCGGACGACGCCGACCCGCAGGCCCGCATGCTCGCCCTCACCGGGCGCCGGGACCACCCCTGACCCGAGGGGTCGCCACGGGAACGCCGCCCTGCGCGTCCGCGTCGGGGCCCCCGGCCCGCACCCCTGACCTGCACTTCCGCCGAGGGGCGTCCGGACACCTGCCGCGACGCCGGATACTGGAGATGTCGGACACATCGGACGAGAACGTACTGGACCGGACAAGACCGGACAGGAGGCGGGCGCACCATGAGCCGCAGGCCGGACATCCTGGACGAGTTCACCGCGGAGCACCGAGCGGTGGAGGAACTGCTCGCCCGGATCGAGGCCGCCGGGCCCGGACAGCCGTCCGAACCGTCCCCGACCCCGGCGACGACCCCGGCGACGACGGGGACCGCGGGTGCCACGGACGAGACGGGGGCGGCCCGGGCGCCGGCGGAGGCGCCCGAGGCGGCCCCCGGACCGGGGTCCGCCGGATCGGAGGCGCCCCCGGGCCTGCCCGACGAGCCGGTCGGTCTCCTCACCGACCTGCTGTTCAGCCACTGCGCCGCGGAGGAGGAGCACCTGTTCCCGGTGGTCCAGCACGACGTGCCGGACGGTGGCGCACTGGTCTTCCAGTGCATCCACGACCACCTCGCGATCGGCCAGTACCTCGCCGACCTCCAGGCCCTTCCCCCCGGCGATCCGACCTCCGGCACCCTGCTGAACGGACTCACCGAGCTGCTCCGCCGGCACCTCGCGACGGAGGAGAGGCAGCTCTACCCGGCCGCCCGCAAGGCCCTGCCGCCCGGGGCCCGGGCCGCACTCGCCGAACGGCTGCGGGCCACCCGGGAGGAGGTCGCCCGGAACCTCGGCGGGGCCTCGCCCGACGGCGTCAGCGCTTCGGGCTGATCACCGCGAACCGGCCGCCCTCCGGGTCCTGGAGCCGCGCGACCCGCCCGTAGGGCGAGTCGAAGGCCGGACCGATCGCCGTCCCGCCCAGCGCCTCCGCCCCGAGCAGCGCGGCATCGGTGTCCGGCACCGAGAACGACACCTCCCAGTGCGGGCGCATTCCGGTCGGACCGCCCGCCTGTTCACTGGCGAGCGCGGCGACGCTGTGCCCCTCCGCCCGCAGCACCACCCGGTCGTGCTCCCAGCGCACCTCGAACCGCTCCGGGTCCCGGCCGTCCCAGCGGAACACCTCGCCGTAGAAGAGCGCGGCCGCGAACGGGTCGGGCGTGCGCAGCTCGATCCAGACCGGGGCGCCCGGCAGGTCCAGCTGCCGGGCCCGGCCCGGCGGGCCCTCCCAGATCCCGAACAGCGCGCCCGCCGGGTCCGCCGCGAACGCCACCCGGCCGACGTCGAAGGCGAGCGGGCCGACGGCGAGCGTCGCCCCGCGCTCGCGGACCGCGTCGGCCGCGGCATCGGCACTCTCGGTGCCGAAGAAGCTGGTCCACGCGACGGACATGTCCCAGTCGCCGCCCGCCACACCGAGTCCGGCGACCGCCTCCCCGCCGGCCACCGCGTGCACGTACGGGCCGAAACGATCCGGCGCCGGCTCGAACTCCCACCCCAACAGCGGTCCGTAGAACGCCTTGGCCGCGTCGAGATCGCGCGCCACCAGGCTCACCCAGCACGGAACGGCCGCTACACAGCGCACCGCGGCCGTTGCCTCACCGCTGCCCATCGCGTACCTCCTGGTCCCGGCCGCCGGGCCCCTCCCGACTCGCACGGCCGACCGGCCGCCCGGGCGAGTTCAGCCTAGGCCGACGAGGCGACCCCGGCGCGGCACGGCACGCAGGGCGGCGCGGGTGCGGGCCGCCGCGCGCGCCGCACACGGGCGCCGCCACGGCGGAGCGCGGAGGTTGACGGCCGGGCGGGTGGCCGCTGCGGCGGTCGGCGGTTCCGGCGGGCGGGCGCGGGGGCGGGGGCGGGTCAGAGCTCGGGCGCCCCCTCGAAGCCGTCGTGGCCCGCTCCCGGTGCGGTCAGGGCGAGCCAGCCGTGGCCACGGACGGGGGTCTCGGCGGTGATGGCGGCAGGGTCGACGGACAGGCCCGCCGCAGCCGCGCTGATCGACGTGACCCGCGAGGCGTTGGGCTCGGCGTCGTCGTCATCGTCGTCATCGTCGGCCGTCTCCCCCTCGGAGCCGGCCGCGCCGGGCAGCGACTCCCACGGGAACGGCTCCCCCGTCCACTCCGGATCGTCGGCGCGCCAGTAGCCCCGGACCAGCGCGCCGTGCTCGGCGGCCGCCCAGATGACGGAGTCGGCGAACGGGTCCTGGTAGAAGACCTGGGCCTTGCCGCAGGCGGCGCTCAGGCGTTCGACGACGTCGTGCGGCCACCAGGTCGTCTCCCGCAGCGGAGACTCCGCGTAGATCAGACGCCACCCCGCGTACTCGGGCGTGACGAACACCCGGTGCACCGGCTCCGGGGTGTCCTTCTCGTCGTCCTCCTGCGCGGCCAGGCCGTACCGGACGGTGACGGGTATCCGGTCGTGCAGACCGAGGACCGTGAACGCCTCCTCGTACGTCTCGCCGGGGACGGCGAGCCACCAGTGGTCCGGCAACGGGCCCGGCCGCTCGGCGGCGAACGCCCGGCGGGCCGTCTCCGCGAGGCCGGTGGCGTCCGCGCCGGACGCGGCCCGGGCGGCCAGGACGTCGACCAGTGCGGCGAGTGCCTCGGGGGCGGGGACGGCTGCGATCACGGTGCTCATGCCGGCGACGTTAGCCCAGGGGTCTGACACTCCGTCGCCCGGGCGGGCGGGCCGGTGACCAGCCGGCCCTCCGCCATCGTGACGACCGCGTCCGCCAGCGCGCCGACGGCGGCCAGGTCGTGGGAGATGAAGAGCAGCGCGAGGCCGGTGCGGTCCCGCCGCTCGGCGAGACGGGCGAGGATCGCCGTCCGGGTGTCGGCGTCCAGCCCCGAGGTGATCTCGTCGCAGACCAGCACAGCCGGGTCGACGACCAGCGCCCTGGCCAGGGCGGCCCGTTGCAACTCGCCGCCGGAGAGTCCGGCGGGCGGTCGGGACGCCTTCGCCGGGTCCAGGCCCAGCGCGGCCAGCAGGGTCCTGGCCTCGTCGGCGGCCTCGGAGGACGAGCGGCCGCGGAGGCGGACGGCCGCCCGGGCCACCTGGTCGAGAACCGGGCGGTGGTCCGCGAACGTGCTCCTGGCGTCCTGGAACACGTACTGGACGGCCGACAGCCCCCGCCGTCCCCGGCGCCGGACGCTGCGCGGCAACGGCTCGCCGTCGAGCCGGACGGAGCCGTCGTGACGCGGGTGCAGCCCGGCCAGGCAGCGCCCCAGGGTGGTCTTGCCGCTGCCGGAGCGGCCGACCAGGGCGAGGCACTCCCCCGCCCGCAGCGTCAGGCCGACGTCGTGCAGGACCGCCGCGCCCCCGGGGTGCCGGGCGGTGAGTCCGGTGACGGAGAGGCGGACCGGCCCCGGCTCCGGTCGGCCGGACCGCGACGGCGCCGACGGGGCCGGCTCCTCGGCGGCCGGCAGGACGTCCGCGGGCGGACCGGTCCGCACCGTCCGGCCCGCCTCCAGGACCACCACCTCGTCCGCCAGTTCCCGCACGGTGCGCAGGTCGTGGCTGAGGAGCAGCAGTCCGGTGCCGCGCGCGACGAGTCGGCCGAACAACGCGGCGACCCGGGCCGCCGTCCCCGGGTCCTGGCCGGTGGTGGGCTCGTCGGCGACGATCACCCGGGCGCCGGTCAGCAGCGCCTGGGCGAGTACCACGCGCTGTTGCTGGCCGCCGGACAGTTGGTGCGGGTACCGGCTCAACACCCCTTCCACATCGGTCAGTTCAGCGTCCGTCAGGGCACGTCGGACGGCCTCCGGGCCGCCGCCGTGCACCCGGGCGAGGTCGCGCAGCAGCACGCCGACCCGGCGGGCCGGGTTGAGCACCGTGGCGGGGTGCTGCGGCACGTGGCCGACGCGCACGGCGCCGGGGCCCGGGGCGCCGGGCCGCCCGGTGCCCGGCATCCCGCCGGTGACCGTGCCGGTCACCCGCGCGCCGTCCGGGTACACGCCGAGCAGGGCGAGCGCCGTGGTCGTCTTGCCGCTGCCGGACGGGCCGACCAGCGCGGTCACCCGGCCGGGCCGGACCCGCAGGCTGACGCCGTCCACCAGCGTCCGCCCGCCGACCGCGACACCCAGGCGGTCCACCCTCACCAGCTCCGGTTCGGTCACCGTCGGACCTCCTTCCCGCCCGCCCGGTGCAGGGCGGCGTCGAACAGCAGATTGGTGCCGGTGGAGAGCCCGGCCACGAGCAGCGCCGGAACGACGACCGCCCAGGGCTGGAGGAAGAGTCCCGGCCGGTTGCGGTCGACCATCACCGCCCAGTCGGCGGCGTCCGGTTGCACGCCCACGCCGAGGAAGGCCGCCGTGGCGACCAGGTAGAGCGCGCCGACCAGCCGGGTCCCGGCGTCGGCGGCGACCGTACGACGGATCGTCCGGGTGACCTGGTCGAACGCGATCCGCCACCACGACTCGCCGTGCAACCGCAACGCCTCCACGACCGGCCGGGCCGCCGCCGCCACCGCCGCCGCGTGCACCACCCGGGCGACGTCGGGCACCGCCGCCACCCCGACCAGCAGGGCGAGCCCGCCCGGACCGGGTTCCAGCGCGGTGGCGACCAGCAGCACCAGCAGCAGCGAGGGCACGGCGATCAGCACGTCCAGCGGCCGCAGCAGCACCTCCTCCCACCAGGCCCGCCCGGTCAGCGCGGCGGCCAGCGCGAGCGGCAGCGCCAGCGCGTACGCGAGCACCGTCGCCGCGATCGCCACCAGCACCACCGACCGGCCGCCCAGCAGGACTTGACGCCAGACGTCACGGCCGGTGAAGTCGGTGCCCAGCCAGTGCCCGCCGCCCGCCGTGAACGACACCGCGCGCGGCCCCGGCGCCCCGGCGACCAGCGGTCCGGCCAGGGCGATCAGCAGCGGCACGGCGATCAGCGCCGTACCGAAGGCGTACTTCCTCACTCCGTCGCCTCCCTCGGCGTGGCGGCCCGACCCCGGGGGGCGGCCGTGGGCGAAGGCCCGTCGGGCGCGCGCCCGGCAGGCGAGGGCCCGGGCGGGCGGGGGCCGGTCACACCACCACCTCCGTGCGCGGCGCGAGCCGGCGCGCGACCAGGTCGGCGGCCAGGTTGAGGACGACCGTCACCACGCCGAACAGCACGGCGAGGCCCTGCACCACGGGAACGTCGCGGGCGGCGACGGCGTCCAGCAGGACGGTGCCCAGGCCGGGGATGACGAAGAGGGCCTCGGCCACGATGACGCCGCAGAGCAGCCAGTCGGCCGTACGCGCGAGCTGCTGCGCGGCCGGGGCGAGCGCGTTGGGGAGGGCGTGCGTCCAGCGGACGCGGGCGGGCGGGACGCCGCAGCGCAGCGCGTGGACGGCGTACGGCGCGGCCATCGCCTCGATCAGCCCGGCCCGGACGAGGCGGGCGACGGAGCAGACCGGGCGGGCCAGCAGCACCACGACCGGCAGGACCAGGACGGCCGGCTGCTCCCGGACCCCGCCGACGGCGGTCGGCGGCAGCCAGCCGAGGCGGATCGCGAAGACCGCGGTGAGCAGCACTCCCAGCGCGAACTCCGGTACCGCGTACACCCCGAGGGTCGCGGTACTGATCGCGCGGTCCAACGGGCCGCCCTCCCGGCGGGCGGCGAGCATGCCGAGGCCGACCGCCACGGGCACGAGCAGGACGAGGGTGACCGAGGCCAGCAGGACGGTCGGGGCGAGGCCGTCCGCGAGGTAGTCGGCGACCGGGCGACCGCTGACCAGCGAGCGGCCGAGCTCGCCGTGGACCAGCTCCCCCGCCCAGTCGGCGAACCGCTCCACCGCCGGCCGGTCCAGCCGCAGCGCGGCCCGGATCGCCGCGATCCTCGCCGGGTCGGGGTCGTCCCCGGCGAGGGTGACGGCGGCGTCGCCGGGCAGCGCCTCGGTCAGGACGAAGACCAGGACCGGGACGGCCGCGATCTGCCCGGCGCCGAGCAGCAGCCGGCGCCGGGCCCAGCCGCGCAGCGGCGTCGTCATGCCAGCCAGACCTTGTCGAACCTGGCCCAGTCCAGGGTGTTGGCCGGAGCCTCGGCGGAGACGCCGCGCAGACGCTGCGCCGTGCCCACGATCCAGTCGGCGAAGCCCCAGATCAGGAAGCCGCCCTCGTCGTACAGCCGGCGCTGCATCCGCTCGTAGAGGGCGGCGCGCGCGGCCGGGTCGGCCGTGGACTGGGCCTGGGTGTACAGGTCGTCGAAGTCGGGGCGGCGCCAGTGGGTGGCATTGGTGGTGGAGCCGGACAGCAGCCGCTGGGAGATGTGCGACTCGACGGGCAGCGCGCCGGACCGGTAGGAGGCGAACACGCCGCCGTCCAGGATGTCCTTCCAGTAGGTGTCCTTGCTGCCGACCTTGACCTCCACGGTGACGCCGGCCTTGGCGGCCTGGTCCTTGAGGATCCCGGCCGCCTCCACGAAGCCGGCGGCGACCGGGGAGGTGTCGAGGGTGACCTTCAGGCCCTCGGCGCCCGCCTCGCGCAGCAGCGCGCGGGCCCGGTCGAGGTCCTGGGCGCGCTGCGGGAGACCGGCCGGGTAGTACTGGGCGCCCTTGCCGAACAGGTCGTTGCCGATCTCGCCCGCGCCGGAGAGCGCGCCGTCGACCAGCTCCTGCCGGTCGGCGATGAGGAAGAACGCCTGCCGGACCCGGACGTCGTCGAAGGGCGGCCGGTCGGTCTTCATCACGAAGCCCTGCATGGCGCTGTTGCGCAGCCGGACGATGCCGATCCGTCCGCCGCGCTCGTGCGCGCGGGCGGTGGCGGGGGTCAACTCGTGGGCGTACTCGGCCTGTCCGGCGAGCAGGGCGTTGGCCCGGGCGGACTCCTCGGCGGCGGCGAGGATCTCCAGTTCGTCGAGGTGCGGTGCGCCGTCCCAGTAGCCGTCGAACCGCCGCACCAGCAACGAGGTTCCGGGCCTGAAGGAGACGAAGGAGAACGGGCCGGAGCCGACCGGGTGCTGGAAGTCCTCGGTGCCCTCGGGGACGATGTAGGCGCCGAACGCGGCCAGGACGTTGGGGAACTCGGCGTAGGGGCGCTTGAGCCGGAACTCCACGGTGCGGGCGTCGATCGCGCGGCTGGCGGCGAGGTCGACCGGTTCGAGGGACGCCCGGGCCCGGAACGCCCGCTTGGGGTCGGCTATTCGGCGGTAGCTGTGCAGGACGTCGGCGGCGGTGACCGGCCGGCCGTCGTGGAACACGGCCTCGCGCAGGCGGACGGTCCAGGTGTCGAGTCCGGCGTTGGGCTCCCATCCGGCGGCGAGACGGGGGACGGCGGCGAGGTCGGAGCCGGAGTCCGCGAGCTTCTCGTAGAGCGCCTTGGCCCGGGCCGCGTCGGCGAACAGGTTGACCAGGTGCGGGTCGAGGGTCTCGTTGGCCCCGCCGCCGGCGAAGAGGGCGCGCAGCCGGCCGCCGCGCCGGGGGGTGCCGGACGCGCCGGCGGCGGCGTCTCCGGGGGTGCCGGCCGGGCCCGGGGAGCAGGCGGCCGGCCCGAGGGCTCCGGCGGCTCCGGCGGAGGCGACGAGCAGGGTGCGGCGGGCCATCGGGCGCGCCGCGGGGCGGGCGGCGGGGTTCGGGGAGCCGGGGGCGGGCCGGGAGGCGTGCGGACGGTCCATGGGTCAACTTCTCTTTCGTGTGCGGTGGTCCAGCCTGGCGACCAGGTGGAGGCGGTCTTCGTCGGCGGTGTCGGCGGGGAGGTCGCCGTCCGTCCAGGGCGGTTCGGTGCGCGGGCCGGGGCGGTCGTAGAGGGCGAGCACCGTGAAGCCGTGGGCGGCGAGCAGGTGACGCAGTTCCTGCGGGAAGAGGAGCCGCCAGGCGGAGTGCTGCGCCACCGGCGCGGCGCCGTCGTCACTGGTCCAGGTGCGGGTGCGGCGCAGGAGTTGGGCGGCCCGGTCGATCCACAGCGTGGTGTGCGAGGTGTGGGTCACGCCGTCCCGGGTGACGGTGTCGGTCCTCGGGGCGTCCAGGAGTTCGGTGCGGCCGAGGAAGAACGCGCCGTTGCGCATCTCGGCGACCAGCAGGCCGCCGGGGCGCAGGTGGCGGCCGAGCCGCCCGAGCAGGGCGTCGAGGTCCTCGTTGGTGTGGCAGTAGAGCAGCGCGCTGTCCAGGCAGAGCGCCGCGTCGAACCGCCCGGCGGCGAAGGGGAAGGTCCGCATGTCGCCGACGTGGTAGACGGGCCCGGGGTGGTGGGCGCGGGCGTACTCGATCATCGTCGCGGAGCTGTCCAGGCCGGTGACGGTCCGCCCGGCGGCGCGGTGCAGCCATTCGGCGTCCCGGCCGGTGCCGCAGCCGAGGTCGAGCACGTTGGGCCCGGCGCCGTAGCCGCGGAGCACCGACTCGGCCCACCGCGCGGCGGTGAATCCCGGGTCGGGGAAGCGGAGTTCGTAGAGCTCCGGATCGTCGGTGAGGAGGTTGCGGTGACCGGCCGCGGGGGCGGCCGGCTCGGTCGGGAGGGGCCGGGGCGTCATCGGGCCTCGCTGGGGAGAGGGCGGGCGGGGGTGGGAAGGGGGCGGGCGGGCGCCGGGAGCCGTCCGGCGCGGTGCAGCCGGGTGAGTGCGGCGGCGGAGCCGAGACCGAGCGCGGCGCAGAGCAGCCAGGGGGCGGTGGCGGCACTGTCCATGGCCCGGCCGACCGCCGTGTTGCCGAGGGCGGCGGCGAAGCCGGAGACGACGTAGTAGAGGCCGTAGTAGGTGCCGGTGAGGCCGGGGCGCCCGAACGCCGGGATGAGCGCCAGGACGAACGGCTGGGCGGTCATCAGGCCGGTCTGGAGCAGCAGCACGCCGCCGAGGACGCCGGGCAGGCCGGGGACGACGAGCGGCAGCAGGAAGCCGGTGGCGGCGACGGCGAGGCCGAGCGGGATCCACCGGGTGGCCGGCCCGTCCCTCTGGAGCCTCGTGGTGATGCGGAGTTGGAGGGTGAGGTTGGCCAGGGTGCTGGTCAGGAAGACCAGGCTGACCGCCCCCTCCCACCCGGTGGCGCGGCGGGCGGCGTCGGGCAGCAGCAGGTAGAGCTGGCTCTCCATCCCGAACAGGCCGACCATGGCCAGCGAGAAGGCCAGGAACCGCCGGTCGGAGGCGACTTCGCGCCAGTCGGCGAGCACGCCGCGCGGCGGCGGCGGGACGGCCCGCTCGGGCAGGGCGAGGGCCTGGGCGACGGTGAGGACGGCGAAGATGCCGGCGGCGGTGAGCGCGGCGGCCCGGAAGTCGACCAGCAGCAGGACGGTGCCGAGCAGCGGACCGGCCAGCGCGCCGGTGGTGGCGAACATGTTGAACAGCGCGAACGCCTCGGCCTTGCGGTCGGCGGCCTCGTTCGCCACGTAGGTGCGCACGGCCGGGTTGAAGAGCGCGCCGGCCAGCCCGCTGAGCGCCGACGCGGCGAGCAGGATGCCGAGCGAGTCACCGAGCGCGAAGAGTCCGAAGCCGACGCTGCGCAGCGCGCACCCGGCGATGATGACGCGGCGCGCGCCGAGCCGGTCCGCGGCCGAGCCGCCGAGGATGAACAGGCCCTGCTGGCTGAGGTTGCGCAGTCCGAGCACGGCGCCGACGGCGAGCGCGGAGAGGCCGAGGTCGTGGCCCAGGTGGCCGGCCAGGTACGGGATGAGGAGGTAGAAGCCGGTGTTGACGCCGAGCTGGTTGACCAGGAGGAGCCGTACGGGCACGGGGAAGGACCGTACGGCGCGCAGTATTCTCACCGGCCGGCCACCGGGCGGGTGCCGGCGCGGGGGTGGGCTTCGCCGGCGGGGCCCCGGACAGCCCCTCGGGCGGCCTCCGGCACCGACCCCGCCACCGGCCCCGGGGCGGCGTCCGGGGCGGCGTCCGGGACGGGCAGCACGCCGAGGCCCGCCCGGTCCGGTGTGCGGACGGTGCCGTCGGTTCCGCCGATGCCCTGCCAGGGGTCGTGGGCGAGCAGCAGGTGCCCGTCCAGGTCGATCCAGCGGGCCCGGTCGGCGAGGTGGACGGCGGGCGCGATGCCGAGCGAACTGGCGGCCAGGCAGCCGAACATCAGCTCGGTCCCGCTGCCGCGCAGCTCCTCCTCGATCCGCAGCGCCTGGTGGACGCCGCCGCACTTGGCGAGCTTGAGGTTGACCCCGTGGACCCGCCCGGCGATCCGGCGGACGTCCTCGAAGGCGACGGCGTCCTCGTCGGCGATCACCGGGATCGGCGACCGCGCGGCGACGGCGGCGAGCACGTCCGGGCTGCCGGGGGCGATCGGCTGCTCCACGGCCTCGACACCCGTGGCGGCGAAGGCGGGCAGCAGCTGGAGGGCCTGCTCAGGCGTCCAGGCGCCGTTGGGGTCCAGCAGCAACCGGGCGTCCGGGGCGGCCTCGTGGACGGCCTGGACCCGGACGAGGTCGAGGCCCGGATCGGCGGAGCCTGCCTTGACCTTCAGCACGGTGAACCCCGCGTCGGCGAGCCGGGCGGCCTGCACGGCGGCGCGCGCGGGCGGTTCGATGCCGATGGTGCGGGCGGTCGCGACGACCACCGGTTCGGCCCGGCCGAGCAGCCGGTGGACGGGTTCGCCGGCCCGCTTGCCGACCAGGTCGAGCAGGGCCGCCTCGACGGCGGCCAGCACGCCGGCCGCGAGGCAGACGAACGGGACTGCGGCGAAGCGGAGTTCGGCGAGCGCCTGCTCGGGGTCCGGGTACCGCTCCAACGCGGGTCGCAGTCCGTCGAGTTCGCGCCGGATCCGGTCGGTGGGCAGGTGCAGGTAGACGCTGCTGACGGCTTCGCCGTGTCCGGTCAGTCCGCCGTGGCCGAGCGCGAGCTGGACGGCGTCGCGTTCGGTGGTGACCGAGCGGGAGATCCGCAGCGGCTCGGCGAGCCGGAGCCGTACGGTACGGACGTCGAGCCTCATCGGTCCTCCTCGGGTCGGACGGTGTCGCCGCCGGTCGCGGCCCCGACGCCCGCCCGGTCCGGCGGGCCGGCCGGGGGCGGGACCACCAGGCCCGGCGGTACGGCCGGGGCCGTCGGAGCGGCGGGGACGGCCGCCACCGCGGTGGCGGGTGCCGCACCCCCCGTGCGGCAGCGCGCCCAGCCGCTGACCTCGACGGCAGCCGGGTGCGGGATCTCGATCGGGCGGAGCGCCGCCCGCTCCGCGTCCAGGCCGTGCCGCCGGCAGAAGGCGTCGTCGTAGACCGTGCCGAGGTAGCGGTGCGGGCCGTCGGGGAAGACGGTGGCCACGGCGGCGCCGGGGTGGACCCGGGCCGCCCAGGCCGCGACCAGGGCCACCGCCCCGGTGGACCAGCCGCCGCTGACGAAGGCGCCCCGGGCCAGCCGCCGGCAGGCGTCGACCGCCTCGGCCGGGCCGACCCAGTGGACCTCGTCGAAGGCCTGGTGGGCGACGTTGCGCGGGTGGATGGAGCTGCCCAGGCCGCGCATCAGACGGGGCCGGGCGGGCTGTCCGAAGATGGTCGAGCCCACCGAGTCGACGCCGATGATCCGCAGCCGGGGCCAGCGGCGGCGCAGCGCCTCGGCGAGGCCGGCGCTGTGTCCGCCCGTCCCGACGCTGCAGACCAGGACGTCGAGGTGGTCGAGGTCGGCGGTGATCTCCTGGGCCATGGCCAGGTAACCGGCGGCGTTGTCCGGGTTGTTGTACTGGTCGGGCCAGTAGGCGCCGGGCAGCCGGTCGAGCACCTCGCGCAGCCGCGCCAGCCGGGCGGCCTGCCAGCCGCCGTGCCGGGCCGGCCGTTCGACGAGTTCCAGGCGGGCGCCGTACGCGCGCAGCAACTGCCGCATGGACGGTTCGAGTTCGGTGTCGCCGACCAGCACGACCGGGTGGCCGAGCGCCTGCCCGGCGAAGGCCAGGCCGACGCCCATGGTGCCCGAGGTGGATTCCACCACCGTGGCGCCGGGGCGGAGTTCGCCGCGCGCGTGGGCGCCGCGGAGCATGGCGACCGCGGAGCGGGCCTTCATGCCGCCCGCGCTGAGGCCCTCCAGTTTGGCCCAGAAGCCCGGGTGCGGGTGCGGCAGCGGGGTGGTGATCCGGGCCAGCGGGGTGTGGCCGAGCAGTGACAGCAGACCGGGGTTGCCCAGTACGGCGCCGGAGTCGAGCAGTGCGGTCACCGGGCCCCGCCCCCGTACAGGTGGAGGTCGGTGGGGCCGCCGTCGAGCCAGAAGAAGGGGTAGGGCTCGGCGCTGACGGCGCTGACCCCGTCGCCGAGCAGCCGGGGCAGCACGGCGCTGCCGGTCTGGGCGAACAGCACCAGGGGCTTGCCGGTGGTGCGTGCGTGGGCGAGCAGCGGGTCGAGGGTGCCGTTGCCGAGGGTCATGCCGGAGGCGAGGATCGCGTCGCAGTCGTCGAGTCGGGCGAGGGCGTCGGCGTGCACGGGCTCGCCCCATTCGGTGACACCGCCCTTGAGGTCACAGGGGAGGTACTCGGCACCGCTCGAACGGAGCTGTTCCAGCAGGGAGTTGACCACGCCGACGACCAGCACGCGGCAGACCTCGGCGAGCGGCAGCAGACGGACCACCGCGGCGGCCCGGGCGCGGGACTTCTCCAGCGAGGACCCGGCCGGCAGCGTGAGCGTCCGGGCGCCGCGGGCGGAGGTGTGCGGGCGGCAGTGGCCCAGGTAGGCGTCGAGTGCGGCGACCCGGACGGCGGCGAGCGGGTGGTCGAGCAGCTCGTCGACGCGGGCGCCGACGCAGTCGTCGAGCGCTCCGGCGGGCAGTTCGCCCGGTTCGACGGCGCAGGAGCCGACGGCGGCGTCGAGCCGGAGGCTGAGCACCTCGTTGCGGTACCCCTGGGCGCGGCCGGCGTGCCGGACGGCCTGCGCGGTGGTGAAGGCGAGCGCGATCCGCAGGCCGGCCGGGTCCGGCCCGTACGAGCCGGCGCGGGCCCGGTCGGCGACCAGGTCGAACGCGGACGGGGCGGCGACCGTCGTGGCCGTGGCAGGAGCGACGGTGGCGGCCGTCGCCGCAGCGGCAGGAGCGGCGGCCGGGCTCACGCGGGCACCGCCGCGGGCTCGGCCGGACAGTCCGCCACCGCGTACCGGGGGGTGAGCCCGGTGAGCAGGCGCTCGGCCGTGCCGCGGGCGCCGGGGCCGCCGGTGTCGGCGGTCATGACGTGCCCGAGGTACTCGTTGTTGCTGGTGGCCGGCCGCACCTCGCGGCCGGGACCGGCGAGGCTGAGCTCGACCACCGCGGGGTCCCGGCGGACCTCGGCCTCGCCGTCGAACCCGTCCAGCAGCCCCGCACCCGCCCGCCCCTCCCCCGCGACCGGGAACTCGCCCGGGACCAGGAAGGCGATGGCCGCGCTGACGACGCCGGTCGGATGGACTGCCAGGTCGGGCCGGCGTCCGAGGGCGACGTCGACGGCCGCTGCGGCGAGGTCCACGCCGGTGACCCGCCGGACCAGCTCGGTGATCCGGTTCCCGGCGGGGCGCGGATTGACCTCGACCACGCGGGGCCCCGCGGGGGTCAGCTTGATCTCGGTGTGCGCCACGACCTGGTCGAGGCCGAGCGCGGACAGCGCGGCGACGGCGGTGTCGGCGGCGGCGGCCGCGTCGGCGGGATCGAGCGCGGCCGGGAACATGTGGCCGGTCTCGACGAACGCGGGCGCGCCGCCGATGCTCTTGTCCGTGATCCCGACGACGTGGGCGACACCGCCGGAGGAGACCGTCTCGACGCTGACCTCGGGACCGGTGAGCAGTTCCTCGATCAGCACCACCGGGTCCCGCCGCTGGCCGCGCGCGTTGACCGGGAAGGATTCCACGGCCCGGACGGCCGCGAGGAGCCCGGCCTCGTCGGCGACCTCGCGGACGAACATCCCGGCGCACAGGTCGACCGGCTTGACGACCAGCGGGTAGCCGATCGCCCGGGCGGCGGCGCGGGCCTGGTCGCGGTCGGAGCAGAGCGCGTACGCGGGCCCGGGGACGCCGGCCCCGGCGAGCGTGCCGCGGGTGAGGTCCTTGCGGCAGGCGGCGGTGACCGCCTCCGGGTCGGGCCCGGGCAGGCCGAGCCGGCGGGCCACCCGGGCGACCTGCGGCAGGTAGTAGTCACAGGAGGAGAGCACCCCGTCGAAGCCGAGCAGCCCGTGCAGCCGTTCGGCGTACGGGAGCAGCACGGCCGGGTCGTTGGTGTCGACGGTGAGGATGTTCTCGGCGGCGAGCAGCGGGTGCGGGCCGTCGGCGGGGGCCGCCCGCAGGTAGTGGTGGAGGTCGCGGGTGAGAAAGGTGAAGCGGTGGCCGCTCTCCCCCAGCGCCCTTGGCAGCAACCTGCTCATGGAGCCGACCCAGCTCTCGATCACCAGCAGATGCGCCACGACTCTCCCTCTCGACGGACACGCAGACACGGCGGCAGGCCGGTTTCGGCAGGCCGCGAGAGGAACGTAACGGGATTCGTTTTCATTTTCAACACGCCGGCACGCACTTCCGTTGCCGTGTTAGATGAAAGTGGTTTTCATGTACGCTAACAGTCACCCACCCCGGTCCGTCCCGTCGGAGTTTCCTGATGAATCGTCAATACCCCTATCTGGTACGGCATGCACTGCCCGCGGATGTCCCGGGTGCGCGCCGGCTGATCCTCGACACGTTCTACCGCGAGTTCGGCTACGGCTACGTGCCCGACTGGCACGCCGACGTGGTCGACCTCCAGGGGCACTACCTCGACCACCCCCGGCACGCGCTGCTGGTCGCCGTGCGCGACGGCGAGGTGGTCGCCACCACCGCACTGCACTCCACCGGCCCGGCCCACCCGCCGCACCCGCGCGAGGTCGCCGAGCGCTACCCTTCGGGCACCACCGCACAGCTGGTCCGGGTGTACGTCCGGGCGGAGCACCGACGGCACGGCCTGGCCCGTGAACTGGTGCGCCGGGCCTGCGAGTTCGCCTCCGAAGAGGGCGGCTACCGGCGGCTCTACCTGCACACCAACACCGCCGTCCCGGGCGCCGAGGGGTTCTGGCGCAGCCTCGCCGAGGAGGTCTACGACGCCCGGCCGACCGGCGAGCACGGCCCCGGCGTGGCCACCGTCCACTTCGAGATCCCGCTCCGCCGGCCCGTGGCACTGGCCCGCGGCGGGGGCGGTCACCCGATCGGGTGAACCTCCGATCGCTCCCGCATCTGCGGACCGGCCCTGCACGAGACTGGCGACCGACCCGTGCAGGAAGGGGCCGCCACCGTGTCCGCACACCGCAACCGCGCCGCACCGGGCGTGTTCACCGGCCTGCCCTCCGGCCTGGGCGACTCCGCCGAGCGCACGGTCGCCGCCCTGGCCCGCCGGGCCCACGCGTTCCCGGAGCTCCCGTCGCGACCACCGGTCTTCGCCATGCCGTACCCCGCCCGGCTCAACCCCCGGCAGGCCGCCGCCCGCGCCCGGGCGGCGCAGTGGGCGGAGCTGACCGGCCTCACCGGTCCGGCGGGCGTGTGGAGCCGGGAGCGCTTCGACCGGCAGGAGCTCGCGCTGTTCACGGCGCTCACCCAGCCGGACCTACCGGTCGAGGAACTGCTGCTGGTCGGCGACTGGAACGTCTGGGCGTTCGCCGTCGACGACCACTTCGTCACCGTCAAGGCGACCGGCGACGCGGCGGGGGCGCGACGCTTCGTCGCCCGCCTGGCCGCCTGCATGCCGTCGGCCGCCGCAGCCGCGCCGGGCCCGCGGCGCCGGGCCGGATCGCCGGACCCGCGCCACCGGACGGCCGGAGCGCCGGATCCGCGGGACCGGACCGGGCCGGCACAGCCGCAGCACCCCGTCGAGGTCGCGCTGGCCGACGTCTGGGCCCGCTCCGCGGCCGTGCTCCCGCCGGACCTGCGGCGCCGGCTCCGGGACGCCGCGCTGGACTTCGCCGCCGCCAACCTCTGGGAGCTGGACAACACCCTCGCCGGGCGCGTCCCCGATCCGGTCGAGTACCTCCAGATGCGCCGCCGCACGGCCGGGACGCCACTGTCCACCGTGCTGCCGCTGCACGTCCGGGGACGGGACCTGCCGCCGGAGCTGCTCTCCCACCCGACCGTCACCGCGCTGATCGAGGCGTTCGCCGACAACGTGGACCTGCGCAACGACCTCTACTCCTGCCGCAAGGAGACGGAGCTGGAGGGCGAGCTCAACAACGCCGTCCCGGTCTTCCGGCACTTCCTGCGCTGCTCCCGGCAGACCGCGGTGGACACGGTCACCGACCTGATGAACGCCCGGCTGGACTGCTTCGACCGCATCGCCCGGGAGGACGTCCCGCACCTGGCGGAGGAGTTCGGTCCGGAGGCCGGGCGGACGGTGGCGGCTTTCACCGGCGGACTGAAGGACTGGCTGGCAGGCGACCACGCCTGGTACCCGCGGACCGGCCGCTACACGGTCGCCACCGGCTGACCGGCGGACCGGCGGACCGGCGGACGAGGGAGTCCCCGAGATGTGACGCAGGTCACATTCGAAAGTGAAATTTCCGGGGAGGGATTCCCCGTTTGGCTCTTCGTAGGACTAAGCGGGGAGAGATTCCCCGGAATCCGGGAGGAGCACCGAGTGAGCACCGCCGCCGTCGAGCCGACCCGCACCGCGGAGCCGCCGGTCCGCACGCCGAAGCTGCGTGCGGACGCGAGCCGGAACCGTGAGCGGATCGTGCTGGCAGCCCGCGACGCCTTCGTCGAGCACGGCGCGGATGCGCCGCTGGACGAAATCGCCAAGCGGGCCGGCGTCGGAAACGCTACGCTCTACCGGAACTTCCCGACCAGGGCCGCGCTGATCCGCGAGGTGGCACTGCTCGTCAAGAACCGCATCGTGGCGAACGCGGAGTCGGCGGCCGCCGAGGGAGCCGGCCCGTTCGACGCCCTCCAGCGGTTCGCGCACCGGACCGTCGACGAGAAGATCGGCGCGCTCTGCCCGATGCTGACCAACCGGGTCGACATGTTCGATCCGGACCTGGTCGAGGCACGGGAGCGCCTGATGAGCGTCGTCGGCGGTCTGCTGGAGCGTGCGAAGGCGGCCGGCGAACTGCGCGCGGACGTCGACCACGGCGATCTGTTCATCGCGATGAGCCAGCTCACCCGCCCCCTGCCGGGCACCTCCTGCGTGGTGCTGGACGAGTTCGTCCACCGGCACCTGCAACTGTTCCTGGACGGCATGCGGGCGCCCGCGCGCTCCGTCCTGCCCGGCCGGGCCGCGACCTTCGAGGACTTCCACACCGACCACTGACCCACCGAGTCACCGACCCGTCACCGCGGGACCACCGCGCGGCCACCTCCGCGCGCCCGTTCGCGCGGTTCGTCCTGATGTACTTCCGATCCGCACCGTTTCCGTCCGCACCGTTCCGCACGCCTCGCACCGTGAAGTGAGTACCGCCATGCCAAAAACCGATTCCCTGCCCGCCGTCCAGCCCGATCCGAGGCGATGGAAGGCCCTGATATTCATCGGGCTCGCGCAGCTGATGGTCGTCCTCGACGCCACCATCGTGAACATCGCGCTGCCCTCCGCCCAGGAGGACCTGGGCATCACCGACGGCAACCGCCAGTGGGTGATCACCGCGTACGCGCTGGCCTTCGGCGGACTCCTGCTCTTCGGCGGCCGGGTGGCGGACCTCTGGGGCCGCAAGCGGACCTTCGTGGTCGGCCTGGCCGGCTTCGCGTTCGCCTCCGCGCTCGGCGGCGCCGCCGCCAACACCGCCATGCTGCTCGGCGCCCGCGCCCTCCAGGGCGTCTTCGGCGCACTGCTCGCGCCCGCCGCGCTCTCGCTGCTGGCCGTGATGTTCACCGAGGCCAAGGAGCGCGCCAAGGCGTTCGGCATCTACGGCGCCATCGCCGGTGGTGGCGGTGCGATCGGCCTGATCCTCGGCGGCCTGCTGACCGAGTACCTGAACTGGCGCTGGACCTTCTTCGTCAACATCCCGTTCGCCGTGGCCGCCGCGATCGGCGCCGTCATGGTGATCCGCGAGCCGGCCGAGGGCCGCAACCGCAACCGCCTCGACGTCCCCGGCGTCATCCTCGTCACCACCGGCCTGGTCGCCCTGGTCTACGGCTTCACCCGGGCCGAGTCGGACGGCTGGTCCTCCGGCATCACGATCGGCCTGTTCGTCGCCGCCGTCCTGCTGCTGGGCGCGTTCGTGGCGGTCGAGGCGCGGGTGAAGGCTCCGCTGCTGCCGCTGCGCGTCATCCTGGACCGCAACCGCGGCGGGGTCTACCTGTCGCTGGGTCTGGCCGTGATCGGCATGTTCGGTCTCTTCCTCTTCCTGACCTACTACCTGCAGATCGTGCTCGACTACAGCCCGGTCCTGACCGGCGTGGCCTTCCTGCCGATGGTGGCCGGCATGATCGCCGGTTCGACCCAGATCGGCGCCCGCCTGATGACCCGCGTCCCGGCGCGGTACCTGATGGCGCCCGGCTTCCTGGTCGCCTCGATCGGCATGCTGATCCTCACCCAGATCGACCTGGACACCTCCTACCCGGCGCTGATCCTGCCCGGTCTGGTCCTGATGGGCCTCGGCATGGGCACCGCGTTCATGCCGGCGATGAGCCTCGCCACGCACGGCGTCGAGCCGCGCGACGCCGGTGTGGCCTCCGCCATGGTCAACACCTCGCAGCAGGTCGGCGGCGCCATCGGCACCGCCCTGCTGAACACCATCGCGGCCAGCGCGACGACCACCTGGCTGGCGGCCCACCTGGGCGGCGCGACCACCCCGGACGCCGCCAAGGCGGTGCAGTTCCAGGGCATGGTGCACGGCTTCTCGACCGCGATCTGGTGGTCCTTCGGGATCCTGGTGCTGGCCGCCGCGATCGCCTTCGTGCTGATCAACGCCGGGCGCCCCGACGGCGCGACGGCCGGCGAGGGTGCGGCGAACACCAACGAGGTGCCGGTGCTCGTGCACTGACCCTCGTGGTGTGACGCGACGGTGCGCTGCGGCCCGTCCGGTGTTCGAAAGGACACCGGGCGGGCCGTTCGCCGTCTCCGGCCGGGGCGGCGGCGGGCGGGGCCGCGAGGGCTGCGGGGCGCGGGGCGCGGGGCGCGGGGGGCGCGGGGCGGACGGGAAACCGCCGGAACGCACCCCCCACTAGAAGTGGGGATCACCCCCCGTTTATCCTGGGTCCAGCTTCGAAACGGGGACAGATCCCCGTTTCACTTCGACCGAGGTGCGTGGACATGACCCCGAATGAGAGCCGCCCCGGAGCCGGGCGGGGGCAGCGCGCCGCCGACTGGGCGGACGGCCGGCTGGGGATCTACACCCTGGCCCGGGCCAACCTGCGCAAGATCTTCCCGGACCACTGGTCCTTCATGCTGGGCGAGATCTGCCTCTACAGCTTCGTCGTCATCATCCTGACCGGCGTCTGGCTGACGCTGTTCTTCAAGCCGTCGATGGGCGAGGTGATCTACGACGGCGTGTACGTCCCGCTCAAGGGCATCCCGATGTCCGAGGCGTACGCGTCGACGGTCGACATCAGCTTCGAGGTGCGCGGCGGTCTGCTGGTCCGCCAGATCCACCACTGGGCCGCCCTG
>NZ_JAQYWZ010000310.1:0-1549 GCF_036290945.1 Streptomyces sp. BE303
GTGCCGGTGACGGCGGTGGTTCACGCGGCCGGTGTGTTGGACGACGGGATGGTGGAGTCCCTGACCCCGGAGCGCCTGGACGTGGTGTTCCGGGCGAAGGTCGACGCGGCGCGCAACCTTGCCGCCGCGACGGAGGGCCGGAGGCTCAGCGCGTTCGTCCTGTACTCCTCGGTGGCGGGTCTGTTCGGTAACGCGGGTCAGGCCAACTACGCCGCTGCGAACACGTTCCTGGACGCGTACGCGTCGGAGCTGCGGTCGCGGGGTGTGCCGGCGACGTCGCTGGCGTGGGGTCTGTGGGACGCGGGGATGGGTGAGACGCTCACCGACGCGGACCGGGAGCGGATGCGGCGTGGTGGTGTCCTGCCGCTGACCGCCGAGCAGGGGCTCGCGGCCTTCGACGCGGCGCTTTCCGGTGGACGGCCGCTGGTCGCTGCGCTCGCGGTCGACACCGCGGTACTCCGCGAGGCCGTCGGTGCCCCGGCGCTGCTGCGCGGGCTGGTCCACACCCCGGGCGGCCCGGCCGCCGGTACCTCCCTGGGCCTGCGGCTGGCCGGCCTGCCCGTCGAGCAGCGCGTCACGGCGGTGCTCGGGCTGATCCGGGCCCAGGTGTCGGACGTCCTCGGCTACGACCGGGCCGAGGACGTCGATCCGAAGCGGGCCTTCAACGAACTGGGCTTCGACTCGCTCACGGCCGTCGAGCTGCGCAACCGCCTCGCCGCCGCGACCGGGCTGCGGCTGCCGTCCACGCTGGTCTTCGACTACCCGAACGCCACCCTGCTGGCCGGTCACGTCGGCGCGGAGCTGGCCGGCGCCGCCCCCGCCGTGGCCGCGCCGGTGCAGGCCGTCCGCGTGGACGAGCCGATCGCGATCGTCGGGATGGCCTGCCGGTTCCCCGGGGGCGTCGCCTCGCCGGAGGACCTGTGGGAGCTGGTCGCGGCCGGGCGGGACGGGATCGTGCCGTTCCCCGAGGACCGTGGCTGGGACATCGAGAACCTCTACCACCCCGACCCGGACCACCCCGGCACCTCCTACGCCCGCGACGGCGGATTCCTCACCGGCGCGGCCGACTTCGACCCCGGGCTGTTCGGGATCTCGCCGCGTGAGGCGCTGGCGATGGACCCGCAGCACCGGCTGCTGCTGGAGACGTCGTGGGAGGCGTTCGAGCGGGCCGGGATCGACCCCCGGAGCCTGCGCGGATCCCGCACCGGCGTGTTCGCGGGCATCATGTACGGCGACTACGCGACCGTCCTGGAGCAGGCCGAGGCACAGGTCGAGGGCTTCATGGGGACCGGCGGGAGCATCGCGTCGGGCCGGGTGTCGTACACCTTCGGTCTGGAGGGTCCGGCGGTCACGGTCGACACGGCGTGCTCGTCCTCGTTGGTCGCTCTGCACCTGGCGGTGCAGGCGCTGCGCAGTGGGGAGTGCGAGCTGGCGTTGGCCGGTGGCGTGACGGTGATGGCGACGCCGGGGACGTTCGTCGGGTTCTCGCGGCAGCGGGGCCTCGCGGCCGACGGTCGGTGCAAGTCCTTCGCCGAGGGCGCGGACGGTA
>NZ_JAQYWZ010000311.1:0-14381 GCF_036290945.1 Streptomyces sp. BE303
CTGGACCCAGTCCCGCCAGATCGTCCCCGGCTGGTACGGCGTCGGCGCCGGCCTCGCCGCCGCCCGCGAGGCCGGTCTCGGCGACGTGCTCGACGAGATGTACGGCCAGTGGCACTTCTTCCGCAACTTCCTGTCCAACGTCGCCATGACGCTGGCCAAGACCGACCTGCGGATCGCCCGCCACTACGTCGAGCAGCTGGTCCCGGCCGAGCTGCACCACGTCTTCGACCAGATCGTGGCCGAGCACGACGTGACCCTGCGCGAGGTCCTCCGGCTCACCGGGGAGAGCGAGCTGCTGGAGCGCAACCCGGTGCTCAAGCAGACCTTCACCGTCCGCGACGCCTACCTGGACCCGATCTCCTACCTCCAGGTCGCGCTGCTGCGCCGCCAGCGCGAGGAGGCCTCGACCGGCCGCAAGGAGGACCCGCTGCGGGCCCGGGCCCTGCTGCTGACCGTCAACGGCATCGCCGCCGGTCTGCGCAACACCGGCTGACCCCGGCCGGAACACCCGGAACACCCGGAGGGCCCCGCGGCGCGTGCCGCGGGGCCCTCCGCCGTCCCCGGCCGGACGAGCGGCGCCCGGCCGGTCCGGCGACGTCCGGCCCGCCCGTTGCCGGTCAGTCCAGCGGCCGCACCTCGATCACCAGCGGCCCGTACCGGGCCAGGACGTCCGCCCGGGCGGTCGGGGCCTGCGCGGTGACGACGAGCACGCCGGTGCCGTCCTCCGAGACGTACACGTCGGAGATCGTCACGTTCCGCTCCGCCCAGTAGTCCCGGTCGTCCACCTCGATCCGCTGCGCCAGCGCGTGGAAGAACTTCCGCGATCCGGGCACGTCCACGAAGTTGATCCCCACCCCGAGGTGCGGAACGGTGTTCAGCACCACCTGGTCGAGCTCGCTCCCCGGGACCCGCATCACGTACACCTCGCCGGTCCCCAGGTCACTGCAGACGCCGAAGTAGTGCTCCGGGTAGCTCCCCGAGCCGATTCGCCTGATGTCGGCGGACACGTCGATCGGGTGGCGGTTGACCTGGCCCCCGCTCGTGCTCGACCCGGGCTTCGGCGACGCGGGCAGGGTCGGCCCCGCGGTGGTGGTCGGCGGGGTCGAGGGCGGCGTCGAGGGCGGGGTCGACGGGGCGTGCGCCTCCTCCCAGGTGGGCAGCCGCAGCGCGGCCGGGCCCCCCGCGCAGACCCCGAGCATCCCTCCCGTGTCGATGGAGCTCGACGTCGACGGCTGCGGGTGCAGGGTCTGCGACGACGTCCCTCCGGGGGTCGGCGGGGGCGGTCCCCAGCCGGTGGCCCCGGCCGCGGCCGGACCCGCCGGCCCGGCGGCCCCGGCCCCGCCGACCCCCACCTGCGTCAGCGCCCCGATGCCGACCGCCAGCACCGCCGCCCCCGCCGCCACCCGCAGCGCCAGCCCCTGCCGCGACCGGCGCCGGCCGGCGGCCCTCAGCTCCGCCAGCGGCGGGCTGCCCCCCGCCGACCGGGCCCGTGCCCCGAGCCGGACGACCAGCTCCTCCTCGAACCGGTCCGCAGCGCCGTCCGCGGCGCCCCGACCGTCCCTGTCCTCAGCCGTCATGGCCCACCATCTCCTTCGCCGGTGCCAGTTCCTGTCGAAGCGTCTTCATCGCGCGGGCCAGGTGGGTCCTGGCCGTCGTCAGTGAGCACCCGAGTTCCTCGGCCACCTGGGCCACCGACCGATCGGCGTAGTACCGCAGGACCACCGCCGTCCGCTGACGCGGCGACAGTGATCTCAGGGCCCGCTCCAGTTGCTCGTCCCGTGCGTCGACCGCGGCCACCGGGGTGTCCGGCAGTTGCGGCGTCAGCACCTCACGACGGGTCCGCCGCCAACGCGACACGTGCGTGCGGACCATCGCCTTGCGGACGTAGCCCTCGGTCGCGCCGGGGTCCCGGATCGCACCGCGCCGGGCGTACACCCGGGCCAGGGCGTCGTGCAGGAGGTCCCGTGCGTCGTGGACGTCCCCCGTGATCAGGAACGCGCCACGCAGCAGCGCCTGGTACCGCGCCGCGACGAACTCGTCGAACGGGTCACCCGTGGTGCCGTCCGGCCGCATCGATTCGCGCTTCATGCCCACAGGACGCCCCGGCCGCCGGGAACGGATGACAGCCGCGGGAAAATGCCGGAAGGGCCGGCGTCCGCACCTCGGACCCGGCCCCTCCGTTCTCCGTCACTCCGTCAGATCGCCCGCGCGCCGGCGCTTGACCCACAGGGCCGCGCCGCCCGCGGCCACGACCAGGCCGCCGCCGACGGCCAGCAGGCCCGCGTCACCGCCGACCGAGCCGCCGAGCACCGGGCCGACGAACTGCGCCGAGACCGGCTCCGGGGACACCACACCCGGATCGGGATCCGCCACCGGATCGGCGTGCGCCACACCGCCGGAGAGCAGCACGCCGGCCGCGCCCAGGGCGCCGGCGGTGCCCAGCGCACCCGCCGTGCCCACCCGCCGTCCGAGCTTCCTCAGTCGAACCACCCGGATCCGCCGAAGGCGTCGGACCGGCCGCAAACTCCGCATCGAGAACTCCCCAGAACCCGTTCGCGTACTGGCCTGACGCTATCCGATCCGCACAGCCTTCTCACACGCATTCAGGTTTGGACGACCAAGCGTTGCACGACTGTTGTGCAGCCCCCCGCCGCCCGTTCGTACGCAGCCCGCGGCACGGCGCCGGGCCGCCCCGACGGTGCCGCACGGCAGGTCGGGCCCGCCCCGCCGCACGCCGGCGGCCCCGGCGCGGACCCGGCCGGACGACGCCCGACCGGCCCCGACGAACCTGCCGGACCTGCCCCGGCCGGCCCGGGCCGTGACGCGACTCACACGGCGGCGGTCAGGAGTTGTACGTCGACTGGGCCCGCTCCAGACCCTCCGAGAGCAGCGCCTCCACCGCGTCCGCCGAGCGGTCCACGAACCACTCCAGCTCCTTGCGCTCGGTGGCGGAGAAGTCCTTCAGCACGAAGTCCGCGACCTCCATCCGGCCCGGCGGGCGGCCGATCCCGCACCGCACCCGGTGGTACTCCGGACCCAGCGACTTGGTGATCGACTTCAGCCCGTTGTGGCCGTTGTCCCCGCCGCCCGACTTCAGCCGGAGCGCCGCGTAGTCGATGTCCAGCTCGTCGTGGACGGCCACCAGCGCCGAGGTCGGCGCCTTGTAGAAGTCCCGCAGCGCGGTGACCGGGCCGCCGGAGAGGTTCATGAACGACATCGGCTTGGCCAGCACCACCCGGCGCCCGCCCAGCCGCCCCTCGGCCACCTGGGCCCGGCTCTTGTGCGCCTTGAACCTGGCACCCATCCGCTGCGCCAGCAGGTCCACCACCATGAACCCGATGTTGTGCCGGTTCCTGGCGTACTGCTCCCCCGGGTTGCCCAGCCCCACCACCAGCCAGGGGCCCTCGTACACGTCCTCGCTCATCCCACCGCTCCTCGTGGTCACCTGCACCGCCATCATCCCGGACGCACCGCTGCCCCGGCCGCTCCCAGTACGGGGAGCGACCGGGGCAGCGGTCTCAAGCTGGTCGACAGGCCGGTCGAAGGGCCTGCCGGGAAGCCTGCCGAAAGGCTCAGGCCTCGGCGCCCTCGGCCTCGGCCTCGGCCTCGGCCGGGGCGGCCTGGGCGGCGATGACCTGCAGCACGACGGTGTCGCCGTCGACGGCCAGGGTCACGCCGGACGGCAGGGTGATGTCCTTGGCGTGGATGGAGGCACCGGCCTCCAGGCCCTCGACCGAAACGGTGACGGCCTCGGGCAGGTGGGTGGCCTCGGCCTCGACCGGCAGGGCCTGCAGGACGTGCTCCAGCAGGTTGCCGCCCGGGGCCAGCTCGCCCTCGGCCTGGACCGGGATCTCGACGGTGACCTTCTCGCCGCGCTTGACCAGCAGCAGGTCGACGTGCTCGATGGTGCGCTTGATGGCCTCACGCTGGACGGCCTTCGGCAGGACGAACTCGTCCTTGCCCTCGATCGGCACGACCAGCAGGGCGTTCGGGGTCTTCAGGGCCATCATCAGGTCGTGGCCGGGCAGGTTCAGGTGAACCGGCGCGAGGCCGTGGCCGTAGACGACACCGGGGACGAAGCCGGCACGGCGGGCGCGACGGGCGGCACCCTTGCCGAACTCGGAACGGGTCTCAGCGGCGATGCGGATCTCGGACACGACTGCACTCCTCGTAAAAGCTGGCGCGGGGTGCAGGCAATGCGAAAAAACCGCCGGGACCACACCCTCGTAACATTCGGGGGTCACTCGGCGGCGCAACGACTTCTGCCGGTGCCCGGAAAATCCGGCGCCGGCAGCGCGTCGATCACGGAGCGGGCACCCGGCAAGCAGGCACACGGCATCCCTCGCCGAGCAGTTTCACGAGTCTAACCGGACCGGTGGCCTCTCGCGAAATCGGCGGCGGCCCCGGCTCCCGAGGGAACCGGGGCCGCCTGCACGGGGCTCGGTCGGTGCGCACCCGCGAAGGTCAGTGCACGCCCTCGAAGAGGCTGGTGACCGAGCCCTCCTCGAACACCTCGCGGATGGCGGCCGCGATCGACGGGGCGATCGACAGCGTCGTGATCTTGTCGAGCTGGATCGAGGCCGGGGTCGGCAGCGTGTTGGTGAACACGAACTCGCTGACCCGCGAGTTCTTCAGCCGGTCGGCCGCCGGGCCGGAGAGCACACCGTGGGTGGCCGCCACCAGGACGTCCGCGGCGCCGTTCTCGAAGAGCGCGTCGGCCGCGGCGCAGATCGTGCCGGCGGTGTCGATCATGTCGTCGACGAGGACGCAGACCCGGTCCTGCACGTCACCGACCACGTCGGCCGAGAGGATGGTGTTGGCCTGCGTGATGTCACGGCGCTTGTGGATGATCGCCAGCGGCGCGTCCAGACGGTCGCACCACTGGTCGGCGACCTTCACCCGGCCGGCGTCCGGCGAGACCACGGTGAGCTTCGCCCGGTCGACCCGGCCGCCCACGTAGTCCGCCAGCAGCGGCAGCGCGAACAGGTGGTCCACCGGGCCGTCGAAGAAGCCCTGGATCTGCGCGGTGTGCAGATCCACGGCCATCAGCCGGTCGGCGCCCGCCTGGCGCAGCAGGTCGGCCACCAGGCGGGCCGAGATGGGCTCGCGGCCCAGGTGCTTCTTGTCCTGGCGGGCGTACCCGTAGAACGGCAGGATCGCGGTGATGCTCCGGGCCGAGGCCCGCTTGAGAGCATCGATCATGATCAGCTGTTCCATGATCCACTGGTTGATGGGAGCCGTGTGGCTCTGCATCACGAAGCAGTCCGCGCCTCGCGCCGACTCCAGGAAACGGACGTAGATCTCACCGTTGGCGAAGTCCAGGGCCTTGGTCGGGACGAGTTCGGTCCCCAGCGATTCGGCCACCTCCCTCGCCAGCTCGGGGTGGGCACGGCCGGAGAAGAGCTTCAGCTTCTTCTCGCCCGACGTGGTGATCCCGCTCACTGCCACCGTCTCCTCGCGTTGCTGACGCTGAACCCGTCCGCACCGCACAGGCAGGCTCGCGCCTGCCTGCGGGAGGGAGTCGGGGAATTGTCGGTACGCCTGGACACGGGCGGTAGGCCCTGCGGCGCACGCATGACCCCAAGGTTACGCGCCCGCACAGAAACCGTCCGCCCCGGGACCATCTGCCGGACCGGCACCCGACCGGTCAGGCCTCCGGCGAGCCCTCCCGGCCGGCGGCCGTGGCAGCCGCCGCGGCCTGCGCCGATGTCGTTCCGGGGCGCTTGCGCTCGACCCAGCCGGGGATGTTCCGCTGCTGTGCCCGGCCCACGCCGAGCGCGCCCGCCGGAACGTCGTTGGTGATCACCGAACCGGCCGCGGTGTAGGCGCCGTCACCGACCGTCACGGGAGCGATGAACATGTTGTCGGAACCGGTACGGCAGTGCGCCCCGATGACGGTGCGGTGCTTGTGGACCCCGTCGTAGTTCACGGTGACCGAGGCCGCGCCGACGTTGGCGCCCTCGCCGATGGTGGCGTCGCCGATGTACGAGAGGTGCGGCACCTTGGCGCCCTCGCCCAGCTCGGAGTTCTTCACCTCGACGTAGGTGCCGACCTTCGCCTTCCGGGCCAGCTTCGCGCCCGGCCGCAGGTACGCGTACGGCCCGGCGACGGCGAGGTCACCGACCTCGGCGCCGTCCGCCGTGGTGTTGGTCACACGCGCGCCGGCGCCGATCCGGGTGTCCTTGATCGTCGAGTTGGGGCCCACCTCGCAGCCCTCGCCCAGGTGCGTGCCGCCCTGCAGCTGCGTGTTGGGCAGCACCACCGCGTCCGGCTCGTACGACACCTGGACGTCGAACCACGTGGTCGCCGGGTCCACCACGGTGACGCCGGCCCGCATCGCGCGGTCCAGCAGCCGGTCGTTGAGCAGCCGGCGGGCGTGGGCCAGCTGCACCCGGTCGTTGATGCCGAGGATGTCCCGGTAGTCGGCGGCGACGACCGCGCCCACCCGGTGGCCCGCCTTGCGCAGGATCTGCAGGGTGTCGGTGAGGTACTCCTCGCCCTGCGAGTTGTCGGTGGTCACCTCGGCGAGCGCCTGCACCAGCAGCCCGGCGTCGAAGGCGAAGACCCCCGAGTTGATCTCGTCGATCGCCCGCTGGGCGTCCGAGGCGTCCTTCTCCTCGACGATCGCCGCGACCGCGCCGTCCACACCGTCCACGCCGTCGCGCAGGATCCGGCCGTAGCCGAAGGGGTCCGGCACCACGGCGGTCAGCACGGTGACGCCGTTGCCCTGCGCGTCGTGCGCGTCGGCCAGGGCGCGCAGCGTCTCCCCGGTCAGCAGCGGCGCGTCCCCGGTGGTGACGATCACCGTGCCGTCCAGCTCGATCCCGTCGGCGGCCAGCGCCTCCAGCGCCGTCCGCACGGCGTGCCCGGTGCCGTTCTGCTCCTCCTGCACGACGGCGCGGGCCTGCGGATGACGGGCCGCCAGGTGCTCCCGGACCTTCTCCCGGAGGTGGCCGATCACCACGACCAGCTGGCCCGGCGTCAGCTCCTCCGCGGCCGCCACCGCATGGCCGACCAGGGACCGTCCGCACACCTCGTGCAGCACCTTCGGCAGGCTGTTCGACTTCATCCTGGTCCCGCCACCGGCGGCAAGCACGACAACGGCGGCGGGCGAATTGGCACTCACGGGGGGAGGCTCCTCATTCGGTTCACAGAGAGGGCAGAGCAGCCCGGCCGGGACAACAGGCCGGTCGCCTTCGCACAGTCCGCCGGACAGCCCAGACAATACCGGCGGCCGGGTGACACGCGCAGTCGAGGCGCGGGGTGGCTCCGCCGCTAGGATTCGAACCCAGACAAAGGCCTCCAAAGGGCCCTGTGCTGCCATTACACCACGGCGGACAGTCGCTGAAACCCTACCCGAGTCGACCTCGTCCTGGGTATCCGCTGCACCAATCCTCCGACCCCGATCCGACGGCAGGGACGGGCGCCTCCCCGCGCGGTGATGACCAGGCAGCCGCGGTGGGCGTCACCGGTGTTCCGCGGCCGGGCGGGTGGACACGGGCCGGATCGGGACGTCAGCCATCCAGTCGGGTGAATTCACCCATGCGCCGCCCGGCGGCGTATTCCCTTGTTGGCGGGGCACAACCTACGATTCCGTAGGTTACGCGAACGTAGCCTCCCGTCCTCTCCCCCGCAAGGGACACCCATGAGCATCCAGGCAGGCGAGGCGCGCGCCGACTCCACGCGCTCCACCGCCACCCCCCACTCCGACCCCCCGCACTCCGACTCCCCGGACCCCGGCCCGCCGCAGCTCTCCGCCACCCGCGGCGGGGAGCGGCAGGGGGCCGCCGAGCGGATCGCACTCGGCCTCTTCATCGCCGTCCCGTTCGCCGCCCTGGTCGCCGCCGTCCCGGTGGCCTGGGGATGGGGACTCGGCTGGACCGACCTCGCGATCGCCGCGGTGATGTACTTCCTCACCTGTCACGGCATCACCGTCGGCTACCACCGCTACTTCACCCACGGCGCCTTCAAGGCCAACCGGCCGCTGCGGATCGCCCTCGCGATCGCCGGCTCGCTGGCGATCGAGGGGCCGCTGGTGCGCTGGGTGGCCGACCACCGCAAGCACCACCGGTACAGCGACAAGGACGGCGACCCGCACTCGCCCTGGCGCTACGGCGAGTCCGTCCCGGCGCTGCTCAAGGGCCTCTGGTGGGCCCACATGGGCTGGCTCTTCGACGAGGAGCAGACCTCCCAGCTCAAGTACGCCCCCGACCTCATCCGCGACCCGGCCATAAGGCGGATCTCCCGGCTGTTCTGGCTCTGGACCGCCCTCTCGATGCTCATCCCGCCGCTGGTCGGCGGGCTGGTCACGCTCTCCTGGCAGGGCGCGCTCTCCGCCTTCTTCTGGGGGTCGCTGGTCCGGGTGGCACTGCTGCACCACGTCACCTGGTCGATCAACTCGATCTGCCACGCGGTCGGCCACCGGCCGTTCCGCTCCCGCGACCGCTCCGGCAACGTCTGGTGGCTGGCCGTGCTCTCCTGCGGCGAGTCCTGGCACAACCTGCACCACGCCGACCCGACCTCGGCCCGGCACGGTGTCCTTCGTGGACAGATCGACTCCTCGGCCCGGCTGATCCGCTGGTTCGAGCTGGCCGGCTGGGCCAGGGACGTCCGCTGGCCGGACGCACAGCGGATCGCCGCCCGCCGCGCCGCATGAGGGCCCGCCTGCAGCATGATGTAGGGGTGAACGGGAGCAGCGCAGACAGCACAGGCGGCCACCGGAGCACGCGGACGGACGCGGCGCCCGATCCGGCGCAGGCCCGTCCGCGTGCCGCCGCCGGGGCGGACGGTGCTGCGCCGGCACCGCGCCGCCGTGGCGGCCGGGTACGGATGACCGGCAAGCAGCGTCGGGAGCAGCTGCTGGAGGTCGGCCGCATCGTGTTCGCGGAGCGCGGCTACGACGGCACCTCGGTGGAGGAGATCGCCGAGCGGGCCGGGGTGTCCAAGCCCGTGGTGTACGAGCACTTCGGCGGCAAGGAGGGGCTGTACGCGGTGGTGGTCGACCGCGAGATGCAGCTGCTGCTGGACATGGTGACCGGGGCGCTGACCGGGGGGCACTCGCGGGAGCTGCTGGAACAGGCCGCGTTCGCGCTGATGGACTACATCGACACGTCCACGGACGGCTTCCGGATCCTGGTCCGGGACTCGCCGGTGGCCCAGTCGACGGGCACCTTCGCGTCGCTGATCAGCGACATCGCGACGCAGGTGGAGGACATCCTGGGGCTGGAGTTCAAGGCGCGGGGGTTCGACGCCCGGCTCGCCCCGATGTACTCGCAGATGCTGGTGGGCATGGTCGCACTGACCGGCCAGTGGTGGCTGGAGGTGCGCAAGCCGGAGAAGGCCGAGGTGGCCGCCCACCTGGTGAACCTGGCCTGGCACGGCCTGGAGGGGATGGAGCGGCACCCCAAGCTGGTCGGCGACCGCAAGGCCTGAGCCCGCTCAGCCCCGCCGGACCGCGACGGCGAAGATCCGGCGGAACGGGAAGACCGTGCCGTGCGGCCCGGCCGGGTAGGCCTCCCGGAGCAGCGCGCCGTACTCGGCCAGGAAGGCCGAACGGTCGGCCGGGTCGGCGAGCCGGGTGAGCACGGGCCGCAGTGCGGTGCCCTTGACCCACTCCAGCACCGGGTCGTCGCCGGTGAGCAGGGTGCTGTAGGTGGTCTCCCAGACGTCGGCGGTGCAGCCGGCCTCGGCGAGCGTCCGGAGGTACTCGTCCGGTCGGTGGACGCCGGCCCGGACGGCGTTCCCGCCCACGGACTCGCGCCAGCGCGGGCTGCGGCGGAGCTCGGCGAGCAGCACGTGGCTGGGCGACCCGAAGTTGCCGGGCACCTGGAAGGCGATCACCCCGCCGGGCCTGAGCGCCGCGGCCCAGCGCCGCAGCAGGTCGAGGTGCCCGCCGGCCGCTCCCCGCCCGCCGTCCCCCGCCGGGGAGTCCCCGGACCCGGACCGGCCGCCCGGCTCGAAGCCGATCCACTGCAGGGCCGCGTTCGAGACGATCAGGTCGGGGGCCGCCGCCGCGGGGTCGTAGCCGGCCGCGTCGGCGAGCAGGTAGTCGGCGGTGGGCTCCCCGCCCCCGGCGCGGGCGGCGGCGAGCATCTCGGCGGAGTTGTCGACCCCGGTGATCCGCGCCCCGGGCCAGCGTTCGCGCAGGACGGCGGTGGAGTTGCCCGGGCCGCAGCCGATGTCGAGGACGGTGGCGGCGGGTTCGTTCGGCACGGAGGGGACGCGGGCGAGCAGGTCGCGCAGCGGGCGGGTCCGTTCGTCGGCGAAGCGCAGGTACTGGTCCGGGTCCCAGACGGGTGCGGACATGGCCCACCTCCCAAGTCTCTCGACATCAAGATATCCAGTCGAAGCGTCCGCCCTGGAATTCTCGATGTCAAGAGACTTCACATCGACACAACCCCCGATACACTGATCGCCATGGAGGACGAGGTCGATCGGCTGGTCGCAGCATGGCGCCGAGAGCGCCCCGACCTCGACGTGGAACCACTTGAGGTGCTCAGCCGGGTCAGCCGGCTCGCGCGGCACCTCGACCGCGCCCGTCGGGCGGCCTTCGCCGAGCACGGGCTGGAGCCCTGGGAGTTCGACGTCCTGACCGCGCTGCGGCGGGCCGGCTCGCCGTACCAGCTCTCCCCCGGCCAGCTCCTCACCCAGACCCTG
This sequence comes from Streptomyces sp. BE303, assembly GCF_036290945.1. NCBI lineage: Bacteria > Bacillati > Actinomycetota > Actinomycetes > Kitasatosporales > Streptomycetaceae > Streptomyces > Streptomyces sp. BE303. Next base: position 10,657 of record NZ_JAQYWZ010000311.1, read on the forward strand.
GTCACCTCCGGCACCATGACCAACCGGATCGACCGCCTCACCGGCAAGGGCCTGGTCAAGCGGCTGCCCGACCCGGACGACCGGCGCGGCGTCCTGGTCCGCCTCACCGACGACGGACGCGACCGCGCCGACCAGGCACTCGCCGGACTGCTCGCGCACGAGCGCGAGCTGCTCGCCCAGTTGACCGGCACTCAGCGGGGCGAACTCGCCGGACTGCTCCGGCAGCTGGTCGCCCCCTTCGACAACATCCCCTGACCCGAACCGTCCGGCCCCGAACCTCCCGACCCGGAACCGTCCGACCCGGGCCTTCCGACCCGGTGGAGGAAACCCCGGAGGTCCGCGGGGACGGGCCCCGCTCAGAAGCCGTCCGGGTAGGGCGCGCTGAGCGCCGGCACCGGGGCGGGCACGGGATCCGGTGTCCGGTAGCCCGGCAGCAGCTCGGCCAGCCGGCGGCGCACCTCGTCGTCGCTGTTCACCGCCGCCGCCTCGTACAGCCCCGTCAGGCCGCCCGCCAGATCCTCCGGCCCGGAGCCGGACTCGGCCAGGGTCGCGTAGATCCGGGCGTGCGCGGTCGGCTGCCGCTCCTCGCCCTCGGAGAACAGCGCCTCGTTGAGCTTCTCCCCCGCCCGCAGTCCGGTGTAGCGGATCTCGACCTCGTCCCGGGCCAGCTGCACCTGCTCGGCGAAGTTGTGCACCAGGTCGACGATCCGCACGGGCTCCCCCATGTCCAGCACGAACACCTCGCCGCCGCGCGCCATCCGGCCGGACTCCAGCACCAGGCCGACGGCCTCCTCGATGGTCATGAAGAACCGCGTCACGTCGGGGTGGGTGACCGTCACCGGGCCGCCGCTGCGCAGCTGCTCGGCCAGCACCGAGAGCAGCGAGCCGCGCGAACCGAGCACGTTGCCGAACCGGACGGCGGAGAACACGCCCGTGCCGAGGTTGCGCGCGTCCCGGGCGTTCGCCTGGACGATCAGTTCGGCCAGCCGCTTGCTGGCGCCGAGCACCGACGTCGGGTCGGCCGCCTTGTCGGTGGAGATCAGCACGAACCGCTCCACCCCGGTGGCCAGCGCCGCCTCCACCAGGTGGTCGGTGCCGAGCACGTTGGACTTCACCGCCTCGCTGGGGTGCCGTTCCAGCAGCGGCAGGTGCTTGTGCGCGGCCGCGTGGAACACCACCTCGGGCTCCAGGTCGCGGAAGATCTGCTGGATCCGCGGCCGGTCCCGGATGTCGGCGATCACCAGCGACTCGTCGGTGAGCAGTGCCTCGCCCCAGATGTCCAGCTGGAGCCGGTGCAGGTTGGACTCGTCGTGGTCCAGCATGTACAGCGCGCTCGGGTTGAACGCTTGGACCTGGCGGCAGAGTTCACTGCCGATCGAGCCGCCGGCGCCGGTCACCAGCACCCGCCGGCCCTCGATCACGTCACGGACGTCGGCCGAGACCACGTGCACCTCGTGCCGGCCGATCAGCCGGTTGACGTCCAGGCTGCGCATGTCGGAGCCGACCACCTCCCGGCGGAGCGCCGCCAGGAAGGACGGCAGGTAGCGGACGGCGGCACCGGCGGCCGCGGCGGCGGTGGCCAGGGCGCGGACGCGCTGCGGGGCGAGGCCGGGGATGGCCAGGGCGACGACCTGAGCCCGGTACTCGACGGCGAGCCCGGTCAGCTCCGCGAGGGTGCCGAGGACGGGGGCGGAGTCCACCGACCGGCCGGCCTTGGCCGGGTCGTCGTCGAGCAGGCCGATCGGCACGAGACCGAACTCGGGTGCGCGGCCCAGGTCGCGGACCAGCGCGGTGCCCGCCGCACCGGCGCCCACCACCAGGGTCCGCAACCCCGTCGGCGGCGCGGCCGGGGCGCGCGAAGCCGGCAGTGGGGCGCCCGGGAGCCCGTCCTGGGCGCTCTCGCCCTGGTTCGCGCCCTCCCCGGCCGTGTGCGGGCGTGCGGAAGTGCTGTGCGGCGACATGTGTCCTCCGGAGTTCCCTGACCTGACGGACCTGAGCCGGTACGGCGGTGAGACGGGCGGATCAGCCGGCGCCGGGAGCTGCGGTCGTGGCGACGGACGACGGGGCCGCGGGAGCGGCGGGCTCGGACGGACTGACACCCGCCCGGCGGGCCACCGCGACAGCGGCCAGGGTGGAGTGCACCCCGAGCTTGCCGAGGACGTTCTGCATGTGCGTACGCACGGTGTGCGGGGACAGGTAGAGCCGCTCGGCGACGGCCTGCCGGCCGAGGCCGGCGACCATGCAGCGCAGGATCTGCTTCTCCCGAGGGGTGAGCGTGTCGACCAGCCGCTCGCTCTCGGTGCGGTCCCGGCGGGCGGTGGTGAGCTCCCGGATGACGCCGGTGAGCAGGGCGGGCGGCACGTGCGTCTCGTCCCGCAGCACGCCCCGCATCACCGCCAGCAGCCTGGCCAGCGAACTCTCCTTCGCCACCCAGCCGGTGGCGCCGGCGTGCAGGGCGCGGGCGGCGCGGTGCGGGTCGTCGGCGGTGGCCAGGACGATCGCCCGCAGCGCGGGATGGTGGCGGCGGATCCGGGCCAGCAGGGTGATGCCGTCGGGCACCTGGGCGGTCGACGCCGGGGCGGCGGGGGAACCCGGAACGGCCGGGGTCGCCGGCCCCGATTCCGCCGGGTACGGGCCGGCCGGGTGAGCGGCCGGGCGGAGCGCCGACGGGTGGCGGACGGCGTGCGCCCCGGGGGGCGCGCCGCCGGCACCGGGCGATCCGGCGCTGCCGAGCGGTCCGGCGAGGCCGGACGATCCTGCGGTCGGGGTGCCCGGCCCCCCGGGGACTGCGGCCGGACGGCGGGGCGAAGGCAAGGCGACGGGTCGGCGGCGAAGGACCTCCGGCGGCGGGTCGACACCCGGCTGGCGGGCCCTGCGCGCGGCGGCCCCCGCCTCGGCGACCCCCAGGTCCGCGTCGACCAGGACCACGTCGAAGGCGCGGCCCTCGGTGGCGGCACGCTCCAGCGCCCGCTCCGCGGCAGCCGCGCTGCCTGCCGCGCCGACCTCGACATCGGGCTCCGCGGCGAGCGCCGCGGCCAGTGCCTCGGCGAAGATCCGGTGGTCGTCGACCACCAGGACGCGGATCCGTCCCATCGTCACTTCCCCCCTGCTCAGCTCCGGCCCGTGTCCGGGGCGGCGCCCCGGTCCTGCCTCCGCCGCCCGGGCGTTCCTGCGCCGCCCGCCTCCCGGATACCCGGAAGAGCCGAGGTGCCGGCCCCCACCGGTACCGGAATCAGCGTACGGGGTGGCCGCCGACTCGGTGGGGGTTTGGTGAAGTTTCGTCAGGAGGTGAGAAATTGACGCGACTTGGTGCTTCTCGGGCCGCCGGGAACGCCGGAGCGCCGCCCCCGTCCGTGCGGGGGCGGCGCTCCGTTCGCGGCGTGTCCGGCCCGGGCGCCGGGGCGGGCTGCCGGGGCCACCGGCCCGCAGGGGCTACAGGCCGTTCTTCTCCAGGGTGAACTTCCAGGCGTCGGCGACGATGTCGTCCAGGTTCGGGCGGCGCGGGGTCCAGCCCAGCTCGCGGTGGGCACGCTCGGCGGAGGCCACCAGGACGGCCGGGTCGCCCGCGCGGCGGCCGGAGACCCGCACCGGGATCTCGCGGCCGGTCACGCGCTTGACCGACTCGATCACCTCGCGGACCGAGAAGCCGCTGCCGTTGCCGAGGTTGCAGATCAGGTGCTCGCCCGGCTTGGCCGCGTCCAGGGCGAGCAGGTGGGCGTCGGCGA
>NZ_JAQYWZ010000312.1:0-1562 GCF_036290945.1 Streptomyces sp. BE303
TACTCCAGTGAGAGTTCTCCATCGGGCCTGGTCAGCGGCCTGGGGACGGGGAGTTTAGCGAGGCTGCGGCGTGGGTGGGGTGGTTTTGGCGTGGCTGTCCCACCCACGAGTGGCCGCGCCGCATGTAGTGGCAGCGCCGGGCGTGCGCTTGGTGACGGCGTCTCCACCGCGACCATGTCACTGCGTGGCTGCGGTCCGGAGAATGGTGGCGGGGTCGAGTTGCCAGCAGACGGCGGATCTCGGCCGGCGTGAGGTCCACGAGGTCGGGCGTGTCGAGATCGCCTCCCCCTTTTCGCGTTCCTGGGCGGCCAGGGCGGCCAGGAACGTGTGGGCGAGCATCGCCAAGGTGATGTGCCGGTACCAGCCCACGTAGCGCCGCACTTCGTACTGGTCCAGGCCGCACTCGTTCTTCGCGCTCTGGAAGCACTCCTCGATCTTCCAGCGGCAGCCGGCGACACGGACCAGGTCCGCGACGGTGGCCTCCAGCGGCGCGCAGGCGAGGTAGTAGGCGATCTCATCCGGTCTGGCGATGCTGCGGCGGGCCAGCATCCAGTGTTGGCGGACAGGTTCGTCGCCGTCGAACTCCCAGACGGCGGGCAGCCGGGCTGCGGCCCAGTCGTAGAGGCGCTCGCCCTTGGCGCCGGATCCGGCGGACAGCCTCTGCCAGGCCTCGGGCGGGGCCTGCGTGATGAGGTGGTCGATACGCGGGCCGTGGACCTGCTGGGACTTGGGAACCGCTACCACGTAGGAGAGTTGGGCGTCTTCGAGGAAGCGGCGGAAGTGGGAGTCCTGGCCGTAGGCGGAATCCGCTGTGACCCAGGCGATGGGCAGGGGCGAGGCCAGCGCGCGGGTGATCATGGCGCGGGCCAGTTCGCCTTTCGTGGCGAAGGCGCGCTCGTCGGGGATCCGGGCGGCTTGGCATCGTTCCCGGTCGTCGGTCCAGGACTTGGGCAGGTAGAGCTCGCGGTCGACCAGGGCGTGGCCGCGGCTGGTGGCGTAGGCGGCGAAGACCCCGATCTGGCAGTTCTCGGTGCGGCCGGCGGTTCCCGAATATTGGCGCTGGACTCCGGCGGAGACCGTTCCCTTCTTCACGAATCCGGTGTCATCGATGATGAACACACCATCCGGGGAGCCTAGTTGTTCGGCGGCGTAGGCCTGGAGGTCGTCGCGGACTTCGTCCGCGTCCCAGCGACTGCCCGCCAGCAGATGCTGCAAGCCGTGGGGTGCCTGGTGTCCGGCGTACTCGGCCAGCTGCCAGCTGTTCTTGCGGCCCACCGGACCCAGAAGCCCCCGTACGTAGTCCCTCATCCGTCGCCGGGGCTCGACCCGCGTGAAGCGGCCCCCGATCCGCAGGAAGAGCTCGCTGAGTTCCTGGTCCCACACATCCGTCGACAGATCATCGCTCACACCAATGCTGTCTCCCCGGCGCTGCCACTACATGCGGCGCGGCCACTCGTGGGTGGGACAGCCACGCCAAAACCACCCCACCCACGCCGCAGCCTCGCTAAACTCCCCGTCCCCAGGCCGCTGACCAGGCCCGATGGAGAACTCTCACTGGAGTA
>NZ_JAQYWZ010000313.1:0-310 GCF_036290945.1 Streptomyces sp. BE303
GCCGAGGCCCCACACCTCCGCTCGGTGCGGGTCGACCGCCGGATCGGCGGACCCGGTCGCGACCGCCCCCCGCGTGAGGAGCCAGAGCGGCGCCGCGATTCCGGCGTCGCCCAGTGCCTGGACGGCGGCGAGCACGCCGGAGAGCGAACCCGCCGGTACCAGCTCGCCGCCCGGCGGTGCGTCGAGCGTCCGCAGCCGGTCGGCCAGCTCGGCCCGCACCCCGATCTCCAACCGGAGCACGGTCGCGCCGTGACCGGTCAGGACATCGGCGAGGGCGGCGGTCTCCTCGTCGTCCTCACCGAGAAGCAGC
>NZ_JAQYWZ010000314.1:0-946 GCF_036290945.1 Streptomyces sp. BE303
ACCGGGATCGCGGCCAGCACGGAGCCGGCCATCAGGAGATCCCAGCGGGGGGCGAACTGGTTCTGGAACTGGGCCAGTCCGACGGGCAGCGTGCGCAGCATCTCGTTGTTGGTGACCAGCGAGGGCCAGGCGAACTCGCCCCAGGTCCACATGAACTTCAGCACCGCGACGGTGCCCAGTGCCGCCCAGGAGTTGGGGAGCAGGATGCTCACCAGGGTGCGCAGCCGGCCGGCGCCGTCGATGGCGGCGGCCTCGTCGAGCTGGACGGGCAGCGTCACGAAGTGCTGGCGCAGCAGGAAGATGCCGGTGGGGCTGGCCAGGAAGGGGATGATCAGCGCCCAGTAGGTGTCGATCCAGCCGAGGTCGCGCATCACCAGGTACAGCGGGACGAGGATGACCTGGGTGGGGATCATCAGCGTCGCGAGGATCAGGGTGAGGACGGCCTGCCGGCCGCGGAAGGGGATCCGGGCCAGGCCGTAGGCGGCGAGGGTGTCGAACACCAGGTTGCCGGCCACGACGGCGCCGGCCACCAGTACGGAGTTGACGAACCACTGGCCGAACGGGAAGGCCGAGAGGACCTCCCGGTAGGCGCCCAGGGTCAGGCTCCCGGGGATCAGGTGCCGCCCGTTGCCGACCAGTTCCTCCAGGGGCTGGAAGGAGGTCAGCAGCATCCAGAGCACCGGGAGTCCGGCGAAGACGCCGGCGACGGTCAGCCACAGCGTCGGGGCGAGACGCTTCGGGGACTTGCTCACGACTCCTCCCGGGAGGTCAGCTTCAGCCGGACGAGGGTGATCGTCAGGAGGACCACGAACAGGACCACCGAGGCGGCGGAGGCGACGCCCACGTCGGTCAGCAGGCGGGTGTAGATGAACGTGACGACGGTCAGCGTCGCGGTTCCCGGACCGCCTTCGGTCATCACCCACACCTGGTCGAACACCTTGAAGGA
>NZ_JAQYWZ010000315.1:0-401 GCF_036290945.1 Streptomyces sp. BE303
AGAGAGAGGCCTCCGCGTTCTACGCCACGAGTTCGAAGGCATCCGATAACTCCGGGATAGCCTCGTTGCACCGCCGGCCCCTAGTGGCGCTCTGCGCACCGTGGCCCGTGAAGAGGAACGGCACGGGGCCCGGCCGTGCGGTGCCGAGCAGACCGGCCGCACCGGACACCACCGCCGCCAGCCCGGTCAGCAGCTCGGCGGGGTGACCGGCGTGCACCACGGCCCCAGGGCCGTTCACCACCGCAACGTCCACATCCGGGAACGACTCCAGCACCTCCGCCTAGGAAGCACCCACCGCGAGCATCGCCCCACCGGCGGGAAGGGCCTGCATCAGTCGGCCCCGGGCCACGACCAACGCCGCCGCATCGCCGAGCGACAGCACCCCGGCCACGTGCGCGGCA
>NZ_JAQYWZ010000316.1:0-544 GCF_036290945.1 Streptomyces sp. BE303
CCGCTCCAGGACCCGGTGATGCTGTCGGCGGTCGCGTACTTCTGCTGGTTGGGGGCCCAGCCGGTGGCACCGGAGGTCAGCAGGAAGTAGACGCCGTCGCGCTTGAACATCGCCGGGGCCTCGCGGGACTCGCCGTTCCACAGGCTCTGGACCTGGGCGTCGATGCCGGTGTAGTCGGCGGTGAGGCGGTAGACGTGCAGGTCCCGGTTCTCGTTGGCGGCGGAGATCATGTACCCGGTGCCGTCGTCGTCGACGAAGGTGGTGATGTCGCGGGACATCGAGCCCAGCGGGCGGAAGCTGCCCCGCCAGCTGTAGTCGCCGTCGATCGTGCTGGAGACCGCGACGGCCGCGCGGGCCTCGCTGTAGTCGGTGGCGCTGCCCTCCTTGTGCATCCACATCACGAACTGCCCGGTCGCGGCGTTGTACATCACCTTGGGGCGCTCGATGTTCGCGCCGGCGAGCTCCGGGTCCGTCGCCTGGGTGAGCACGTGGCGGCGGAACTCCCACGTCTTCAGGTCCGTCGAGCGGTAGGCGGAGACGTAGC
>NZ_JAQYWZ010000317.1:0-304 GCF_036290945.1 Streptomyces sp. BE303
CGGCGAGGTCGCCAAGGTCGACGGGAAGATCTCGATCACCTACCTGCAGAAGCAGGGCGACCAGGAGTACTTCGTCGGCGAGGCCGCCGGGGCCAAGGCCAAGGCCGCCGAACTCGGTGTGGACCTGAAGGTCGTGAACCTCGGCAACGACGCCAACAAGACGATCAGCGAGGTCCAGGCCGCGATCGCACAGAAGACCAACGGCGTCGTCATCGTCGTCCCCGACCCCGCCGTCGGACCCCAGGTCGTCCAGGCCGCCAAGGACGCCAAGGTCGCCCTGCTCACCTCCGACGACCAGATCTGC
>NZ_JAQYWZ010000318.1:0-1019 GCF_036290945.1 Streptomyces sp. BE303
CTGTCGTCGGCGGAGCGGCAGCGGACCGTGCTGGAGCTGGTCCGGGCCGAGGTCGCGGCGGTGCTGGGGCACGCGTCGGCCGGGGCGGTCGAGGCGTCGCGGGCGTTCAAGGAGCTGGGCTTCGACTCGCTGACCGCCGTCGAGCTGCGGAATCGTCTGCGGTCGGCGACCGGGCTGGCGCTGCCGGCGACGCTGGCGTTCGACTACCCGAGCGCCGAGCGGCTCGCCGCGTACGTGCTGGCACAGGTGGTGGGCAGCGCGGAGGCAGCCGCACCGACCGGGGCGGCGGTTCCGGTCGCGGTCCAGGACGACCCGGTGGTCATCGTGGGCATGGGGCTGCGGTTGCCGGGCGGGGTGGAGACACCCGAGGCGTTCTGGGATCTGGTGGCCGAGGGCCGGGACGGCATCGGGGCCTTCCCGACCGACCGTGGCTGGGACCTGGAAGCCCTGTACCACCCCGACCCGGACCACGCGGGCACCTCGTACACCCGGCACGGAGGCTTCCTCTACGAGGCCGGCGACTTCGACGCCAGGCTGTTCGGGATCTCGCCGCGCGAGGCGCTGGCGATGGATCCGCAGCAGCGGTTGCTGCTGGAGACGTCGTGGGAGGCGCTGGAGCGGGGTGGGGTCGATCCGCTGGGCCTGCGCGGCGAGCCGGTGGGCGTGTTCGTCGGCGCCTCCTTCCTGGGATACGGCTCCGGACCGGTCGAGGCTTCCGACGGCGTGGAGGGGCACCTCCTGACGGGTACGGCTTCGTCGGTGATGTCGGGGCGGATCTCGTACACGTTCGGGCTCGAAGGCCCGGCGGTGACGGTGGACACGGCGTGTTCGTCGTCGTTGGTGGCCCTGCATCTGGCCGCGCAGGCGCTGCGGTCGGGTGAGTGCTCGATGGCGCTGGTCGGCGGCGTCACCGTGATGCCGAACCCGGATGTGTTCGTGGAGTTCTCGCGTCAGCGCGGGCTGGCTGCCGACGGCCGGTGCAAGTCGTTCGGTGCGGACGCGGACGGGACGGGTTGGTC
>NZ_JAQYWZ010000319.1:0-22837 GCF_036290945.1 Streptomyces sp. BE303
CCAGCGCTACATCGACACCTACTGGTCGCGGTTCGAGGGCCGCTACTTCGCCGGTGACGGTGCCAAGAAGGACGAGGACGGCGACATCTGGCTGCTCGGCCGGGTCGACGACGTCATGCTCGTCTCCGGCCACAACATCTCGACCACCGAGGTCGAGTCGGCCCTGGTCGGACACCCGTCCGTGGCCGAGTCCGCCGTGGTCGGCGCCGCCGACGCCACCACCGGCCAGGCGATCGTCGCCTTCGTCATCCTCCGCGGCACCGCCGCCGACAGCCCCGAGCTGGTCGAGGAGCTGCGGGCGCACGTCGGCCGGACCCTCGGCCCGATCGCCAAGCCGAAGCAGATCAAGGTCGTCGGCGAGCTCCCGAAGACCCGCTCCGGCAAGATCATGCGCCGTCTGCTCCGCGACATCGCCGAGGGCCGCGAGATCGGCGACACCACCACCCTCGCCGACTCCACCGTGATGAACCTCATCCAGGCCCAGCTCCCCCCGGCGGGCAGCGAGGGCTGACCGGGCCGACCGGGCCGAGAACGCCGGAAGACCCGGAGACCACGGTGCCCCCGGGCGGTTGCGACCGCCCGGGGGCACCGTGGTCGGCGACGGCGGGGGTGGACCGGTGACCCCCCGGCGGCCGGCCCGTCAGCCGCCCCGGCGCTCGGCGACCAGCGTGCGCAGGGTCTCGTAGGCGCCCTGGACCAGGCTCCGGCTGCGCAGCGGCAGCGCGCCGGCCATCACCGCGATCCCGACCTGGGCACGCGGGCTGAACCCGACGAAGGTGGTGGACCTCCGGGTGACCCCTGCGTGGTAGACCAGCTCGTCGCCCATCGTGCCCACGGTGCCCAGCGCGCCCTCCATGCCCTCCGCACCGGCGCCCGACTCCGCCGGGGACTCCGGACCCGGCCGGGCCGCCGAGCGCGACGCGCCCGCCAGTTCTGCCACGTCCGCCCCGTCCGAGAGGTCCTCGGGATCCTCGGGATCCGCCGGACCCCGGTGTGACCACGACGCGCGGTGGTTCCAGCCCAGACAGATCCGGGGGCCGCCGCGCCGCCCGCCGGTGCGCGGCCGACGCACCTCCCCCAGCGCCGTCCGCAGCACGGCCGCGTCGGCCCGCTCGGGGAGCGGCACGGCGTCCAGTGCCAGGTTCGCCTGCAGGTAACGGAGCATGTCGTCCGCCGTGGAACGGAGCGCGGCGGCGCCCGGGAGGGCGGGCAGCCGGAAGGACGGCACGCGCCTACCGCGCCGGTAGCCGGCGTCCTCCTCGCGGCCGGGACCGCAGGAGGTGTCCACCAGTCCCAGCGGGCCGCAGACCCTGGCGGCGAGCAGATCGTCATACCGCTGTCCGGCCGCGTTGGCCAGCAGGAGTCCGAGCAGGCCGCAGCCGAGGTTGGAGTACCGCACCTGCGCACCCGGGGTTCCTCGGACCGCCGTCCGGGGCAGCGCCCGGAGCAGGTGGGCCGGACCGAAGGTGGCGTACGGGCGGGTGAACCAGCGCGGGGCCACCGCGGGAAGCAGCCCGTCCGGCAGCCGGGGCAGCCCCGAGGTGTGGGTGGCCAGGTGGAGCAGGGTGATCGGCCGCTCGTGCGGGTAGCCGGGGGCGGCGTCGGCGGGCAGGTAACGGTCGATCGGATCGTCGTAACCGACCTCGCCGCGGGCCGCCATCTCGGCGAGCAGCAGCCCGGTGAAGGTCTTGGTGACGGAGCCGAGCTCGAAGCGGGTGTCGGCACGAACCGGGCGTTCGACGGAGCGGTCGACGTGCCCGCGGCAGGCGACCGTCCGCTCGTCCCCACGGATCACCACCACGGCGGCACCGCCACCCGGGGCGGCGGCCCGGAAGAGCGGGCGGAGCAGGCGGCCGAGGTCCGGCCCGGGCTCGGAGGCAGCGGCAGCGGCCGAACCGGAGGCGGAACCGGAGCCCGGGCCGGGCCGATGACCGGGCAGGCGGTCCGGCCGGTCGTCCGGCCGGTGGTCGGACGAGGCGTCGGGACCGGGCGAGCGGTGGAGGGCGCCGTTCATCACCGCGGGCTCCGGTGGGAGGGCCGCGACGGGAGTCGTAAGAGGGGTGGTCCGGGCATGGTGGTGCCTCCCGAGGAGGAAGGGAACGGGGCTGGACACCGGCCGGGCTGAACCGGGCCGGCGCCTGCGGTCGACGATAGGGAGCGGTTCACCCGTCTGCATGCCGCAGACTCCGTTCGGGTGTCGCACCTCCGTTCGGACGGGTGCAGAACAGGCCGCCAAGTCCTAAGTCCTGAAGTATGACAATCCGGACGTCGCCTTGCCGTTCCCGCTAGAATGTCAACGACGCATCAAGATTCCGCGTCACAGGGCGCGCCGGGAAGTCTGGTCGGCACTGCACCACAGGTGCATCCGGACACCGTTTCCCCGCCCCAGGAGGTCCCTCGTGGCCAGCCAGCCGCCCGCCCAAGAGCCGACGACCCGACGCCGCCAGCTCCTCGGCAGGTTGTCCCTCCCCGAGCGCACGTACATCACCGACGCCCTGCGGACGGAGACGGTCGGCGGCATCCTGCTGCTGATCGCCGCGGTGATCGCCCTCATCTGGGCCAACGTCTGGCCGCACGCGTACGAGAGCGTCCTCGACTACACCGTCGGGCCCTCCGGACCGCTCCACCTGGACCTCACGCTGGACGCGTGGGCCAAGGACGGGCTACTGACGATCTTCTTCTTCGTGGCCGGCATCGAACTGAAACGCGAGTTCGTCGCCGGCGAGCTGCGGACCCCGAGTGCCGCACTGCTGCCGGTGGTGGCCGCGGTCTGCGGCGTCACGCTGCCGGCCGTCCTCTTCGCCCTCGCCAACTCGGGCGCCGGCGGCCACCCGGGCGGCTGGGCGATCCCGACCGCCACCGACATCGCCTTCGCGCTGGGCGTGCTGGCCGTGGTCGGCAGCCACCTGCCGTCCGCGCTGCGGGCCTTCCTGCTCACCCTCGCCGTGGTGGACGACCTGATCGCCATCCTGATCATCGCGATCTTCTACAGCTCCGGCATCAAGTTCTGGGCGCTCGGACTGGCCTTCGCCGGGCTGGTGCTGTTCTGGTTCCTGCACCGGCGCGGGGTGCACGGTTGGTACCTGTTCGTTCCGCTGGCCTTCCTGAACTGGGCGCTGATGCACGAGAGCGGCGTGCACGCCACGGTGGCGGGCGTCGCGATGGGCCTGATGCTCCGCTGCCACCGGGAGGGCGACGAGAAGCAGTCCCCCGGCGAGCACATCGAACACCTCGTCCGCCCGGTCTCGGCGGGGCTGGCCGTGCCGGTGTTCGCGCTGTTCGCCGCCGGGGTGACGATCACCGGGCCGGCGCTCGGCGAGGTGTTCACCCAGGCCACCCCGCTCGGCATCATCCTCGGCTTGCTGGTCGGCAAGACCGTGGGCATCTTCGGCGGTACCTGGCTGGCCGCGCGCTTCACCCGCGCCGAGCTGAACCCGCAGCTCAAGTGGGCGGACATGTTCGCGGTCTCGGTGCTGGCCGGCATCGGCTTCACCGTCTCACTGCTGATCAGCGAACTGGCCTTCCCGGACGACCCGGCGCTGGCCGACCGTTCCAAGGCCGCCGTTCTGGTGGGCTCGCTGCTCTGCGCGCTGATCGCCACCGTCCTGCTGAAACTGCGTAACCGTCACTACCAGGAACTGTGCGAGGAGGAGGACCGCGACCTGGACGGCGACGGCGTCCCCGACGTCTACCAGCTCGACGACCCCGCCTGGCAGGCCCGCATGGCCGAACGGGCCCGTGCAGCCGAGCGGGCCGGCGGGACGGAGCCCACCCGCCCCACCGAGAAGGGCCCGGACGGGACCCGCTGAGGCGGCCCGACCGCCGGGACACGTCCCTCCGGCGGGGCCCCCGGAGTGGTGTGCGCTCGGGCGGTAGGGGCATGATTCTGAACTGTCGACAGTCCACCGACGCCGCCGGGCCGCCCCGGTCACCCGGAACCGCCCGGGAGCCGCACCGTGCGGCGGCGTCACACGCCGCACGGCCGAAGAGGAGAACAGCTGATGCCCGCAGGAGCCGCAGACCCGTCCAGCAACGGCCGGGCGCCCTACGAGGGCGAGCGTTCGGTGGGGCAGCTGTTCGCGGCGGCCACCACCGACCTGTCCGCCCTGGTCCACGACGAGATCGCGCTCGCCAAGGCCGAGCTGCGCGCGGACGTCAAGCGCGGTGTCTCCGGCGGCGTCTCGCTGGTGGTCGCCGGTGTGGTGGCGCTGGCCGCCGTCCCGATGCTGAGCGCCGCCGCGGCGTACGGGATCCACGCGCTGGGCCTCTCGCTGGGCTGGTCGTTCCTGATCGTGGCCGGTGCGTACCTGCTCCTGGCCGTACTGCTCGGCCTGCTGGCGCTGCGTTCGTTCAAGCGGATCGAGAAGCCGCACCGGACCATCGAGGGCGCCCAGAAGACCGCCGACGTACTCAAGAACGCCCGGCCGCGTCCCGCCACCAAGGAGGAGATCGACCGGGCCCTGGGCCGCATCCCGTAAAGGGCGGCCGGAACGGACGCGGGCACCCGCCGGGCGGACGGCGGGCCGGCGGCGAACAGGCCGGCGGCGAGCGGACGGGCGGACGCCGTGGGCCCGTGGCGCCGGGCGGCGAGCCCCGGGACGCCTGACGCACCGAGTGCGAGTGCCGGGCACGTGTCCGGCACGGGGATGTGACACGCTCTCGGTATGTCGCTCGACCAGAAGCCCGTGCCCGCGCAGCCGTCCGCCCGCTCCGGCGGCACATCCGGCGACGACGACCACGACAGCGCCTCCGGCCCCACCGACGGCGCCGCTGTCAACGGGACGACCGACGACGCCCCCCTCGACTCCGCGTGGGACATCCGGCAGGCGGGGCCCTGGACCCACCGCGACCTCGCCGCCAACGGTGCCCGGTTCCACATCGCCGAGCTGGGAGCGGGCCCGCTGGTCCTGCTGGTGCACGGCTGGCCCGAGTACTGGTGGGCCTGGCGCCACCAGCTGACCGCGCTCGCCGCGGCCGGCTACCGGGCCGTCGCGCTCGACCTGCGCGGGATCGGCGGCAGCGACCGCACCCCGCGCGGCTACGACCCGGGCAACCTCGCGCTCGACATCACCGGGGTGATCCGCTCCCTCGGTGAGAACCGGGCCCACCTGGTCGGCCACGCCTCGGGCGGGACGCTGGCCTGGGTGGCGGCGGTGATGCGGCCGTCGGTGATCCAGAGCCTCACCGTGGTCTCGGCGGCACACCCGCGCGACCTCCGTCGGGCCCTGCTCACGGACCGGCGCCAGATGGCCGCTTTCGATCACGTCCTGGGCTTCCAGCGGCCGTGGATACCGGAACGCCGTCTGGTGGCCGACGACGCGGCACTGGTCGGCCGCTACCTGGACGACTGGACCGGCCGCAACCAGCTGGACCGCGCGACGGTGGCCGCGTACCGGCGGGCGATCCGGATCCCCAGCACCGCGCACTGCTCGATCGAGCCGTACCGGTGGCTGCTGCGGTCGATGGCCCGGCCGGACGGCATCCAGTTCGCCCGCCGGATGAAGAAGCCCATCACCGCGCCGACGTTGCACGTCCAGGGCGCCGCGGACCCGGTGCTGCTGTCCCACACCGCGCTCGGCGGCGGTGAGTACGTCGCCGCGCCGTACCGCTGGCGGCTGATGCCCGGGATCGGGCACTTCCCGCACGAGGAGGCGCCGGAGCAGTTCACCGCGGAACTGCTGGACTGGATCGGCCGCCACAAGGACTGAGTGCAGGGCGGGGCACCCGGGTCCGTCCGGGTTCGTCCGCGAGCGGGCCGATGATCAGGGTCGAAGGTCCCAACTCCCTTTACAGTGTGCTCATATGACAAACGCATAGGCCAAGATGGGCACAACTCCCGTGGTTACCCCCGTCGGCCCAGGGGCATCCATTGCGGTATGACCTGGATGCCCGATCGCGACGGCGCCCCGCGCGGCCGACGCCACACCAGCCCGCAGCGCTCCGCCGCCCACCGCACCGACTGGTCGGACGACCTCGGCTACGACGTCGTGGACCGCCACCAGCGCACGGACCAGCGGCAGCTCGGCATCCCACGCATCCTCGGCCGTCGCGCCCGCTGGGTGGGCGCCAGACTCCGACGCGAGACCTGAGGCCCCGACCCGGCCCCCCCGGGAGGACCGGCGGCCGTACGGATCAGAGGGCGCAGCCCTGGGTGTCGACCCGGGCCGTGGCCGTGCTGCCCTTCTCGGCGTCCTCGCGCACCTCGGCGGCGGTCAACACGTACCCGGTGTCCGCGCTGTCCAGCGACTTGGCGAACACCATCCCGAAGACCTGGCCGTCCGGCGTGAGCAGCGGACCTCCGCTGTTGCCCTGGCGGACCAGCGACCGCACCGAGTAGACGTCCCGAACCACCTGGCCGCGGTGGTAGATGTCCGGACCGTTCGCCTGGATCCGGCCGCGGATGCGGGCCGGCTGCACGTTGAAGGCGCCGTTCTCGGGGAAGCCCGCCACGATCGCGCTGTCGTTGGTCTTCGCCTCGCCGGCGAAACCGAGCGGCGGCGCGTTGAGCTTGGGCACGTCCAGGATCGCGATGTCGCGCTGCCAGTCGTAGCGGACCACCGTCGCGTCGTACAGCTGGCCGACCCCGCCGATCTGCACGGTGGGCTCGTCGACCCCGCCGACGACGTGGGCGTTGGTCATCACCCGGTGCGGGGCGTAGACGAAGCCGCTGCCCTCCAGCGTCTTGCCGCAGGACGTGGCGGTGCCGACCACCTTGACCAGGCTCTGCTTCGCCTTCGCCACCGCCGGGCTCGCGGCCAGCGCCGGGTCGGGGATGTCGACCTGGGTGATCGGCTCGTGCTCGAAGGGGTTGAACACCTGCGGGAAGCCGTTGCGGGCGAGCACCTTGGAGAAGTCCGAGAACCAGTTGGGCGCGTCGGACGGCAGCGTGTCCTGCACGCCGCTCAGGATCGCCGAGGTGCGGACCTGCTTGGAGACGGTCGGCAGGGACGTCCCGGCCAGGGCCGAACCGATCAGCCAGGCCACCAGCAGCATCGAGATCACGTTCACCACGGACCCGCCGGCCGCGTCCAGCGCCCGCGCCGGGCGGCGGTCGATGTGGCCGCGCAGCTTCCAGCCGAAGTGGGTGGTGATCGCCTGGCCGATCGCCGCCAGCACGATCACCACCACCACGGCGATCACGGAGGCGGTGGTCCCGGGGCTGAGGTGGTCGAGCAGCAACGGCAGCAGTTGGACGGCGAGCAGGCCGCCGCCGAGGAAGCCGAGGACCGACAGCACGCCGACCACGAAGCCCTGCCGGTAGCCCGACACGGCGAATCCCACGGCGGCGGCGATCAACAGCACATCCAGGACGTTCACCCGAACACCCTCCCATGCCGCGCCGCGCGCGCGGACGGGCGGGCGGCCGGGAGGGCGGCCGGGAGGGTCCGGCCCGCCGTTCCCGCACGGCCGGCGGCACGGGCCGCCACGTCCGGGCGGGCCGCCGCACGGGCCGCCACGCTCCCGCTCACCGGGACGGGACCCGCCGCGCCCCCGCTCACGACGGCCCGGAGTCGCGGCCGAGCACCGCACGGGAGCGGTCCCGGTCGCCCTGCACCAGCTCCAGCGCCTCGTCCGACAGATTGACGATCCTGGCGGTGTCCCACGGCCGCTCCATGCCGCTGTGGTGGAGCACCCGGTCGATCACCCCGGCGGTGAAGCCCCACACCAGACGCCCCGCGACCGCGAAGGCCGGGCCCAGGTGACCCGAGGGATGGCGGAGCCTGGCCCGGTTGGCCGGGTCGGTCAGCTCGTCGATCGACACCCGGAACACCGCGCCGGTCTCCGCGGTGTCCACCGGCCGGACCGGCGACTCCTCGCGCCACCAGCCGAGCACCGGGGTCACCACGAACCGGCTGACCGGGATGTAGAGGGCCGGCAGGGTCGCGAAGACCTGCACCCCGGCCGGATCCAGTCCGGTCTCCTCCCAGGCCTCCCGCAGCGCCGCCGCGACCGGCCCGGGGCCGGCGGGGTCACCGTCCTCCGGGTCCAGCGCGCCGCCCGGGAAGGACGGCTGGCCCGCGTGCGAGCGCAGCGAGCGGGCCCGTTCGATGAGCAGGACGTCCGGACCGGTGGCGCCCTCGCCGAACAGCATCAGGACGGCGGCGGCGCGTCCGCCCTCGGGGGGCGGCAGGAAGCGGCTCAGCTGCTCGGGCAGCACCCGTTCCGCGGCTTCCCGGACCGGCTCCAGCCAGGACGGCAGGCCGTCCCGCTCGATCCCGGCCGCGCCGGCGGTCACTCGGCCACCGCCAGGTCGGCGACCTCGCCCCGGTGGGCGGCGGCGTCGGCGCGGGCGGCGGCCTCGCCCGGGAAGTCCGCGGGCGGCCTCAGCCGCTGGCCGGGCTGGCCGCCCATCTCGTACTTGAGCAGCTTCTGCGCCTTCTCCGGATCGGTCTCCCCCTCGCCGTACGCGGGGCAGAGCGGCGCGATCGGGCAGGCCCCGCAGGCGGGCTTCCGGGAGTGGCAGATCCGGCGGCCGTGGAAGACCACCCGGTGCGAGAGCATGGTCCACTCGGACTTCGGGAAGATCTCCGCGACGACCGCCTCGACCTTGACCGGGTCCTCCTCCGCCGTCCACCCGAACCGTCGGGACAACCGCCCGAAGTGGGTGTCCACGGTGATCCCCGGGACCCCGAAGGCGTTGCCGAGCACGACGTTGGCGGTCTTGCGACCGACGCCGGGAAGGGTGACCAGGTCCTCCAGCCGGCCCGGGACCTCGCCGCCGAACTCGTCCCGCAGCGCGATCGACAGGCCGATCAGCGACCTCGCCTTGTTCCGGAAGAAGCCGGTCGGCCGGATGATCTCCTCCAGCTCCGCCGGGTCGGCGGCCGCCATGTCCTCCGGCGACGGGTACTTCGCGAACAGTGCGGGTGTCGTCTGGTTCACCCGCAGGTCGGTGGTCTGCGCCGACAGCACCGTGGCCACCAGCAGCTCGAAGGGGTTGTCGAAATCCAGCTCCGGATGCGCGTACGGGTACAGCTCCGCCAGCTCCCGGTTGATCCGCCGCGCCCGCCGCACCATCGCCAGGTGCGACTCCGGTTTCCTCGGCCTGACCGTCGCCGCCGGCTTCGCAGCCGCCTTGGTCGCCGGCTTCGCGACCGCCTTGGTCCCGGCCTGCCGGACCTTGCTCTCTGCCATGCACGAAGGCTACGCCGGACGGTCCGCCGCGTGCGGCGGATCAGCGATGACCGATGGACGACCGGTGGCGGCACGCCGCACACCGGCCGCCGGGAGGGCGCGTTCACCGGGGCGGGGCCCCCGGGAGGGCGCGTTCGCCGGGGCGGGGGCGCACGGGATAGCGTCACCCGCATGGTCAGCACCGCCGCCCCGAGGGCCTTCCTTCCGCCCGGGCCCGACGGCCCGTGCCCTCTGACGGTGCTTCGACCGCCGCGCCGCCGAGGCCGTCCGCACCACCGCCCGCGCCGCCGTCAGCTCCACCGCCTGTGCGGCCGGTGAGCCGGCCCGCACCGCGGCACGTAGGAGCGGATCTGCTCGCCCCCCGGCCGCAGCCGCTGCCGCCGCTGGTCTGGCCGCCACGGTTGCGGTGGCTCCCGCACGGCGCCGTGGTCCTCGGGGCCCTGGCCCTGGCCGCGACGGGCGCGGACCCGGTCGCGCGCCTGCTGGCCGTCGCCCACGCGGGGACCCTGGTGGTCGCGCTGCGCCGGCCGGTGGTCGCCTGGTGGCTGGCGACGGCGCTCGCCGTCGTCATCCCCGTCGCCCACCCGCCCACGCACGACAACGAGCTGTGGACGTGGCCGGTCCAGGCCGGAGTGCTGCTCCTGCTCGCCCTGCGGAACCGGCCGGCGGTGTCCGTCACGGCGGCCTCCGTGAGCGCGCTCTGCGGCGCGTCGCTGAAACTTGCCGGCCTGCCGGTCGGGTCGTGGGCCTTGGTCGCGGTCGGCTGCGGGTGGTTCGCGCTGGCGGTCCTGATCGGCGCGGTCCGCCGCGGACGCCGCAAGGACCGGGCCCGGCTGATCGAGCAGACCGCCGCGACCGCGCACGAACGGGCGCTGCGCACCGTGCTGGAGGAACGCGCCAGGATCGCGCGCGAGCTGCACGACGTGGTCGCCCACCACATGTCCGTCGTGTCGATCAAGGCGGACGCGGCGCCGTACCGGGTGGCGGACCCGCCGCCGGAACTGGTCGCCGAACTGGCCGCGATCCGCGCGGTCGCCCTGGACGGCCTGACGGAGCTGCGCCGCCTCCTGGGCGTGCTGCGTGCGGACGGTCCGGAGGAACGGTTCGGCGGCACCGCGCCGCAGCCCTCCCTGGAACGGCTCGACGCGCTGCTGGACACCGTCCGCTCCGCCGGGCTGACGGTCGGTCTGGTCGTCGACGGCCCGCGCCGCCCCTTGCCGCCGGGCGTCGGGCTGTCGGCCTACCGGATCGTCCAGGAGGCGCTGAGCAACACGCTGCGGCACGCACCCGGCGCGCAGTCCGTCGTCGAACTCGCCTACCGCCCCGCGGCACTGGGGCTGCGGGTCGCCAACGGGCCCGCGACGCAGGAGGCACCGCCCTCCCCCGGCAGCGGTCACGGGCTCACCGGCATGCGCGAGCGGGCGGCGATGCTCGGGGGCGACCTCGCCGCCGGTCCGACCTCCGACGGCGGGTACGAGGTCACCGCCGTCCTGCCCACCACCACCCCCCACGAGGACGGCCCGGCATGACGACCAGGGTGTTGATCGCCGACGACCAGGGCATGGTCCGCGAGGCCTTCTCGGTCCTGCTCGGGGCCCAGCCCGGCATCGAGGTGGTCGGCACCGCACGGGACGGCGCCGAGGCCGTCGCCCGCGCGGAGGAGCTGCGCCCCGACGTGATCGTGATGGACGTCCGCATGCCGGTCCTGGGCGGCATCGAGGCCACCCGCCGGATCACCGGGCTGCTGGGCGGGACCACGCGGATCCTGGTGCTCACCACCTTCGACCTCGACGAGTACGTGTACGAGGCGCTGCGGGCGGGCGCCACCGGATTCCTCCTCAAGGACGCGTCCGGCGTGGAACTGGCCGAGGCCGTCCGGGTGGTGGCACGCGGCGAGGCGATGCTCTCGCCGGACCTGACCAGACGGCTGATCACCGAGTTCTCCCGGCTGGATGGTGCGGCCCGGCCGGCGGCCGGACCATCGGACGGACCATCGGACGGGCCGGCGGACGGGGTGCCTTCAGGGACGACAGGGGCGTCCACCAAGGCGTCCGCCGGCGCCTCGCCGCCTCGGCGGTTCCGGCGGAGCGGGCCCCGCGAGCAGGTCACCGGACAGGCCGCCGCGCAGGTCACCGGGCCGCCCCGCGAGCGGGTCGGCGGACCGACCGCCGGGCTCACCGAGCGCGAACGCGAGGTGCTGGTCCAGATCGCCCGCGGCCTCTCCAACGCCGAGATCGCCCGCGAGCTGGTGGTGGCCGAGGAGACCGTCAAGACCCATGTGGGCCGCATCCTGCGGAAGCTGAGCCTGCGTGACCGCACCCAGGCCGCCGTCTTCGCGTACGAGAACGGGCTGGTCACACCGGGGAGCGACGCGGCGGACCGCTGAGCGGCGTCCCCCGCGAGAGCCACGTCCCGGGGTTGGCTCCGCCGGGGGACGCGGGGTGCGGCCGGGTTCGGGGAGGCTCGGAGGTGTCGGCGGGCCGGCGGGAGCACCCGCCGGCCCGAGCCTCGCGATCCCGCGCCCCGGCACCTCACCCCGCACCCCGCAACCCCGCACAGGAGCACCGGTATGACCCCGTCCGTCCGAACCGTCCTGTCGGCGGCACCCCGCCGGCTCAGGCGAGCCGTCCTGGTCGCCGCCGCCCTGCTCGCCTCGTCGCTCACGTTCCTGGTCGCGGTGATCATGCTCGGGGCATACCTGCCGGCGATCCCCAAGGCGGGGATCATCGGACCGGTGCTCGGCGGCCAGTACCCCCTCCTCGTCGCCCTGCTCGGCCTGGCCGGCGCCGCGCTCGCCACCGCCGCCCGGCGCGGCGGCCTGGTGCGCTGGGGCCGGACGGTCACCGTGGTCGCGGCGCTGTCGACCGCCGCCGCACTGGTCATCGGCGGGATCCAGTACGCCGACGCCCGGCGGGCCGGCGCCGAGGTCTCGTTCGGCGAGGTCTTCGGCCAGCTCGCCTACCCGGACACCGCGCCCGACTCCACGGAGACGTACGGGACCGCCGACGGCGAGGAGCTGAAGGCCGACGTCTACCTCCCCCCGCGCCACGACGGCCGGACTCCCGCCGTCGTGCTCGCCCACTCCGGCGGCTTCCACACCTTCGACAAGTCCGACCTGCGCGGCACCGGACGCTGGCTGGCCGACCACGGCGTCGCCGTCTTCGCCGTCGACTACCGGCTCGCCCGGCCCGACCGCCCCACCTGGGACAAGGCCCCTCAGGACCTCGTCGCCGCGCTGCGCTGGGTGCAGGACCGGACCGACGCGTACGGCCTCGACCCCGACCGGATCGCGCTGGGCGGCATGTCGGCCGGGGGCACGCTGGCCATGAACGCCGCCTACCGTCTGCAGAACGGGACGATCAGGCCGACGAGCGGTGCCGCGCCCAGGCCCCCGGCCTCGGTCGTGGGCTTCTACCCGGGTGTCGACGTCACCGAGATGTGGCGGCGCGACGTGGCCGGCACCCGCGCCGCCGCCGAGCTGTACACCGGCGGCACGCCCGCGCAGTATCCCGACCGCTACCGCGAGGTGTCCCCCGCCCCGGAGGTCCGCCCGGGCCTCCCGCCCACCCTCCTCGTGGTCGGCGACCGCGATCGCAGCGCCCCGCCCGGAGGTGTGGAGGCCCTGGGCGACACGCTGCGCACGGCCGGCGTCCCCACCACCGTGCGCGTGCTGCCGTTCGCCGAGCACGCCTTCGACGACGCCTACGGCAGCCTCACCTCCCAGACCGGCCGCCGGGTCCTCCTCGACTTCCTCACCGGACGGCCCGTTCACTGACCGGCCCCCCGACGCGGTCCCCCGACGCGGTCCGCCGGCGCGGTCCGCCGGCGCGGCCGGTCCCGGGTGCGACCCGCCGCGGCGAGCCGCACCCCGAGCCTCAGCCCCGCCCGAACAGGGCGTCGACCTCGCCGAAGCCGAGAGCGCCGGCCGGCTCGGTCAGCGAGCCCGCGCCGAGCAGCTCGGCGGCGCCCGCCCGGGCGGCGGTGTAGGCGAACTGGGCCAGGCTCGTTCCGACGCTGACCCGCCGCACCCCCGTGGCGGCGAGCTCGGCGACGGTGGGCCCGCCCGCGACGGCCATCGCGTTGACCGGCAGCGGCGAACGCGCGCAGAGCGCGGCCAGCGCGTCGAGGTCCAGCAGGCCCGGCACGAAGAGACCGTCGGCGCCGGCCTCCGCGTACGCCTCGGCGCGGACGAGAACGTCGTCGAGGCCGCCCAACCCGAACAGGAAGACGTCCGTCCGGGCGTTCACCACCAGCTCCGGCAGGCCCGCCCCGGCCGCCGCAGCTCGCGCCGCGCGCAGCCGCTCGGCCTGGTCCGCGACCGCGAACAGCGGGCCGCCGACGGCCACCGAGTCCTCCAGGTTGACGCCCGCCGCACCGGCCCCGACCAGCGCCCGGACGGTCTCGGCCACGTCGTCGGGCTTCGGGCCGTAACCGCCCTCGGCATCGACGGTGACCGGCAGGTCGACGGCGGCGGCGACCCGACGGGCCACCTCGACGGCCTCCGCCCGGTCGAGACGCTGGCCGTCGCCGCGCCCGAGCGACCAGGAGACACCGCCGCTGGTGGTGGCGATCGCCGCCGCTCCGACCGAGGCGATCACGGCGGCGCTCCCGGCGTCCCAGGCGTTCGGCAGGACGAGCACGCCGTCGGCGACGAGGGCCCGCAGGCGTACGGCCCGCTCACGGAGGACCGGGAGGGAGGGGACCGCGGACAGGGGGGCGGCGGGAGAGGTCATGAGGGTCACCGGCTTTCACACGGGGGATCGTGGTGCGACACCGGAATCCTCGCGGGCGCCATACGGTCGGCTCCAGTGATTAAGCTGAGACCGAATCTCGGCCCGGACCGGAAGGTGGCGGCGATGCGGACCGCGCTCGCGTTCTCGACGGACGACCTGGCGCGGACCAGGTTCGCCGTCTCCCCGATGTGGGAGGTGGTGACCAGCCTCCGGGCTCTGGCCCACACGCCCGTCCCGGCACTGCACCGGCAGTGGGCGGGGCAGGTCCGGCCCCGGCTGGCCGCCGCCGGACCCGTGTACCGGCGGCTGGCCGCGATGGTCCCGCCCGAGGGCCACCTGCCGGACTTCCTCAACCCCGTCCCGGCCACCAGCGCCCCGGCGCTCGCCGACGAGCTGGCCGCGATCGCCGCCACCGGTCCTGCCCAGGTGCGGGCCGACCTGGACCTGCTGGCCGCCGCGCACGACGGCCGGCTCCCGGCCCCGCTCGAACCGCTCTACCGCGACCCGGCCGGCCGGTTGCCCCGGCTGACGGCCGACATCAAGGCGTACTGGCAGCTGGCGCTGGCGCCGTACTGGGCCCGGATCCGCGCGCTGCTGGACGCGGACGTGCTGCACCGCGCCCGCCAGGCAGTCGGGCACGGCACCGCCCACGTCCTCGACGACCTGCACGAAACGGTCCGCTGGGACGGCGGCGCGCTCCGGCTGGAGCAGCGGCACTGCGCGGTCCGGCGCCTGGACGCCGGTGCCGGGCTGCTGCTCGTACCGTCGGTGTTCGCCTGGCCGCGGGTGCTGACCCGGTCGCTGCCGCCCGACCCGCCGCAGCTCGCCTACCCGGCCCGCGGGATCGCCACGCTGTGGGAACCCCGGCCGAGCACCGGCTCCGACGCGCTCGCCGCCGTCCTCGGCCGTTCCCGGGCCCGGTTGCTCGCCGAACTCGACTCGCCGGCCTCCACCACCGAACTGGCCCGGCGCACCGGTCTCTCCGCCGCCGGGGTCTCCCAGCACCTCACCGGCCTGCGCGCGGCCGGGCTGACCAGCGCGCACCGGGCCGGTCACGCCGTGCTCTACGCCCGCACCGCCGTCGCCGACGCCCTGCTCGCTCCGGAAGCGGCCTCCGGAGCGGGAGCGGCGCGGTGAACAGCCCGGTGAACGGCGCGGTGAACGGCGCAGGAATCGGCAGGCTGGACGGCACGGGGAACCTCGCGGAAACGGCTCAGGGACCCGTGCGACCGCGGTGACCCCGGCTTGACGCCGGGTTGACCTGGCGGTACGGGCGGTACGAATGGCCCCGCGCAGCACCCCTCGGCGCACCCCCTCCTCATATGATCGGAGCGACATGCGCCATGCTTGGTGATGCAGAGCACTGTACGAACTTGTGCCGAACGGCTTGACGGCCGGCCGGCCGAGAAGGAGGAAGCACGTGGACGACGTTCTGCGGCGCGCCGCACTCTTCGCGGCACTCGACGACGAACAGGCCGGCGAGCTGCGCGCTTCCATGACCGAGGTCACGCTCGCCCGCGGTGAGTCGCTGTTCCACGAGGGCGACCCGGGCGACCGGCTCTACGTCGTCGCCGAGGGCAAGGTCAAGCTGCACCGCGCCTCGCCGGACGGCCGCGAGAACATGCTCGCCGTCCTCGGCCCGAGCGAGATGATCGGCGAACTGTCGCTCTTCGACCCGGGCCCGCGCACCGCCACCGCGAGCGCGCTCACCGAGGTCAAGCTGCTCGGCCTCGGCCACGGCGACCTGCAGCCCTGGCTGCACGCGCGCCCCGAGGTCTCGATCGCACTGCTGCGCGCCATCGCCCGCCGCCTGCGCCGGACCAACGACGTGATGTCCGACCTGGTCTTCTCCGACGTGCCCGGGCGCGTCGCCAAGGCCCTGCTGGACCTCTCCCGCCGGTTCGGCGTGCAGTCCGACGAGGGCATCCACGTCGCCCACGACCTCACCCAGGAGGAGCTGGCCCAGTTGGTCGGCGCCTCCCGCGAGACGGTCAACAAGGCACTCGCCGACTTCGCCGGCCGCGGCTGGCTGAAGCTGGAGGCACGCGCGGTGGTCCTGATGGACGTCGAGCGGCTCTCCCGCCGCTCGCGCTAGTCGATCGGCCGCCCGGGACCCGGGACCCGACCGGAAGCCTGCACGACGAGGGGCCCGTACGCCGAGCGTACGGGCCCCTCGGCCGTCCGGGCCCCTCGGCCGCGCGGCACCGGGTCAGTCCGGGATGAGCCCGTGCTCCCGCAGGTACTGGAGCTGGGCCCGGACCGACAGCTCGGCGGCCGGCCAGAGCGCACGGTCCACGTCGGCGTAGACCCGCGCCACCACCTCGCCCGCCGTCCGGCAGCCGGCCTCGACCGCCGTCTCCACCTGGGCCAGCCGGGAGGCCCGGTGCGCGAGGTAGTAGTCGACGGCGCCGAGCGCGTCCGCGAGGACCGGGCCGTGGCCGGGCAGCACGGTCCCCACCCCGTGCTCGGCCGCCATGGTGTGCAGGTGCCGCAGCGAGTCGAGGTAGTCGCCGAGCCGGCCGTCCGGGTGGGCGACCATCGTGGTGCCCCGGCCGAGCACGGTGTCCCCGGTGAGGATCGCCCCGTCGGCGGGCAGGTGGAAGGTCAGCGAGTCGGAGGTGTGCCCGGGGGTGGCGACCACGCGCAGGTCGAGGCCGCCGACGTCCAGGCGCTGCCCGTGCGTGAGGCCCTCGGAGCCGAGCCGGTGCGCCGGGTCCAGCGCGCGCACCTCGGAGCCGGTCAGCTCCGCGAACCGGGCCGCGCCCTCGGAGTGATCCGCGTGGCCGTGGGTGAGCAGGGTGAGCGCCACGCGCTTGCCCTGCTGCTCGGCGGTCTCGACCACCCTGCGCAGGTGGCCCTCGTGCAGCGGGCCGGGGTCGATCACCACCGCGAGGTCCGAACCGGGCTCGGAGAGCAGCCAGGTGTTGGTGCCGTCCAGCGTCATCGGCGACGGGTTCGGCGCCAGCACGCACAGCGCCCGGGGGGTGGCCCCGCCGCCGATGGCGGCGGCGGGGTCACCCGGCAGGAGTCCGCTCACCGGCCGCCCTCGCCGTCGCGATGCAGCGCGCGCAGGGGGAGGACCCGGGTGAGTGCGCGCTGGGCCAGCTCGCTGAAGGGGACGAGGCCGCCCTCACAGGCGGGGGTACGCGGGTTCAGGCTGCGGGCGGGCACCTGGCGTGCCGTCCGGCGAGCCACATCGTTGTGGGTCATCGGGCGTCGGTCCTTCCACTCGGATTCACGGGGTTCACGGGGATCGGGGAGGTCGGCGAGGCCGGGGAGACCGCGGGGGCTCGGCGGAGCCGACGGGTCCACCGGGATCGCCCGGTTCACCGGTCTCGGCCGGGTCGGCCGGCTCGCCGGTCTCACCGGGTTCGTCGAAGTCATCGAGGTCATCGAGGTCGTCGCAGTCATCTGAAGTCGTCGCAGTCGTCGGAGCCGGGGGACTCGACCGCGTCCGGGCCCGGAGGGCTCAGCCGCCCGGACGGACGGGGAAGGAGCCGTCGATCGTCAGCTCGTCGTACCCCGTCCAGCGGACCGTAAGCCGGTCGCCCCGCACCTCGGCCCGACCGAGCACCGGGGTCAGCGAACGGTCACCGGCCACGGCCAGCGCCTCGGCGGCGCTGCGCACCGGCAGCAGTTCGCGCAGCACCGTGACGGTCGGCGGCAGCATGCCGTACCGGCCCTCCTCGTAGCCCCTGACCGCCTCGGCCGGGGTCAGCCAGGCGACCCGGTCGGCCTCTCCGACCTCGCGGGCGGCTCGCTGGCCGGGCGGCAG
The DNA here is from genome assembly GCF_036290945.1 of Streptomyces sp. BE303. Classification (NCBI taxonomy): domain Bacteria; kingdom Bacillati; phylum Actinomycetota; class Actinomycetes; order Kitasatosporales; family Streptomycetaceae; genus Streptomyces; species Streptomyces sp. BE303. The sequence goes on from NZ_JAQYWZ010000319.1 coordinate 17,644, forward strand.
GGCGGCGACGAAGAACCAGGTGTCGTACCGGCGCTCCTCGAAGGCCGGGGTGACCCACCGGGCCCAGCCGGCCAGCAGATCGCTGCGGAGCAGCAGACCGTGCTCGCGCAGGAAGTCGGCGAAGGAGAGCTCGTGGGCCTCCAGGGCGGCGCGTTCCGCGCTCCAGTCCCGGGGTTCGGCGACGCTGTCCGCGTCCGGCCCCGCCAGCAGGACGCCGGCCTCCTCGAAGGTCTCGCGGACCGCCGCGCAGACCACCGCCTGGGCGGTGCGGGCGTCCACCCCGAGCCGTTCGGCCCACTCCTGCGGGCCGGGCCCGGCCCAGCCGAGTTCCGCCTCGGCGTCCCGCCGGTCCACCCCGCCGCCCGGGTAGGCGTACATGCCGGCGGCGAACGCCATCGAGGTGCGGCGGCGCAGCAGGTAGGCCTCGGGTCCGGGGGCGGCGTTCGGCGCAGTGCCCCGCTCCGCGTCCGTACCCGGCTCCGCATCCGCGAGCGGTTCCACGCCCGGCCCCGCGTCCGGCCCCGCGTCCCGGAGGAGCACCACGGTGGCGGACGGCTTGGGCACGGGCGGGCTCAGCTCGCCGGACTCGACCGCCCGGATCCGGGCAGGCCAGCCGGGAGGCATCGGGAGCGTCGTTGCTCGCTGGTCCATGCCCGGATGCTAAACGCCCGGGGGCGGGGTTGGACAGGGGTGATCCGCTGCCCGCCCCCGCTCCGGGGAGGTCCTCCGGTCACACGCGGGGTCAGGCCCCGGCGCGGACCCGGACCTGGAGCTCCACCTCGACCGGGGCGTCCAGCGGCAGCACGGTGACGCCGACGGCGCTCCGGGCGTGCACGCCGGCCTCGCCGAACACCTTGCCGAGCAGCTCGCTCGTACCGTTGATCACGCCGGGCTGGCCGGTGAAGTCCGGGGCGGAGGCGACGAAGCCGACCACCTTGACGACCTGCTCGACCAGGTCCAGGTCACCGATCACCGACTTGACGGCGGCCAGCCCGTTGAGCGCGCAGACCTGCGCGAGCTCCTTGGCCTCCTCCGGGGTGATCTCGGCGCCGACCTTGCCGGTGTTCAGCAGCTTGCCGCCCACCATCGGCAGCTGGCCGGAGGTGAAGACGAACTCGCCCGTGCGCAGCGCCGGGACGTAGGCGGCGACCGGGGCGGCCACCGGCGGCAGGGTCAGGCCCAGCTCGGCGAGCCTCTCCTCGACCTTGCTCATGCCTGCTTCTCCCGCTTGAAGTAGGCCACCAGCTGCTCCGGGTTCGGACCCGGTACGACCTGGACGAGCTCCCAGCCGTCCGAGCCGAAGTTGTCCAGGATCTGCTTCGTGGCGTGCACGAGCAGGGGTGCCGTCATGTATTCCCACTTGGTCATGGCCAGACTCTAGACGCTCCGCCCGGGCGACCGGCGCGGCCCGCGCTCGTGCGTGTGAGGTGGCCCACAAACCGGGCATGATTCAGGCCTGGCCCCCCCGGTAGTCCCGGCATCCGGCGCGGTCCCTGGTTACCCTCGCGGGAGGGCACCCTGAGCGGTGCCGCCCTCGGAGACGGACGGAGACGGAGCGTGGCACGCACCCCCGGCCAGGCGGCCCGGCGCGATCCCGACTGGGAGGGCGTGCGGTTGCACGTGGTCAGCGGCAAGGGCGGGACGGGCAAGACCACCCTGGCCGCGGCACTGGCGCTGGCCCTCGCAGCGGAGGGCCGCCGGACGCTGTTGATCGAGGTGGAGGGCCGGCAGGGCATCGCCGAGCTGTTCGGGATCGCGGCGCTGCCGTACGAGGAGCGCCGGATCGCCTCGGTCTCACCCGCCCAGTTGGGACTGCCCGGAGGTACCGCGGGCGGTGGCGAGGTCCACGCGCTCGCCATCGACACCGAGCAGGCGCTGCTCGAGTACCTCGACATGTTCTACAAGCTCGGCCGGGCCGGCAAGGCGCTGCAGAAGGTGGGCTTCGTCGACTTCGCGACGACCATCGCGCCGGGCGTCCGGGACGTCCTGCTGACCGGCAAGGCCTGCGAGGCGGCCCGGCGCAAGGGCCCGGACGGGCGCCGCCGGTACGACGCGGTGGTGATGGACGCGCCTCCGACCGGACGGATCACCAGGTTCCTGAACGTGAACTCCGAGGTGGCCGGGCTGGCCCGGTTCGGGCCGATCCACTCCCAGGCGCAGGCCGTGATGCGGGTGCTGAAGTCGCCCGAGACCGCGGTGCACCTGGTCACCCTGCTGGAGGAGATGCCGGTGCAGGAGACCGTCGACGGCTTCGAGGAGCTGCGCGAGGCCGGCCTCCCGGTGGGCGGGGTCCTGGTGAACATGGTCCGGCCGCCGCTGCTGGACGCGGCGGCGGTGGCCGCGGTCGACGGCGACCACCGCGAGGAGGTCGCGCTCGCCCTCGTCGAGGCGGGGCTCGGCGGGCGCTCGCGCAAACCGGAGACCGTCCGGGCCGCGGTCGAACCGCTGCTCGGCCCGCTGCTGGACCAGGCACGGGAGCACGCCGAGCGGGTGGAGCTGGAGCGCGAACAGCGCGCCGACCTCCAGCAGCTGAAGCTCCCGACCTACGAACTGCCGCTGCTGGGCGAGGGTGTGGACCTCGGCGGGCTCTACCGGCTGGCGGGCGAACTGAAGCGTCAGGGGGCAGCGTGAGCACGGGCGGGCGGAACAGCGTGCAGAGCGGCGGGAACGTGCAGAGCGGCGGCAGCCGGCTCGCCGTGGACGAGCTGATCGACAACCCGAAGACCAGGATCATCGTCTGCTGCGGCTCGGGCGGCGTCGGCAAGACCACCACCGCGGCGGCGATCGGCCTGCGGGCGGCGGAGCGGGGCCGCAAGGTCGTCGTGCTGACCATCGACCCGGCGCGGCGGCTGGCGCAGTCGATGGGCCTGACCGAGCTGGACAACACGCCCAGGATCGTCAAGGGCGTCACCGGCGACGGCGAGCTCCAGGCCATGATGCTCGACATGAAGCGGACCTTCGACGAGGTCGTGCTGGCCCACGCCGAGCCCGAGCGGGCCCGGGCGATCATGGAGAACCCCTTCTACCAGTCGCTGTCGGCCGGCTTCGCGGGCACGCAGGAGTACATGGCGATGGAGAAGCTCGGCCAGCTCCGCGCGGCCGAGGAGTGGGACCTCATCGTCGTCGACACCCCGCCGTCCCGCTCCGCGCTGGACTTCCTGGACGCGCCGAACCGGCTCGGGTCCTTCCTCGACGGCAAGGTGATCCGCATCCTGACCGCGCCGGCCAAGGTCGGCGGCCGGTCGGCGATGAAGTTCCTCAACGTCGGCATGGGCCTGCTCACCGGCACCCTCGGCAAGATCTTCGGCGCCCAGCTGCTGACCGACGTGCAGACCTTCGTCAGCGCGACGGACTCGATGTTCGGCGGCTTCCGGGAACGCGCGGACCGGACGTACCAGCTGCTGCAGGCACCGGGCACGGCGTTCCTGGTGGTGGCCGCGCCGGAGCGGGACGCGCTGCGCGAGGCCGCGTACTTCGTGGACCGGCTGGCCGCCGACCGGATGCCGCTGGCCGGCCTGGTACTCAACCGGGTGCACGGCACGGGCGTCCCGCAGCTCACCGCGGAGCGGTCGCTGGCGGCGGCCGAGGCCCTGGAGGAGAACGGCTCGGAGCACGCGTCGCCGGAGGCCGAGCTGCTCGCGGCCGGGCTGCTGCGCCTGCACGCCGAGCGGATGCAGGTGATGGCGCGGGAGCGCCGCACCCGCGACCGCTTCGTCTCGGTCTACCCGGACGTGCCGATCGTCGAGGTCGCCGCGCTCCCCGGGGACGTCCACGACCTGGAGGGCCTGCGCACCATCGGTGAACGGCTCAGCGGGGCGACCAGCTGAGCCGTGCGGTCACCGACCGGACGGCGCAGTCACCGGACGGCGAAGTCACCGGGCGGGCGGTTCCCGGCGGGGCTGTCCCCGGCGGGGCGATCACCGGCGGGACCGTGCGGTCACCGGCCCGGGCAGGACCACGGGCCGGGAATGACCACCGACCGAACAGGGCCGAACGAGGCCGAACGCCGAGTGAAGCCATCGGCCGGACGGCCCGGAGGTTCAGCCCGCCTGGGCGTAGTCCGTCAGTATCACGCCGGTGGCCAGCGAGGTCTCGTACTCGGTGCGGGCCGTCTCCAGCAGCCGCCGCCACGAGACCACCGTCGGCCGTCGGCGCAGCAGCGCCCGGCGTTCGCGTTCGGTCATCCCGCCCCAGACCCCGAACTCCACCCGATTGTCCAGCGCGTCGGCCAGGCATTCCGTGCGGACGGGACACCCGCTGCACACCGCCTTGGCGCGATTCTGCGCCGCCCCCTGGACGAACAGTTCGTCCGGATCACTCGTGCGGCAGGCGGCCTGCGCACTCCAGTCGTCTACCCAGCCCATGCCGGCGCCGTCCTCTCCCGAATCGAGGCTCCCCCACGGCGGCAACGGCATATTCACCGTTGCCAGTTGAGGACGTTACGGAAGAACGACAGGTTGCAACAGCCCCTTCGGGCTCAATCTCGAATGACCCGATTGGACTATGGGTATCGATCAGCTCACTCGTTGGAGTGACCGCAGGTCGCAAGCCTTGCCAGGGTCGCGGGCGCCACTCTCGCCACGCGAGTCGTCACTGAGCGCTACCGGACACAGGTGCACAGCCAGCGACAGCTGCCTCAAAAACCCCCCAAGAAAGGGCAATTCGGGCAATTCTCATCACTCACAAGAGTGACAGATGCTGACAGAGCGAAGCTGTCGCAAGCTTGTGACAAGCCTAGGCGAACACCTGCCCCGGTGTGCGGGAATCGGCAACGTAGGGTTCTCCCATGGCACCGAAGCGCCCCCAGGCACCCCAGCCCCCAGGCAACACCGGAGCTCCGCGCGGTACACGCCGCGAGTCACCGCTGGCTTACGCGGGACACGGAGTCAAGTTCCTGGGGGTCAGCGTGCTCTCCGGAGTCCTGCTGGCCGGCATGGCCCTGCCCGCCGTCGGCGCGCTCGGCCTGACCGCCAAGAACACCGCAGAGGGCTTCTCCAACATCCCGGACGACTTCAAGACCCCTCCGCTCTCCCAGGCGACCCAGATCTTCGACGCCAAGGGCGGGCTGATCGCCAAGGTGTACGAGCGCGACCGCACCGTCCTCGCCGCCGACCAGATGTCGCCGTACATGCGGCAGGCCCAGGTCGACATCGAGGACGCCCGCTTCTACGAGCACGGCGCCGTCGACCTCAAG
>NZ_JAQYWZ010000320.1:0-1056 GCF_036290945.1 Streptomyces sp. BE303
CTGAGGACAAGCCCTCGGCCTATTAGTACCGGTCAACTCCACCCCTCACAGGGCTTCCATATCCGGCCTATCAACCCAGTCGTCTACTGGGAGCCTTACCCTCTCAAGGAGGTGGGAGTGCTCATCTCGAAGCAGGCTTCCCGCTTAGATGCTTTCAGCGGTTATCCCTCCCGAACGTAGCCAACCAGCCATGCCCTTGGCAGGACAACTGGCACACCAGAGGTTCGTCCGTCCCGGTCCTCTCGTACTAGGGACAGCCCTTCTCAACACTCCTACGCGCACAGCGGATAGGGACCGAACTGTCTCACGACGTTCTAAACCCAGCTCGCGTACCGCTTTAATGGGCGAACAGCCCAACCCTTGGGACCTACTCCAGCCCCAGGATGCGACGAGCCGACATCGAGGTGCCAAACCATCCCGTCGATATGGACTCTTGGGGAAGATCAGCCTGTTATCCCCGGGGTACCTTTTATCCGTTGAGCGACGGCGCTTCCACAAGCCACCGCCGGATCACTAGTCCCGACTTTCGTCCCTGCTCGACCCGTCAGTCTCACAGTCAAGCTCCCTTGTGCACTTACACTCAACACCTGATTGCCAACCAGGCTGAGGGAACCTTTGGGCGCCTCCGTTACTCTTTAGGAGGCAACCGCCCCAGTTAAACTACCCACCAGACACTGTCCCTGATCCGGATCACGGACCCAGGTTAGACATCCAGCACGACCAGAGTGGTATTTCAACGACGACTCCACAACAACTGGCGTTGCTGCTTCAAAGTCTCCCACCTATCCTACACAAGCCGAACCGAACACCAATATCAAGCTATAGTAAAGGTCCCGGGGTCTTTCCGTCCTGCTGCGCGAAACGAGCATCTTTACTCGTAATGCAATTTCACCGGGCCTATGGTTGAGACAGTCGAGAAGTCGTTACGCCATTCGTGCAGGTCGGAACTTACCCGACAAGGAATTTCGCTACCTTAGGATGGTTATAGTTACCACCGCCGTTTACTGGCGCTTAAGTTCTCAGCTTCGCCTGGACGAATCCAAGCTAACCGGTCCC
>NZ_JAQYWZ010000321.1:0-613 GCF_036290945.1 Streptomyces sp. BE303
CGGAGGCGGGCGAGGAGGGCGTGTTCGACGAGGGTGATGAGGGCGCTCTTGGCGCTGTCCCGGCGTCGGGCGTCGAGGGTGACGACGGGGGTGTCGGGGCCGAGTTGGAGTGCTTCGCGGACCTCGTCGGAGGTGTGGGGCTGGTGTCCGTCGAAGCCGTTGAGGGCGACGACGAAGGGGAGTCCGCTGTTCTCGAAGTAGTCGAGGGCGGGGAAGCAGTCGGCGAGGCGTCGGGTGTCGACGAGGACGACGGCTCCGATGGCGCCGCGGACGAGGTCGTCCCACATGAACCAGAAGCGGTCCTGTCCGGGGGTGCCGAACAGGTAGAGGATGAGGTCCTCGTCGAGGGTGATGCGGCCGAAGTCCATGGCGACGGTGGTGGTCGTCTTGCCGGAGACGTGGCTGAGGTCGTCGATGCCGGCGGACGCGGAGGTCATGACGGCTTCGGTGCGCAGGGGGTTGATCTCGGAGACGGCGCCGACGAGCGTGGTCTTGCCGACACCGAAGCCGCCGGCGACGACGATCTTCGCGGAGGTGGTGGCGCGGGTGGGGGCGGCCGCGTTAGAGCTTGCGAAGTCCACTGAGGACCCTTTCGAGCAGCGTGACGTCGGGC
>NZ_JAQYWZ010000322.1:0-346 GCF_036290945.1 Streptomyces sp. BE303
GGCGGCCACGGCCGGCGCTTGGGCGCGGGTCTCCAGCCAGTACCGCTGGTGCTGGAAGGCGTAGGTCGGCAGCTCGGCCGGTCGGACGCCCGTGAACAGCGGCGACCAGTCGACCGGGACGCCGTTGACGTGCAGGGTCGAGAGCGCCGTGAGCACGTTGGTGACTTCGTCACGGTCGCGGCGCAGCAGCGGCGCCGTGACGGCGACGGGCTGCTGGACGAGCGCGGACAGCACGCCGTCCGGGCCGAGTTCGACGAACCTGGTGACGCCGTCGAGGGCCGCGAGGGCGTCGGCGAAGCGGACCGGCTTGCGGACCTGGTCGACCCAGTACTCCGGGTCCGACCAC
>NZ_JAQYWZ010000323.1:0-492 GCF_036290945.1 Streptomyces sp. BE303
ACGAGGTCGGTCTGGCGGGTTCGTGGACGGCGGTGGAGTCGGTGGCGGCGCGTCCGGCGCGTACCGCGGGCACGGTCGTCAAGGACGAGGGCGAGGGCGGCAAGGCGCTCGCGGGCTTCCTCGCCGACCAGAAGTTCATCTGATCGGCGCCCGGCCCCACTCCCGTCCCACCTCACCCCACCACTTCCACGTACGGAGACATTGAGCAATGGCTGAGATTCTCGTCCTGGTGGACCACGCCGACGGTGTGGTCCGCAAGCCGGCCCTCGAACTGCTGACCCTGGCCCGCCGGATCGGCGAGCCGTCGGCCGTCGTCCTCGGGGCCGGTCCGGCCGCCGCCGCGATCGCCGCGAAGGCGGCCGAGTACGGCGCGGCGAAGGTCTACGTGGCCGACGGCGCCGAGTTCACCGACCAGCTGGTCGTCCCGAAGGTGGACGCGCTGACCCAGATCGCGAAGGCGAGCGAGGCCGCCGCGGTGCTGGTCACCTCCTC
>NZ_JAQYWZ010000324.1:0-499 GCF_036290945.1 Streptomyces sp. BE303
CGCCGCGCAAGTGGCCGGGGAGCTGTCGCTCGGCGATGCGGCGGCGCTGGTCGCGGCGCGTGGCAGGATGAGGCAGGCCCTACGGGCGCGTGGGGCGATGCGCGCGGTGGGTGATACCGAGGCGGAGGTGCTGGCGGCGTTCCCGGTGTTCGCGGTCGCCTTCGACCAGGTGGCGTTGCACCTGGATGCCGATATGGACCAGCCGCTGGAGGAGTTGCTGGCGGAAGAGGAGCTGATACACCGGACCGGGTACGCGCAGCCGGCGTTGTTCGCGGTGGTGGTGGCGTTGCATGCGCTGCTGTCGCAGTGGGGTGTGCGGGCGGTCGTGCTGGTGGGGCACTCGATCGGTGAGGTTGCCGCCGCGCATGTGGCCGGGGTGCTGTCGCTCGGCGATGCGGCGGCGCTGGTCGCGGCGCGTGGCAGGTTGATGCAGGCCCTTCCGGCGGGAGGGGCGATGCTCGCGGTGGGCGCTTCCGAGGCGGAGGTGCTGGCGGCGTTC
>NZ_JAQYWZ010000325.1:0-1863 GCF_036290945.1 Streptomyces sp. BE303
CGCAACTCGGCCGCACCCGGCGCCCGCTCACCCCGCCGGGAGAGCAGCACCAGATGCCGCACCCCCCGCTCGGCCACCAGGTGCCGCGCCAGGATCGCCCCCAGCGTCCCCGTACCACCCGTGATCAGAACCGTGCCGTCCTCGTCCCACGGGCGGGCCGACTCGACCTCGGGAACGGCCGCCCGCACCAGCCGCGGCGCGTGCAGGCGCCCGTCCCGCAGGGCGAGTTGGGGCTCGCCGGTGGCGACGGCGGCGGCCAGGGCCGCCTCGGAGGCCGCGGCGCCGTCGGTGTCCACGAGCACGATCCGGCCCGGAAACTCGGACTGGGCCGAGCGGAGCAGACCCCAGTCCGGGGCCGTCGCCAGGTCGGGCGTCTCCCCCTCGTCCACGGCCACCGCCTGACGCGTCAGGACCACCAGACGGACACCCTCACGGGACTCGTCCGCGAACCACCCCTGAACGGCCGCCAGCGTCACGGCCAGGTCCCCCTCCGCCCGCAGCACCTCCCAGGCGGACTCGTCGGAGGCACCCGCCGTCACCTCCGGCCAGTCCAGCCGGAACAGCGCGTCGCGGTCGGCGCCGCCCGTCGGGGCGAGCTGCTCGGCGGAGACCAGGCGGGCCCGGAGTGCCTCCACCGAGGCCACCGGCGCGCCGGTCCCGTCCGCGAGCTCGATCGCGAGCACCTCCGGCTCGGTGTAGCGGAGCCGGACGCGCAGGGCGCTCGCCCCCGTCGCGTGCAGCCGGACACCGGTGTAGGCGAACGGCAGCCGGCTCACTCCGGGCGGGCTGTCGACCAGCCGGTGGTGGACGGTGATGTGGACGGCGGCGTCCAGCAGGGCGGGGTGGAGGCCGTACCGTTCGGCCTCACCGGCGAGCGCGTCGGGCAGCGCGACCTCGGCGTAGAAGGTGTCGCCGTCCCGCCAGGCGGCGCGCAGGCCCTGGAACCCGGGCCCGTAGTCCAGCCCGGCGGCGGCCAGGTCCTGGTAGATCCCCTCGGTGTCCAGCGCCGTCGCACCCGGCGGCGGCCAGGCGTGCAGACCCTCGGCCGGCGCGGCCGGGCCGCTCAGCAGGGTGCCGGCGGCGTGCCGGGTCCACTCGGCCGAATCCGTCAACCGCTCCACCGGGTCGCCCGGTCCGGCCGGCGGGGCGGGGCGCGAGTGGACGGTGACGGACCGCAGGCCCGCCTCGTCCGGGTCACCGACGCTCACCCGGACGTGGACGGCGCCGCGGTCCGGGACGAGGAGCGGGGCCTCGACGACCAGTTCGTCGAGCGCACTCGCCCCCACCTCGTCGCCCGCGCGGATCGCCAGCTCCAGCAGTGCGGTGCCGGGAAGGATCACCGTGCCCTGCACCGCGTGGTCGGCGAGCCACGGGTGGGTGGCCAGCGACAGGCTGCCGGTCAGCACGGCGCCCTCGCCGTCCGGCAGGCCGACGGCCGCCCGGAGCAGCGGGTGGCCTATCGGGGCCAGGCCGAGGCCGCCGGCGTCGCCAGTACGGGTCGCGGGCTCCAACCAGTAACGACGCCGCTGGAACGGATACGTCGGCAGGTCGATGCCGGAGGACCGGCCCGTGGCCGTGCCCAGCAGCGCGGTCCAGTCGACCCGGTGACCCTGGACATGGATCCGCGCCAACGCCGCCACCGCCGTCCGCGACTCCCCACGATCCCGCCGCAACACCGCAGCCGTCACCGGCCCCTCAAGAACCCCCTCCACCAACGACGCAAGAGTCCCGTCCGGACCCAACTCCACGAACGTCGACACACCCTCCGCCGACAACGACCCCACCACATCCGCGAAACGCACCGCCTCACGAACCTGACGCACCCAATACCCCGGATCCGCCAACTCCCCACCCGAAGCAACC
>NZ_JAQYWZ010000326.1:0-349 GCF_036290945.1 Streptomyces sp. BE303
AGCCGTACCTGACCGGCCACTTCACCCCCGTCACCGACGAGGTCGCCGTCACCGGCCTCACCGTCGAGGGCACCTTCACCACCGACCACACCGGCCGGAACCTCCTCCACTGCGGCTTCGACTAGCCCCGCGACGCCCCCACCCTCTGCTTCAAGGGCAGCGGCTACGTCGACCGCCTCAGGCTCCGGGTGGGCCTCGGGGGGGGGGGCTTCCCGTTTAGGGGGGGGGGTGGGGGGGGGTGTTGTGGGGGTGGGGGGGGGGGGGGGGGGGCCGCGGGTCCCGGGGGAATCGGGCGGTTCGCGGGTCGGGCGCCGGGAGGGGAGAGGCGGTCACGGCCCTTCGGCCGGCG
>NZ_JAQYWZ010000327.1:0-86471 GCF_036290945.1 Streptomyces sp. BE303
CCGTCCTTCAACCGTGACCGTGACGACCGCGGTGGCCGCTCCGGTGGCTTCAACCGTGACCGTGACGACCGTGGCGGCTTCAACCGCGACCGTGGGGACCGTCCGTCCTTCAACCGTGACCGTGACGACCGCGGTGGCCGCCCCGGCGGTTTCAACCGTGACCGTGACGACCGCGGCGGCTTCAACCGCGACCGTGGGGACCGTCCGTCCTTCAACCGTGACCGTGACGACCGCGGTGGCCGCCCCGGCGGTTTCAACCGTGACCGTGACGACCGCGGCGGCTTCAACCGCGACCGTGACGACCGCGGCGCCCGCTCCTTCGGCGACCGCCCGGCCCGCTCCTTCGGTGACCGTCCGGCCTTCGGCCGTGACGAGCGCGGTGGCAGCGCCGGCGGCGGCAGCAGCCGTCCGTTCTCCCGCCGTGACGACCACCGCTCCGGTGGCCGCCCGCAGGCCGGTGGCGGTTTCAACCGTGACCGTGACGACCGCGGTGGCCGCCCCGGTGGCCCCAGCTCGGGCGGTTTCAACCGCGACGACCGCAAGCCGCGCTGGAAGAACTGACGCCGCAGGCGTCCCGGCCCTCCGGCGAGGCCGCGGGGCGCGGTGACTGAGCGTTGACGACGGGCCCGTTCCACCTCGGTGGAGCGGGCCCGTCGGCGTTCCCGCCCGCAGGAAGGGGGCGGGCGGCGTCCGGGCGGGCCGGGTGCGTTGTTCTGGTGCTGAGAATAACCAGTGGCGCCGGCCGGCCGGCGTCCCCTACCGTCGCGGACATGAGCAGCAGAATGCGCAACGTGGCGGCGGAGAACGAGGGGATCGTCGAGCGGGGGAGCTACCGGGCGCCCGGGGGCGAGCTCGTGGACCTGGCCGGGTCGTTGGCGGCGGCCCGCGCCGGGACGGTGTCGTACGCCCCGGCGGAGCTGGACGGGCTGGTGTCGGCGGGCGGCCCGGGGCCGGTGGTGCGGCCCGAGGCCGTCGAGGTCACCGCCGAGGGCAGCATCGGGGCGGCCCGGCGGCTGGTCGAGGCGGGCGCGGGCCCCGTCGGGGTGCTCAACTTCGCCTCCGCGCGGAACCCGGGTGGCGGTTACCTGCGGGGCGCCCGCGCCCAGGAGGAGGACCTCTGCCGCAGCGCCCTGCTGTACACCTGCCTGTTGGAGGCGCCGGACTACTACGAGGCGCACCGGGCCTCCCGCGACCTCAGGTACAGCCACCGGGTGATCGTCTCGCCCGAGGTGCCGGTGATCCGCGGCGGGGGCGGCGAGCTGCTGGCCCGGCCGTACCCGGTCACCTTCCTCACCTCGCCGGCACCGAACGCCGGTCAGCTGGCGCTGCGTTCGGACGCCGGGGACACCGGGACGGAGACGGCCGGCCCGGCCGTGGACGCGGGTGCGACCGTGGACGTCCGGGGCGTGCTCGCCGAGCGGGCCGAGCGGGTGCTCGCCGCGGCGGCGCGGCACGGGATACGCGGGCTGGTGCTGGGGGCGTGGGGCTGCGGGGTGTTCCGCAACGACCCGGCCCAGGTGGCGGAGGCCTTCGAGGGGGCGCTGTCCCGGTACGGGGCCGCCTTCGACCGGGTGGTGTTCGCGGTCTGGGACCGGACGCCGGTCTCGCCGAACCGGGACGCCTTCGAGGCGCGGTTCGGGGGCTGACAGCCCCCGCGCGGGCTCAGCCCCTGGGGGCCGACGGCCTGGTGACGACCGCCGACGCGACGGCCGAGGCGGCGGCGACCACGCCGGTGACGGCGAGGACGGACGGCCAGGCGCCGATCCGCTTCGCCAGCGGGTGCGAGCCGCCGAACGCGACCACGTACAGCCCGGTCAGCGCGGCAGCGGTGGCCGCACCCGAACGCCGGTGCCACTGCGCGGCCGCGCCGGCGCCCGCCACCGCCAGGACGGCCCCGCCGAGTTGGCGGTTGCCGGTCCACCGGGCGACGCCGTAGCCGCCGACCAGACCGCTCGCCGCGGTCAGCGCGGCGGGCACGGTGGCCGTGAGCGCGTTCGGGATCCTCGCCATGGTCGACTCCACTCCTCAGCAGACTCCTCGGACCTCCGACCATAGCCCGCCCGCGGCGCGCGTCCTCGTGCGGGCCGCTCCGCCGCCCGTCCGGCGAAATCCCCCGCGCGGCCCGGTCGCCGTGCCCCGTACTCACCCGGGTGACCGCGGTGCCGCTCGGTACCTCCGCCTCCGCGCCGGTGCAGGTGGGCACCGTCGTCCTCGTCCTGGCCCGCCGCGTCCACCTGGGAACACCGGGCTGTCGTAGCCCGGTGAGAGACTCCCCCCGTGACTGACCACGTGATCACCGACGGCCTCTACCGGATCCGGAACGTCGCCGCCGGCCTGCTGCTGGAGATCGCCGACGGCAGCCGCCGCAGCGGCGCCAAGGCGGTGCTCGGTGCGGAGGACGGCTCGGACGCGCAGCTCTGGCGGCTGAGCGCCGTCCACCCCGGTGGTGCGCTGTTCCACGTCGAGAACGTCGCCGGCGGCAAGCGGCTCGACGTCACCGGAGCCTCTCCGGAGAACGGCGTCCCGGTCCAGCAGTGGTCCGCCAACGCCTTCGGCGCCCAGGAATGGCTGGTCGAGCACCACCTCGACGACCCCGGCACGTACACGCTCACCAGCTTCGTCAGCGGCAAGGCCCTCACCGCCCCGGACGGTCCGGTCACCGAGCCGCCCGCCCCCGTCCACCAGTGGGAGGACACCGACTCGCCGGCCCAGTGGTGGCGGCTGGAACGGCAGTAGCGGCCCGTCGCAGGTCAGCCCAGGACGAACCCCGCGTGCTTGAACACCGACCGGTCGTGCCAGCCCAGGAAGTCGTGCGCGCGCGCCGAGAGCGGTCGGTCGGGGCGCGCCACCGGGAGGTCGCCCAGGGCCAGGACGGCCCGGCCCGCGGGTGAGTCCGTCCGGTAGTGGGGGGAGACACGGACGGTGCGGTCCTCCGTCACCCCGAGCACGCCGAAGTCGAACAGCGCGTGGTGCAGGGAGCAGAGCGCGAGCGCGTTGTCGACGACGTCGGGGCCGCCCTGGCTGTGCCACTGGACGTGCGCCGCCTCGATGCCCACGGCGGCGCGGCCGAGCCGGCCGTCGTACCCGCAGATCGCACAGGCGTGGTCGAACGCCCGCAGCACGTCGGCGGCGAAGCCGGCGGCCCGGACCCGGCGCCGGGTGATCCGGTACGCCGTCCCGCCCCCCGTCCCGCCCGCCGCGGGGAGCTCCAGGTCGGCGACGTCCAGCTCGGGCAGGGCGACGTCGGCCTGTTCGCAGATCGCCGCCTCCAGGGTGGGTGTGAAGTGCCGGTCCAGCAGCAGCCGGACGGCGACCGCGAGGGCCGACGGGTCCTCGGTGAGCAGCCGTTCGACCTCCGGCCGCAGCCGGCCCACCGCGTCGACCCGGCGCAGCGCGGCACCGCTGTCCCGGACGTCCTTGGCGTCGAGCGGCCGCCCGGCGCCGTCCCGCAGGGTCCAGAGGCTCCGCTCCAGGTGGACGAACGGCATCGCCGCCCGCTGGGCTGCCGTGTTGCGGCCCACGGCGGGCCCGTAGTCGTTGATCAGCCGGCTGACCGGCTGCTCGGCCTCCGCGTACGGCACCTCGCTGGTGCCGAGACGGGCGTGGCGGCCGAGCAGCCAGAGCAGCAGCAGCGGCTTGTGCGGCGCGCGGACGCCGTTGCTCTGCGCCTGCCGGATCCCGGCCAGCCCGGCGAGCAGTTCGCCACGCCTCATGCCCCGTTCTCCCCCCGCTCCGCCGCCTCCCGCGTTCCCGTCACTCCGACAGGTTGGCCCGGAGGGCGTCGAGGTCCTCGTCCGTCGCGCCGTGGGCGTGCAGGTAGGCGGTGACGGAGCCGTGGTGGGCACGGATCCAGTCGAAGGAGGAGGTGAGGAGTTCCTCGGAGATGGGCCGGGAGATGCGCTCGGTACCGGTCTCGTCGATGTAGGGCGTGGGCCCGTCGAGGAGGCCGAGTCCGGTGTTGGAGCGCAGGAAGTCGGCGAGGATCTCGGCCTCGGAGGCGCCCAGCAGCTCCTGGACGACGGCGATGGTGAGTCCGGTGCGGTCCTTGCCGACGGCGCAGTGGACGACGGCCGCCAGGGTGCCGGGGGTGCCGAGCCGGCGGATCGCGGCGACCAGCGAGGGACCGGCGGTCGCGGCCATGAACGGGTAGAGCTCCGCCTGGCCCTCCGGCCAGGGCCGGTCGGTGTCCTCGCGGTTGGCGGGCAGGGTGGGGAGGCTGAGCGTCTCGTGGTCGAGACCGTGCCGCAGGTCCGGCCAGACGTCCAGCTCGAACGGGCTGCGCAGGTCGATCACGGTCCGCAGCCCGAGCGCCTTGAGCCGCTGGGCTCCCTCGGGCGCGAGGGTGTGGAACGAACCGGAGCGGAAGAGCACGCCGCGCCGGAGCGAGCCGACGCCTCCGGCGTCGCGGAAGTTGCGCACCCCGGGGATGTCGATGAAGGCGGACGGCAGGTCGGGTTCACGGTCCGGCAGGTCGTCGGTCATGGCCCTTACCGTACGGGCGCGGGCGCCGCCGGGGGAAGGAATCGGGACACTGCGATCACGCTTGACTTGAAGTCGGCTTCAATTCCTAGGGTCGGTGTCGAGGAACCGGCCCGGCGCGGAGTCGTCGCAGCCGGGCGGAACAGAGGACAGGGAGCCGGCCGTGGAGTACTCGCACAGCGACGCCGAGTTGATCAAGCAGCCCATCGGGTACTGGAGCTGGGCGGCCTACAAGGCCGTCGTCACCCGCACCCGTGGCGCGCTGGAGGAGATCGGCACCACCCAGCCGCAGTGGTGGGTGCTGGCCCAGGTGGCCCGCGCCGGTGCGCCCTTGACGCGGGAGGACGTCTCCCGGGTCCTGCGCGAGTACCTGGACACCGGGCCGGAGGCCCTGGCCGCGGAGATCGACACCACCGTCACGCAGGGCTGGATCGTGGAGGAGGCGGGGGGCCGCCTCACGCTCACCTCCGACGGCCGGGCGTTCTTCGACAAGGCGGCCGGCCTCCAGGACGACCTCTGGGCGGAGCGCCACGCGGACATCACCGACGAGGAGTACCTGACCACCCTCAAGGTCCTCCAGCGCTTCATCCACAACACCGGTGGCCGGGCCTGGCACCACTGAGCCGCCGGGGCCCCGCCGGGAGGGATCCCCGCCGGGGCCCCGGCCACTGCCCTCGTCACCGCCCGCCGGACACGTCCAGGAACGCCCCCGTGGTGTACGAGGAGGCCGGCGACAGCAGGAACAGGATCGCCTCGGCGACCTCCTCCACCTCCCCGCCCCGACGCATCGGCAGGCCCGGCGCGACCCGGTCGACCCGGCCGGGCTCGCCGCCCAGCGCGTGGATCCCGGTGCGGATCAGCCCCGGGCGGACGGCGTTGACCCGGATGCCCTCGGCCGCGACCTCCAGGGACAGGCCGCGGGTCATCGTGTCGACGGCGGCCTTCGCGGCCGCGTAGTCCACGTACTCGTTGGGCGAGCCGAGCCGGGCGGCGGCGGAGGAGACGTTGACGATCGCGCCGCCCCGCCCGCCGTGCCGGGTGGACATCCGGCGGACCGCCTGCGCGGCGCAGAGGAACGGACCGGTGATGTTGGCGGCCCAGATCCGGTTGAGACGCTCCTCGTCGATGTCCTCCAGCCGGCCCTGCTTCTCCAGCGTCCCGGCGTTGTTCACCAGCGCGGTGAGCGGACCGAGTTCGGCGTCGACGGTGGCGAACAGCCGCTCCACCTCGGCGCTGCGGGTGACGTCGGCCCGGACGGCGAGCGCGGTGCCGCCCCCGGCCCGGATCTCCTCCACCACGGCGGCGGCGGAGCCCTCGTCGGTCCGGTAGTTGACGCAGACGCGGTAGCCGCGGCGGCCGGCCAGCCGAGCGGTGGCGGCTCCGATGCCGCGCCCGGCACCCGTGATCAGGACCACGTCGGGGCGGTCGGTCTGCTCGGAAGCGGCAGCGGAATCGGTGGCGGTCGACATGCTCCGCACCCTACTCTTCTCCGCTTCGCCGCCGGCGTCGCCACCGCCGCCCTCGTGGTCCTCGGCGCACCGAACTCGGCTGCGGAGCAGCGGGCTTGAGCGGCAGTCCCGGGGCCCACCCGCGACCTCGCAGGAGGTCAGGTCCGCGGCGGGTCCACCGCCCGCGGCCCGTCGCGGTGGACGCCGCCGCCCGGAAATCGCTCGCCCGGCGCGGCCCCGCCGGGTGACACTGCCAACCGAGATCCGACGAAGGGAAGCCCATGCCCGCCACCGCCCCCGGCGCCGTCCTGCTGTCCGGCATCGTCGGCTCGACCGCGTACGGGCTGGCCCACGCCGGCTCCGACATCGACCGCCTCGGCCTCTTCGCCGCCCCGACCGAGGGCTTCCACGGCCTGCACCACCCCGCCGAGTCACAGGTCACCACCGCGCCCGACCGCACCCTGCACGAGGCCGCCAAGTGGTGCCGCCTCGCGCTGAGCTGCAACCCCACCGCCACCGAACTCGTCTGGCTGCCCGAGGACCTGTACGAGGTCCGCACCCCGCTCGGCGACGAGCTGATGGCGATACGCCGGTCGTTCCTGAGCGCCCGCGCCGTCCGCAACGCCTACCTCGGCTACGCCACCCAGCAGTTCAGGAAGCTCCTGACCCGTGACACCACCGAGGCGACGACCAGGGCCCGGGCCGCCAAGCACGCCCGCCACCTGGTCCGCCTGCTGGAACAGGCCGTCCACCTCCACGAGACCGGCCACAACCTGGTCCGCCTCCCCGACCCGGGCCGCGTCCGTGAGCTCGGCGAACGCATCGCCGACGAGCCCGCCGTCGCCGAACGCCTCCTCGCCGCCGCCAACGAGCGCCTCGACCGGCCCGGCGCCCTCCCCGACCGCCCCGACGAGCGCCCCGCCGAGGCCTGGCT
Source organism: Streptomyces sp. BE303 (assembly GCF_036290945.1). Lineage (NCBI taxonomy): Bacteria > Bacillati > Actinomycetota > Actinomycetes > Kitasatosporales > Streptomycetaceae > Streptomyces > Streptomyces sp. BE303. The sequence continues at coordinate 6,862 of NZ_JAQYWZ010000327.1, forward strand.
CCACCGCGTCCGCGCCGCCCACTACACCCCGGCGGCCACCCCCGCCCCCTGAACCCGGCGCGCCCGCGCAATCCACTGGCGAAGCCCCTCCCCGTACCGGGTAGGATCGCCGTGGTTCGCTCCACCCGGCGCGGACCACGGGGCGCTAGCTCAATTGGCAGAGCTGCGGACTTTTAATCCGTAGGTTCAGGGTTCGAGCCCCTGGCGCCCCACCGCAGGAGGCCCGGGCCGGACGATGTCCGGCCCGGGCCTCCTCACGTCCGCCGCCCGTGCGCCACGGCTCCGGCCGCGCCGTCCGCGCGGGGGAGGTGGCGCCGGATCACGTGGGGAACTCGCCGTACCAGAAGCGTTCGAGGATGTACTTGGGGAGGTACCCGGACTCGACGCCGACGGGGAACTTGCCGTCGTAGGCGAGGCAGGCCATGGCGAACGGGCCGAGGGGGAGGGCGCCGTCGACGTCGGTGGCACGGTCCTCGTCCAGGGTCCAGTAGGCCTTGTGGAGGTTGAGGGCCTCGGCGAGGGCGGGGCCGAACTCCTCCTTGCGCCCGCGCACGAAGTGGTAGAAGAGGTTGAGCGGGGGATACATGATCCCCTGCAGCGCGTCGACCGGGGTGTTCGGCGAGGCCTCGGGGGTCGCGGTCGCGAACGCCGCCGTGAGCTTCTCGACCAGTTCGGGCCGGCGGAGCCAGTAGGTCTGCTGGACGTCGACCCAGTGGAAGACGAACTCGTCGTAGGCGCCCTCGGCCGCGCGCAGCCGCTCCAGCGGGATCTCGGCGAGCCGGGTCATCCGCTGCCGGTCACGGCAGATGACGGCCAGCCAGAACGCGCTGAACCAGTTCCCGGCGTTGGCGAACTTCCGCAGGCCGATCGCCTGGACGGTCCGCTGCTTGTCCTCGATGAAGCACTCGACCGTCCCCTCGTCCGTCCCGGTCACGGCGAACAGGGCGTCGCCCAGCTGCATCGCGACGACCGCGGCCTGCCAGGTCTCCAGCCGGCTGCCTTCCGGGTCGGCCGCGATGTGGGACTGGAACGCGAGGACGGCGGTGCTGAAGGCGAAGTCGATCGATTCGGCGGACCGTTCGAGCCGGTCGACCCGACCGGAGACCGCCTGGCTCTGCCGGTCGGCGAACGCCTCCGCATCGGGGCGGGGCACCAGATGGCGTTCGACGGTCACGGTCACGGAAGAGTCCCCTTGCTGATGTCGAACCTCTGGTACAGAAGGCCATTGTAGCTACCGGTGTTGTAGTCGCCCTTGACGACGACATAGTCGAGCTTGCCGGGGGTGTCGAGCGCCTTTTCGATTTTCTCGACGAGGTCCGTTTCACCGCGCTTGGTCATTTCCCGCAGGATGTCGAGGAAGTATTCCCGGCTTCCCTGGGAAACGGCCTGGCCCTTGACGCCGGGCATGCCGGAGGGCGAGGGGAGGTCGCGCTTGCCGAGCTCCGTCTTGGGGCCGCTCTTGGCCTCGATGACCAGGACGCGGCCGTCCTCGTGCACCCACACCTGGTCGAACTGGTCGCTGCCGCTCTTCGGACCGAGGAGGGTCTCGCTCTCGAACCCCTTGTAGTGCTCGGCGACGAAGTGGTACTTGGCGGCGCCTTCGCCGAAGGCCTCGGCGGCGGTCCCCATCTCGGTGTGGGACGCCCGGTAGACGCCCTGGGCGTCCGGATGACCGGTGCGGTTCATCCAGTCCGTGACGAGGTTGTCCCACTTGATGGCGTTCTGCTGCTTCAGCGCGAGGTCGTCGAGGATCTTGAGGCGGACGGGATCCGTGACCTTGTCCGCGCCCAGCGGGACCTCGTCGATGTCGAGGTAGTGCGGGTCCGGCGCCTCGGGGGAGTCCTTGGCGCGGATCCACGGACCGTCCTCCGACAGCTTGGTGAGCTGCGGCGGGGGGAATCCGCTCTCGTCGATCGGCTTCCCGCTCAGGCGGCGGCCGAGGATGTTGTAGTGGTCCTCGAAGTAGCCGGGCTCCTCGTTGGCCCGGTAGACCTGGATCTCCTCGATCTGGCCCTTGTCGAGCCGGCCGCGCTCCCCGTACGGGTTCGGGCCGTCGAGCATGGTCGCGGGACGGGGCACGGGCTGGCGCGGGGTCGCGGCGTTGTCGCCGGCGCCGGCCGCGTTGTCGGCCGTGCCGGCCGGGCCGGTGCCCGGGGTGTTGTTGCCGTGGGTGCCGCCGCCGCCCGGGGTGTCGTTGCCGTGGGTGCCGCCGCCGCCCGGACCGTCGTTGCCGTGGGAGCCGCCCGTGGTCGGGCCGTCCCCGCCGTGGGTGCCGTGGGTGCCGGGGGTGACCGGGCCGTCGCCGCTTCCGCCGCGCGGGGCGTTGAGGTCGTTGCTGGGGCCGTGGCCCGCGTGGCCGCCGGGGAGGTTGTCGCCCGCGTTGACGCGTCCCGTGGGGAAGTTGTCCGCCGGGTTGACCCGCCCCGTGGGGAAGTTGTCGGGGTTGACGCGTCCGGTGGGGACGTGGTCGGCGACGTTGACGGGGCCGGACACGTCGGAGGTGAGGCGGATGCCGTCGTTCCCGCCGCGGGCGCCGGCGCCGACCAGTTCGCGGGTGTCGACCTTGACGGGGGTCTCCGTCTTGAGGGGCGCGTGGTCCTTGGCGGGCCTGTCGACGATGTCGGGCTTGGCCTCGTCGACGTGTTGGGTGATGTTGCCGCCGGCGTCGTAGATGTTGCCCTTGGGGTCCATGAACCGCGGTGGGCCGTCGACGGGGAGTTTGACGGTGCCGGTGGGCAGGGTGGTGGTGTTCTTGGGGAATTTGACGGTGTCGTCGCCGACCTTGAACGCACCGTCGGGGACGGCGACGTTCTTGGGGATGCGGATGGTGCCGTCGGGGAGTTTGAGGGCGCCTTCGGGGAGGGCGACGGCCTTGTCGATGTTGATGGTGGGGACTTCGAATTTCCCGAGGCCCTTGAGGCTGGTCATCACGTCGCCGATTTTGGTGAAACCGGCGCCGGCGCCCTTGAAGAGGTAGGTCATCGGGTCGATGACCCTGCCGGCCTTGCCCGCGAGGGAGATGGCCTTGGCGGCGGCGCCTGCCTTGCCTGCGCCGGCGGCGGCGCCGCCCGCGCCGCCGGTGAAGACGGTGGTGAGGACGTTGAAGGTGACGGCTCCGGCGGCACGGGAGGGGTTGGAGCCCCATTGGTCCCAGGCGAGGAGGGCCTTGCCGGTCTCCTTCATGGCGGTGCGGGAGTCGCGGAGCCAGGAGGGGAGCTTGTCGTCGGGGACGGCGAGGAAGAGCGGTCCGACGCCGGGGATCGCGGTGATGGCGAGGCCGGTGGCGAGTTTGGCGAGGCCGGTCCAGGCCTGGCCGGCGGCGTCCCAGCCCTGGAATCCGACGAGGGTGCCGAGGCCGACGAGGGTGCCCCAGACGCCGTCGACGATGACGCCCTTGCCGAACTCCCAGGCGTGTTCCCAGACCTGCCACCAGGGGATGGACTCCTCGACGGCCTCGCCCCAGGGGAGGGTCTTGGACTGCTTCAACGCCTCGGCGTCGTAGCCGTACATGTCCTTGCCGTTGGAGCCGTCGTTGACCTTGAGCGGGGAGCCGCCGACGAGCGCGACGATCTTGGCGTGGGCGGCGCGTTCGACGGCCTGGAACTGGGTCCAGACCTCGGCGATCTCGTTGCGGCGGTCGTTGTTCTCGTCGACGAGGTCGCCGTCCTCGCGCCACTTGTCGTCGCTGTTGGCCTTGTTGCGGAAGGTCTCGGCCTCGTGCTTGAGGTCCTGCAGCTTCTTGACGATGGGGGCGGCGTCGCGGCTGTAGGTGCCGAGTGCGCCGGCGATGGTGCACAGGTCGGTGCTGAGTTTGAGGCCGAGGTCCTGGACGGGTTTGGTGGTCGCGAAGAGTTGCTCGGCCTCGGGCGCCTGGTAGAAGGCGCGCAGGCCGCCGAAGCTGGTGTGGACGTTGCCGGTGGCGGTGGAGATGGCGGGGCCACTGGTGGAGATGGCCTTGACGTTGGCGTCGAGGAGCGCGAGGTTCCCGGTGAACACCGGGACCTCGGACGGGTTGACCGGCTTGTTGTCGGTCACTTCTTGCCCCCCGGCTGGTCGCGCAGGGCTTCCAGGTTGATGGCCCGCGCCGCGTCCTGGGCCTGCTTCGCCGCCGTCAGGTCACCTTCGAGGTACTCGTTGGTGGCCTTCACCGCGCCGCGCAGGCACGCCTCGATCCGCTCCGACATCGACTTCAGCTCGGCCTTCCGGCCCTCCAGGTACTGGCTCAGCGCGGCCGCGACCGGGCCCATCGCCTTCTGCGACAACGGGGGCGCGCCGACCGGCACCGGCCCCTGCAGGCGGGTCTCCGACTGCGAACCGGGCACGGCGGTGCCCGCGTTCTGGGCCGCCTGGGACAGGTTCGTCATCAGGGTGTTCAGAGCTGTCTCCAGATCACCCGCATGCCCGCCGACAGTCTTCAACTGCCCCTGTACGCCCTGTGGCTTGATGTCCCAAGCAACCATCAACAACCCCCGTTGTCAGACCGTCCGGCAAAACCCGTTCGGCCGTGTTCAGCCGATGTTGGCGACGGCGGCCTTCGCCCGTGCCAGCGTCTGCTGGGCCGTGCCGTCGTTCTGCTCCAGCGTCGTCTTCAGCAGCTGGACGATGTTCCGCACCTCCTGCGAGGCGTTCTTCCAGCGCAGTTCCTTGGCGTGGTAGTCGTCCGCCACACCGTCGGCGGTGAAGTCCGCGATGGCGGCCTTCACCTGCGCGTCACGCGCCGCGATCACCTGCTCCAGCTGGCCGATGACCAGCTGGAGGTTGCGCTGCGCCTCGGTCGAGGCGCCCGAGTCGTACGAACGGCGGTCCGTTCCACCGGCCATCACACATCACTCCCCGTTGTGGTTCCAAGGTTCTGACGAAGGCTCCGGGGCCGTTCGTCAGCGGCTGCCCGAGAACCGGGCCGCGTCGAAGTTCGCCGACGCCATCTGCTGCTTCGCGTTCTGGCCCTGCTCCTGGTCGCCGGAGCCGAAGGCCTGCTCCATGCCCGACTGGCCGCCCAGGATGGCCGACAGCGAGGAGTTCAGCGCCTGGGTGATCTCGTCCGACCGCGACTTGAACGAGTCGAAGGCGACCTTGCCCTGGCCGTTGAACTTGCCCTCCAGCGGCTGGGCGGCCTGCACCAGCTGCTTGATCAGCGTGCCCAGGTCCGCACTCGACGTCCGGGACCCGGACATCAGCTTGGTCAGCGCCTGCGTCCCCATGTCGAACTTCATACCGCTCCCCCGTCCGCTCGACCGAATGAATGTCTATCCAACTTGCTACCAACGTTCTATCAACTCACCCCGACAACGCAAGCTGTCGGGGGGGACCGTGACGAACATATGACAAGGTGAAGGTGACTTCACGCGCCCTTCAAATGCCGCACCAGCCGCTCGAAGTCGGCCCACCCGGAGAGGTCGGACGGGTCCCCGGGCAGCGGGTAGTAGTAGGCGGGCCGGGTCTTCGGACCGAGCGCCACCGGCTGCTGCGACAGCGGCGTGCGCCGGGCGCGGTCGTCCGGCAGCGCCCGGACCTCCTCCGCGCCGAGGACGAAGGCCAGCGGCACGCCCGGGCCCTCGAAGTGGGGCGGCACCGCCAGGTCGCGGCGGGCCCTGCGCAGCTGGAGGAGCATCGACTGGAGCCGGTGCCGGGTGACCAGCGTCTCCGCGACCCCCGGCAGCGCGTCCAACGGCGGCTCCTCGTCGGCCCCGTAGCCGAACGCCAGGGTCACGTCCTCCTCGACCCCCGCCTTGGTCCGGGTGACCTTCAGCGTGGCCAGACCCGGCCGCTCCGGGCTGCCGACCACCACGAACCAGGTCGGCTCGGGCGCCCGCGAGTGCGCGAGGTCGGTCAGCCGCCCGAGGGACCAGGGCAGGTTGGCGGGTTCGGCGGTGCCCCAGCCGGCCGGGGGCTCCCCGGTGAGCTCGCGCCAGACCGTCTCCAGGGCGCCGCCGAGGACCAGCCGGTCGTCCGCCGGGTGGACCGTCCGGAACGTGATCGCCAACTGCCGTTCGGCGCAGGCCCGGACCTCCTGGTACGCGGCCGCCACCGGGGTGCGCGGATCGTCGGCGGTGGCGTCCGCCGGTACCACGGTGGCGAACATGCCCTCCTGCCAGCGCAGCACCGCGCCCGTGTGCCCGTCGTAGTAGCCGTCGCGATCGTCCTGGACGACCCAGCGCGACGGCCAGCCCGGCAGGTTCGCGAGGACGGCGGGGGAGAGCGTCGTCCCGGCGGGGGTGACGATCTGCAGGCCCCGGCTGCTGGCGGCGGCGGCCCGGAAGGCGTCGGAGAGCCAGGCGGTCATGGCGACCACCGGGCGGTCCATGATGACCACGGCGACCTTGTCGGTCAGTACGTCGACGGCGGGCTGGGCGGCGGCGGGCGCCGGCGCCGCGGTCAGGCCCGCCGTCTCCACCACGGCCGTCGACCGCGCGGCCTGCGGCGGCCACGCGCTGCCCCCGGACAGGGAGGCCAGCCGGGCCGCGAAGGCGCCCGCGAGCCGCTCCGCGTCCGGGACGCCGGTGGTGGCCCGGGCCTCCGTCCACCAGAACGGGACCCGCGGCGGGTTCGCGCCGAGCAGTCGCTCGGCCTCGCCCCGGACCTGCACCAGCAGCGGCGCCTCGACGGAGAGCAGCGGCCGGCCCTGCTCGTCGCAGAGCTGGATGACCGCGTCCTCGCCCGCCGTGTTCACCAGCTTGTCGGGCCCGCCGGCGAGCAGGCCGGCGAGCACGCTCCAGGGGTCGGGCATCCGCGGGGTGAGGGTGATGACGTCCTTGGTCATGGGGTCGTGAGGTCCTTCGGGGTGGCGGGGGTGGCGGTCGTACGGGTGGCGGGCGCGCGAGCGGTCGGGCGGGCACGCGTTCGGCTGTGCGGGGCGTCCGGGGTGTCCGGGACGCGGGGGAACGCGCGGGAGGGACGGGCGGTGCGGTCAGTCGGCCGTGTAGACGGTCTGGATCAGGCGGTTCTCCTGCCCCCGGCGGACCAGGACCCCCCGCCCCGCGGGCTGCTGGGAGGCGTAGACCCCGGGGAACAGCTGGCCCTCGCCGCGGTCGCCCGCCATCACCACCGCGGTCGCCCCCGACTCGCGCAGGGCCTGCACCAGCGGCTCGTACATGCCGCGCGAGGCGCCCGCCACCCGGCGGGTCAGCACGAAGTGCAGACCGATGTCCGCGGCCGAGGGGAGGTAGGGCAGGAACGGTTCGAGCGGGCTCTGGCCGGCGGTGGTGAGCACGTCGTAGTCGTCGACGAGCACCACGATCCGCGGGCCGCCGCCCCAGCTGCCGGCTTCCAGCGCGTCCAGCGGCGCGTTCTCGTCGGGCAGCCGGCGTTCCAGCTCGGTGGAGACGCCGGCCGCCAGGCCCGCGCACATCCGGGCGTTGTACGCGTAGCCGCCGCTGTACTCCTCCGGGATCACGCCGCGCAGGCTGCGCCGCGGGTCCATCACGGCGAAGACCAGTTCGTCCGCACCGTGCCGCTCGATCAGGCCGGCGGCGAGGGTCTTCAGCAGGTTGGTCTTGCCGCACTCGCTGTCGCCCATCACCAACAGGTGCTGGTCGTGCCGGAAGAGGTCCAGCAGGACGGGTTCCAGCGCCGCCTGGTCCAGGCCGAGCGGGACCCGCTTCGGCTCGGCGACCGGCCCCGGGAGCAGGTGCGGCTCCAGGACGTGCGGCAGGACCCGGACGGGTTGGGCGACCTCGCCGCTCCAGGTGGCGCGCACGGTGCGGGCCGTCTGCTCCAGGACGGTGCCCAGCTCCGCGGTGTCGGCGAGCCCGTCGGTCCGGGGCAGGGCGACCTGGGCGAAGAGCCGGCCGTCGGTCAGGACGCGGCCGGGCTCGTCGGCGGCGAGGGTCGCGGCGAGCTTGCGCTCGATGCTGGTCTCGGTGGGGTCGTTGAGCCGCAGCTCCACGCGGGTGCCGAAGTTCGACTGGGTGGCGATGCGGACGTCGTTCCAGCGGAGCATGCCGGCCACCACGTGGATGCCGTAGCCGCCACCGCGCTTGAGGATGTCGACGACGGCGTCGTCGAGGTCCTCGAAGTCGTCGCGCAGCGCGCCGAAGCCGTCGATGACGAGGACGATCTCGGCGGACGCCAGCCGGGGCAGCCGGCCCGCCGCGTGCAGGGTGCGCAGCTGCTCGACGGAGTCGATGTTGTGGTCGCGGAAGACGTTCTCGCGGGTGGTGAGCATGGTCCGCACCTCCTCGACCGTGCGGGCCGCCCGTTCGCGGTCGGCGCGCCCGGCGATGCCGCCGACGTGCGGCAGCCCCGACAGGGCCTGGAGGCCGCCGCCGACCAGGTCGAGGCCGTAGACGCCGACCTCCTGCGGGGTGTGGGTCAGCGCGAGCGAGAGGACGAGGGTGCGCAGCAGCGTGGTCTTGCCGGACTGCGGGCCGCCGATGACGGCGGCGTGGCCGCCCGCGACCGTGAGGTCCAGGAACCACTCGCCCTGCCACTGCTTCGCCGGGTCGTCGAGGAGACCGAGCGGCACCTGGAGCCGTCCGCGCCGCCGGGCGAGCTGCAGCCCGCGCGGACCGACGTCCAGCGGGCCCGCGATCGCGTCGAGCGGGACGGCGCCGGGCAGCGGCGGCAGCCAGATCTGGCGGGCGGGGTCGGCGGCGTGCTCCAGCTGTCCGACGATGACACCGAGTTCGGTCGGGCCGGTCTCGCGGCGCCGGGTGGCCGGCTCCCGCTGCTCCCGGCCCTCGGGCCGGGACATGCTGTTGAACGCCGGGTACTCCAGGGCGAGCGGTCCGCTCTGTTCCTGTTCGCTGCGCTGGACGGGGCCCCGGTAGCCGCCGGAGACGTAGCTGGCCTTGAAGCGCTCGTAGTGGCTGGTGTCGACCTTGAGGTAGCCGAAGCCGGGCAGCGGCGGGAGGTGGAAGGCGTCGGTGGTGTCCAGGACGGTGCGGGACTCGTCGGCGGAGAAGGTCCGCAGGCCCAGCCGGTAGGACAGGTAGGTGTCCAGGCCCTTCAGGTTGCCGCCCTCGATGCGCTGGCTGGACAGCAGCAGGTGCACGCCGATGGAGCGGCCGATCCGGCCGATCGACAGGAAGAGGTCGATGAAGTCGGGCTTGGCGGTGAGGAGTTCGCCGAACTCGTCGATGACGACGAACAGGTGCGGCAGTGGGTCCAGGTCGGGCCGTCGTTCGGCGCGCAGGGCGGCGTAGGCGCCGATGTCGGCGACGTTGCCCGCGTCCTTGAGGACCTGCTGGCGGCGCTTGACCTCGCCCGCGAGCGAGGCGTGCACGCGCTCGACCAGGCCCGCCTGGTTCTCCAGGTTGGTGATGACGCCGGCGACGTGCGGCAGTTCCGCGAAGGGGGCGAAGGTCGCCCCGCCCTTGTAGTCGACCAGGACCAGCGCGAGGTCCTCCGGCGGGTGCGTGGCGACGAGGGCGAGCACCAGGGTGCGCAGCAGTTCGGACTTGCCGGAGCCGGTGGCGCCGACGCAGAGGCCGTGCGGCCCCATGCCCAGTTCGGAGGACTCCTTCAGGTCGAGCAGCACAGGCTCGCGGGAGTCGCTGATGCCGATGGGGACGCGGAGGAAGGCGCGTTCGCCGCGGGGCGCCCAGAGCCGGCCGAGGTCGAGGCGGGCGACGTCGTCGATGCCGAGCAGGTCGGCGAAGTCGACCGGGCCGGACAGCGGGGCGTCGACGAGCGACTCGGCGGACAGCCGCAGCGGGGCGAGCATCCGGGCCAGGCCCTCGGCGAAGGGGACGCCGACCTCGTCCACGGTGCCGTGGGCGCTGATCGGCTGCTCCTCGCGCAGGTCCTCGATGACCACCCGGTCGCCGTCGACGGTGATCCGCAGACCGATCTGTCCGGGTTCCTGGATCCGCTGTTCGAGCAGGTGCAGCACGGTGACGCCCATCTCCCGCAGCCCGACGGCCTCGTCGGGGAGCGGCAGGTCGACGGCGTCGTCGCCGTGCCCGTCGGCGATCACCAGCAGTCGGGAGGTCATGGAGAGGGCGTCCTGGCCGGACAGGCCCCGGCGCACCTCGGCCGCGTAGGAGGCGCGGCGGCGCAGTTCGGGGCCGAGCTGCTGGGCGAGCTGGGCCACGGAGGGGGCGATGCGGCGGGCGGCGACGGGACCGTCGAGCTGCTCGGTGTCGAGCAGGTGCGGCATCCACTTGGCCCACTCCCAGTCGGCGAGCCGGTCGCCGGGCACGGCGAGCGCGACGGTCACGTCGTCGGGTGCGTGCAGGGCGGCGGTCTGGACGAGCAGGGCGCGGGCGACGCGCAGGCAGTCCTCGCGGGGGCCGACGACGCTGATGTCGCCGACGCGGTCGAGCGGGACGGTGAGCGGGAGTTCGGTGCCGGTGCGGAAGCGGGTGGTGAGCGCCGAGGCCTCGTTGAGCATGAAGCGGTCCGGCGGGGTGAGGACGGACGAGCTCTGCTGACCGATCCGCAGGTCCCGGACGGGCATCTCGCCGGTGCCGACGCGGACCCGCAGGAAGTCGCCGTCGACGCGGCGGCGCTCCCACAGCCGGGCCGGGTCGCGGACGATGTCGTACAGGGCGGGCGGCGGCGGGTTGAGGACGCCGGCGTGCTCGCCCCGTTCGCGCTCCTCGCCGGCGAGTTCCTCGCGGAGGTCCTCCAGGTAGGAGAGGTAGGCCTCGCGCTGGGTGCGGCGGGTGCGCTGGGCCTTGCCGCGCTGGGAGAAGACCAGGCCGAGGGAGCCGATGACGGTGACGACCAGGACCAGCGCGCCGAGGGCGGCGAACTGGCTGTTGCGGACGACCGTCATCATCACGACCGAGGACATCACGCCGGCCACCGGCAGCAGCGACATCGCGATGTTGCCGGCCTTCCCCTCGGGGAGGTTGGGCGGTGCCTCGATGGTGCGGGCCTCGGGGGCGGCCGGGGGCCTGACGGTCCTGGCCGGGCGGTGGATCAGTCGGGTGCTCATCGTCAGTGGCGCTTCTGGGAGAGCTCGAAGACGTCCGCGGCGAGCCGGGTGGCGGTCGTCCGGGTGGCCCGGGTGAGCAGGTCGGTGCGGATGGTGCCGCCGGCCGCGAGGTGGCGGTCGTACCGCAGGAGGTGGACGCTCGTGCCGGTGGAGCGGAGGGTGCGCACCGCGGCGTCGAGGTCGACGCCGGAGTGCGGGGTCTGCTCGGTGACGACGACGACCGTGCCGGCGATCACGTGCGGCGGCAGGCCGCGCATCCACTGGAGGACCTCGTGGGTGCTGGCGACGCCGTCGAGGGTCGCGGGGGTGGTCAGCACGCGGGCCTGGGAGGCGGAGAGCGCGACGCGGGCGACCTCGGCGGGCAGGGTCTGGCAGTCGACGACGGTGATGCCGAAGTAGCGGCGCAGGGCGACCATGACGCGCTGGTAGCCGCGGGCGTCCAGCATCGTGCCGATCTGGCCCTGGCTTCCCGGCAGCAGCCAGGAGTTGTTGCGGAGCTGGACGAGGTAGCCGGTGACGTCGAGCAGCGACATCTGCGGCTTGACGATGTCGGCGACGTCGCTGGTGGTCCACCGCACGGTCTCGGCGCCGAGCTTGACGGGCAGCGAGCCGAGTGCCGGATCGGCCTCGACGAAGAGGACCGGGTCCTTGCGGTAGTGCGCGTAGGTGGTGCCGAGCAGCGCCGCGACGGTGGACTTGCCGGCGCCGCCGCGGATGGAGGTGACGGCGATCTGGCGGCCGGTCGTGACCGGCTGCTGGAGGATCTCGGCGGTGCGGGTGGCCTCGGCGACCTCGCGGGCGGCGGACTTGGAGACGTTCTTCCAGACGGCGCGGGCGACGCGGGTCGCGAGGGCCTCGCCGCTGCGGGGCTTGCGGGCGACGGCGGCGAGGTTCCGGTCGACGGTGGGCCGGGAGTCGGGGGACCGGGGCGCGACGGCCTGCCGGCCGGGGGCGGCGCCCTGCGGCTGTCCGGCGGGGGCCTGCTCGTACCCCTGCCCGTACGCCTGTCCGTATCCCTGCTCGTATCCCGGTGCCGACCCCTGGTCGGGAGCGGTGAGGGCCTGGGCGAAGGTCTGCGCGGCGGTGGCCTGGGCCTGGTCCAGGGCCTGCAGCTGGGTCTGCAGCTGGGTCTGCGCCTGGGCCTGGGCCTGCGCCTGGTCCGGCGTCGGGCCGGGCGCCGGGGCCCTCAGATCGCGCAGGACGTCGCCCTGCCAGTTCTCTCCGTTCGGCATGCCTGCAACCGCCCCTTCCACTCCACGTACCGCCCCGCCCGGAGCTCCTGTGCGTTGACTCGGAAACCGACTTCGACGTCGGTTCAGAACTTGTCGAGCAGTTGCCCGTACACCCCGAACACCCCGACGGCCAGCGGGAACAGCCCCACCATCCCGACGGACTCGACGAGGTCGGCCAGCCGCCGCAGCCGGACCTGGGTGTGCTCGGGCGGCTGGACCGCCAGGACGAGCAGCGGCAGCAGCGCGGCGGCGCACAGGACGGCCAGCGCCCCGGCACCCCCGCCGTGCCGCATCCACAGCAGCGCCAGGCGCACCACGAGGACCCCCGAGGCGGTGAACAGCGCCACGACCTCGGCGACCAGGGGGAAGGCCCGGGCCCGGGAGAGCAGCACCACGGCGACCAGTGACGGCAGCGCCACGGTCCAGACGTCCGGCTCGGCGGTCAGGGTGAGCAGCCAGCCCGCGCCGGCGGCCGAGACCGCGGTCGCGATGGTCGCGAGCGCCAGCCCGCGGTGGGTGGCGGCCAGGGCGGTGCCCACCTCGTGGCGGCTGACGGACGCTCCGCCGGAGCGGCGGTCGTCGAGCGCGGTGAGCCCCGATCCCATCAGCGCGAGGCGTGGCAGCAGTCCGAGCAGCACCACGGAGAACACCGCCATCACGGCGCCGATCCGGGCCGGGTCGGCCCCGGTGGCGGCGACGGCCTCCCACACGGCGGTGATCGCGGCGACGGAGACGGCGCCGATCAGACCGCCGCGGCCGAGCGGGGAGAGGACGCCGAGGAGTGCGACCGTCACGGTCAGCGCGCCCGCGACGGCGGCCAGCCGTACGCTCGCGGACCAGTCGAAGGCGTCGGCGGCGCTCCACGCGCCGAGGACGCCGAGTCCGCCCGAGGCGAGCAGGAGCGCGGTGGCCAGGCCCCGGTTGCCCTTCCCGATCCGGGCGACGAGTGCCCCGACGACCGCCAGCGCGGCGGCGAGGCCGAGCAGGACGCCGGCCAGCGCGTCGAGCGCGAACTCGCGCCGGGCGAGGAGGGCGGCGGTCACCGCGAAGGCGACGGTCGCCACGCCGGCGCTGCCCCGTCGGGCGGCCGGGCGCCAGCGCCAGGCCTGGAGGTTGAGGTCGTCGGCCACCAGGTCGATGACGTCGTGCACGACCGGGGCGGGCGGCGCGGAGTGGGTCCGCACGAGGCGCAGGACGGCGCCGTCGGCCACCCCCGCCGATTCCAGGGTGCTGTCGTGCGGCAGCGCGGAGCCGTCCGGCGTCATCAGCTGACGCGCCATGGGCCGGGAGGCGGTCCGGTCGTCGAGCAGCTGCAGGATGTCCGGGAGCAGCACCCCGATCGGGGTGTCGGCGGGCAGGACCACGTCGGCCTGGCGTCGCTCCCCGATCAGGGTCACCCTGCTCTGCCGTGCCGGGGAAGTCGTTGCTGTGCTCACCACTTGTGGGAACCTATCATCGCGCCCTTTTCGACCTCTCGGACCAGTGCTTCCACGTCGCTGCCACGTCCGGGGTGCTACGGCCCGGTCGGGCCGGACGACGGCGAGGGGCTCGCCGTCGGCGCCGGACCCGGCGATCCGGTCGGCCCGCCGTACGGCTGCACCTGGCGTTGCTGCTGCTTCTGCTGCTCCGCCTTCTGCTTCGCGAGCGTGGCCTGGAGGAACGACCAGCCGACGCAGCCCGCGCAGAGGACGGCCGCGATGGCGATCCCCGCGAACACCTTCCCGAGCCGTTCGTCCGCCGCCCGGCGCACCCGCTCCGCGCCGAAGAGCAGCGAGTCCCGCATCCTGCGGCGGCGTACCGCCACCGACTCCAGGAGCTGACTGTCGTAGTCCCGTGCCATTCGCCGCCTGCCGTCTCCCCCGTGTGCTGCCTGTGCAACATAAAGCATGCACCCGTCACTGGACACCCCCGGCGGCGTGCGGGGCGGGGCCTGTGACGAGGCCAGGTTGTTCGTATGGGCGATTTGTACGCTCCGGGTGAATCTCCCGGGGAGCCGGCGGACCGGTGGGGCGGAACGGGCGCCCGGGGGTGGTGCCGGGGAGCCCGTCCGTTATTGCGACCGTCGTATGTGCAACCCGGAGGCGGTCTCGACCGTCTTCTCTGTGTGCAGTGCGTCCGGTCGCAGGGGGGCGCGGCGTCCGGCAGTGAAAGGTGCACGCATGTCAGGTCAGTGGGGCGAGAGCCCGGCTCGTGGCGACGACGCGCCCGGTGCGCTGACGGACGGCGGCGCGGCCGGCGGTGCGGTGCCGCCGCCGCGGACCGGTGGACGGGCCGAGGCCCGGCGGGCCGCGCAGGGCAGGGGCGGGCCGGGCAACGGCGGGCCCGCCAAGGCCGGGCCGCACAGGGGTGGCACCGCGGCACCGGCCACGTCTCCGGCGGGTGCGTCCCCGGCGGGCGGACGCGCGGCGGCCCGGGCGAGCCGGAAGCCGAAGCGGAACGTCAAGAAGATCGCGGCCTGGTCGGCCGCCGGCGCGCTGGTGCTGATCGCCGGGACCGGTGGCGCGATCTACTGGAAGCTCAACGGCAACATCAAGTCCTTCGGCAAGGACGGCGTCGCCGCCGAGCGCCCGCCGGAGGCGGCGGCGGACGCCAACGGCAACAAGCCGGTCAACATCCTGCTGATCGGCTCGGACAGCCGCGGCAAGGGCAACGCGGACCTCGGCGGCGGCGAGGACGGCGGCGCCCGCTCGGACACCACGATCCTGCTGCACGTCTACGCCGACCACAAACACGCGGTCGGGATCTCGTTCCCGCGCGACACCCTGGTCACCCTGCCCAAGTGCAAGCAGGCGAACGGGCAGTGGACGAAGGAGCACGTCGGGAAGTTCAACGAGGCCTTCTCGACCGGAGGGTCGGAGACGGGGAACCCGGCCTGCACCCAGAACGCGGTGGAGAAGATCACCGGCATCTTCGTCAACCACACCATCGTGGTGGACTTCCAGGGCTTCGCCGCGATGACCAAGGCGGTGGACGGCGTCGACATATGCCTGCCGGAGGACATCTACGAGAAGGACCTCAACCAGAAGCTGCCCAAGAAGGGCGACGTGGTCCTGAAGAGGGGTCCGCAGAAGGTGCAGGGCCAGCAGGCGCTCGACTACGTGCGACTGCGTCACGGCATCGGCGACGGCTCCGACATCGGCCGGATGAAACGCCAGCAGGCCTTCCTCAGCTCGCTCGCCTCGAAGATCAAGAAACAGGGACTCACCCCCACCAACCTGTTGCCGCTCGCCGACGCGGCCACCAAGTCGCTGACGGTCGACGAGGGCCTCGGCTCGGTCGACAAACTGATGTCCTTCGGTCTCTCGCTGAAGGACATCGACATGCACGACCTCAAGTTCGTCACCGCACCGTGGCGCATCCGCACCGACGAGGCCCTCGAACTCGTGAAGGCCGACGCGGACAAGCTCTGGGCGACCATCAAGGCCGACCGCACCATCGACGGCCAGAACGCCACCGGCGAGCAGCCCGCGGAGGCCACGACCCCGGCGGTGGCGCCCGCCGCGCCGACCACCCCCGCCGCCGCCACCACGGCCGCGGACACCGCCAACCAGAGCATCAAGGTGGGCGTCTACAACGGCACCGTCTCCCGCGGGATGGACGGCAAGGCGGCCGAGCTGCTGAAGACGGCCAAGTTCGCCGCCACCAGGATGGGCGCGGCGATGAACACCAAGTACGCGACCACGATGATCGAGTACGGCACGGGGCAGCGGGCGAACGCGGAGAAGGTCGCCGAGCTGTTCCCGGGGGCCTCCGTCGCGGCCGGGAAGACGGCCGGGATCACGGTGATCGTCGGCAAGGACTTCGCGGCGGCCAACGGCGGGACGGCTGACGCCACCGCCACCGTCCCCGGTGCCTCGGCCGCGCCGGCCACCCCGGCCGAGCCGGCCCCGCTGCCCACCAGCGTCATCAACGACACCCGCTCGGCGGACGACAACCTCTGCGAGGGCACGACCTACGGTTCCGGCGGCTGACCGGCCGACCGGCGTGCGTTGCCCCGGACCGGCGCGCGTTGCCCCGTGCCGGCGTGCGTTGGCCCGAGTCGGTGCGCGTTGCCCGCGGCCGGCGCGCGGCCGACCCGCCCGCGCCGCCGCGGCCCGAAGGGCCCGCCACGAGGAGTGACCGCCCCGGCCGCCCCGGCGAGCGGTCGCCCGCCGGGGCGCCGTCCGGTGGCGGGATCGCGGGCGCGAGGCGATCGTGGGCGGTGTACGGCCGTTCGGTCGCGCGGCCGGTCGGCCGCGGCGTCCCGGACCGGCCGCGGCGGAGGACCATCGCTTGGGAGGCCCAGGAATGCCCGTAGTCACCGCACCGTACAAGCCCGGCACCCCGTGTTGGGTGGACCTGATGGCGAGCGACCAGCAGGCCGCACTCGACTTCTACCGTGACCTGTTCGGCTGGCAGGGCGAGGTCGGGCCGCCCGAGTTCGGCGGCTACTCCGTGTGCTCGCTGAACGGCAGGCCGGTCGCCGGGATCATGGGCCGGTCGGCCCCCGAGGGCCAGCCGCTGCCGCCGGTCGGCTGGACCACCTACCTGGCCTCGGACGACGTGGAGGCGACCGGCCGGGCGATCACCGAGGCGGGCGGCACCATCGTGTACCCGACGATGGAGGTCGGCGACACCGGCCGGATGCTGGTCGCCGGCGACCCGACCGGCGCGGTCTTCGGGGTCTGGCAGAAGCTGGAGTTCATCGGCGCGGGCGTCGTCAACGAGCCCGGCGCACTGGTCTGGAACGAGCTCAACACCACCGACACCGAGGCGTCCGGCCGGTTCTACCAGCAGGCGCTCGGCCTGCGCCCGGGCACCATCCAGGGCATGGAGGGGTTCTACTCCCTCAACGTCGGCGACCACACCGTGGGCGGGATGCAGCCGGTCGCCGGGTACCTGCCGCCGGGCACGCCCCCGCACTGGATGACGTACTTCTCCGTCGACGACACCGACTCCACGGTGGACGCCCTGGTCAAGGCGGGCGGCGCGGTGATCCAGCCGCCGTTCGACATGCAGGCCGGGCGGATGGCGGTGGTCCAAGACCCGCAGGGCGCCGTCTTCGCCGTGACCGCCACCCCCGACTCGCCCTGACCGACCCCGGCGCGGCCCCCGGCCGCCCGTTCCCGCGACGCGCCGCCGGGAATGGGCGGCTAGGTTCGCGTTCGCGGGTAAGACTGCACCCATGCTGGGGCTACCGGACGACATCCGCGCTTTCCTTTTCGACCTCGACGGGGTGCTCACCCAGACCGCCACGGTGCACGCCGCGGCCTGGAAGGACACCTTCGACGCCCTCCTGCGCGCCGAAGCGGCCCGCACCGGCGGGCCGTTCGTTCCCTTCGACGCCGTCGCCGACTACGACGCCCACGTGGACGGCCGGCCGAGACTCGACGGCACCCGCGCGTTCCTGCACAGCCGGGGCATCGACCTGCCCGAGGGCACCGACGCCGACCCGCCCGGGGCCCGCACGGTGCACGGCGTCAGCCGCGCCAAGAACGACACCGTGCTGCGGATGATCCGCGAGCAGGGCGTCCGCCCGTACGACGGCTCGGTCGCGTACGTGCGCCGGCTGCGCGCCCTCGGCCTGCCCACCGCGGTCGTCTCGTCGAGCGCCAACTGCCGGGACGTGCTGCGCGCCGCCGGCATCGAGGCGTTCTTCGACGTCGTCGTGGACGGCGTCGTCGCCAAGCGGGAGGGACTGCCGGGCAAGCCCGCGCCGGACACCTACCTGGCCGCCGCCCGGTCGTTGGGCGTGGAGCCCGCGCACGCCGCCGTCTTCGAGGACGCGCTGGCCGGGGTCGCCTCCGGCCGGGCCGGCGGCTTCGGCGCGGTCGTCGGGGTGGACCGCGCCGGCCAGGCCGACGAACTGCGCCGCGACGGCGCCACCGTGGTGGTCCGGGACCTCGCCGAACTGATCCCCGAGGAGACGGCATGACCGGCCAGGAGCAGCCCTTCGTCGTCGACCCGTGGCAGATCGCCGAGCAGGGCCTCGACCTGGCCGCCATGGCCCGCGCCGAGTCCGTCTTCGCCCTCTCCAACGGCCACATCGGCCTGCGGGCGAACCTGGACGAGGGCGAGCCGCACGGCCTGCCCGGCACCTACCTGAACGGCGTCTTCGAGCTGCGCCCGCTGCCGTACGGGGAGGGCGGCTACGGCTACCCGGAGTCCAGCCAGAGCGTCATCAACGTGACCAACGGCAAGATCATCCGCCTGCTGGTGGACGACGAGCCGTTCGACCTCAGGTACGGCGAACTGCTCAACCACCGGCGGTGGCTGGACTTCCGGGAGGGGCTGCTGCGGCGCTCCGCCGAGTGGACCTCCCCGGCCGGGCGGACCATCAGGGTCGAGTCCACCCGGCTGGTCTCGCTCACCCAGCGGGCCATCGCCGCCGTCGAGTACACCGTCGAGGCGGTGGACGGCCCGGTGCGGATCGTGCTCCAGTCCGAGCTGGTCGCCAACGAGCAGCTGCCCGGCGGTGCCGACGGCGACCCGCGGGCCGCCGCCGTCCTGGAGGCTCCGCTGCTCGCCGAGGTGAGCCACGCGGGCGGCACGAAGGCCGTGCTGGTGCACCGCACCCGGTACAGCGGCATCCGGGTCGCGGCCGGGATGGACCACGTCATCGAGGGCCCGGACCGGCTGGACACGGTGGCCGAGTCCGAGGACGACCACTGCCGGATCAGCGTCACCACCGTGCTCCGGCCCGGGGAGCGGCTGCGACTGGTGAAGTTCATGTCCTACGGCTGGTCGGCGACCCGTTCGCAGCCGGCCGTCCGGGACCAGGTGGAGGCCGCGCTGACCGCCGCCCGGTACACCGGCTGGGACGGCCTGGTCGCCGAACAGGCCCGGTTCCTGGAGGAGTTCTGGGACACCAGCGACATCGAGATCGAGGGTGACGTCGAACTCCAGCAGGCCGTGCGGTTCGCCGTCTTCCACGTCCTCCAGGCCGGCGCCCGGAGCGAGGAACGGGCCATCCCCGCCAAGGGGCTGACCGGACCGGGCTACGACGGGCACAGCTTCTGGGACACCGAGACCTTCGTCCTCCCGGTCCTCACCTACTGCCTGCCCTCCGCCGTCAACCAGGCGCTGCGCTGGCGGCACACCACGCTGCCGCTGGCCCGCGAGCGGGCGGCGCAACTCGGCCTGGCCGGCGCGGTGTTCCCGTGGCGGACGATCCGCGGTGAGGAGTGCTCGGGCTACTGGCCGGCCGGCACCGCCGCCTTCCACATCGGCGCGGACATCGCGGCCGCCGTCGCCCGGTACGCCCGGGCCACCGGGGACGTCGAGTTCGAGCGCGAGTACGGGCTGGAGCTGCTGGTCGAGACGGCCCGGATGTGGCGCTCGCTCGGCCACCACGACGCGGCCGGCAACTTCCGCATCGAGGGCGTCACCGGGCCGGACGAGTACAGCGCCGTCGCCGACAACAACGTCTTCACCAACCTGATGGCGCAGACCAACCTGCGCGCCGCCGCCGAGGCCGCCGCCCGGCACCCGCGCGAGGCCTCCGCGCTCGGCGTCGACACCGAGGAGACCGCCGCCTGGCGGGACGCCGCCGCCGCGATGTTCGTCCCGTACGACGAGAACCTCGGCGTCCACCCGCAGGCCGACGGCTTCACCGACCACCAGCTCTGGGACTTCGAGAACACCCCGGCCGAGAACTACCCGCTGCTGCTGCACTACCCGTACTTCGACCTGTACCGGAAGCAGGTGGTCAAGCAGGCCGACCTGGTGCTCGCCATGCAGGTCCGCGGCGACGCCTTCACCGACGAGCAGAAGGCCCGCAACTTCGCCTACTACGAGCGGCTGACCGTCCGCGACTCCTCGCTCTCCGCCTGCACCCAGGCGGTGATCGCCTCCGAGGTCGGCCAGCTCGACCTCGCGTACGACTACACCGCCGAAGCCGCCCTGATGGACCTGCACGACCTCGGCGGCAACACCCGGGACGGCCTGCACATGGCCTCGCTGGCCGGGGCGTGCGTCGCCCTGGTGGCGGGCTTCGGCGGTCTGCGCGACCACGGCGAGACGCTCTCCTTCCGGCCGCGGCTGCCCAGCGGGCTGATGCGGCTCAGCTTCTCCCTGCTGGTCCGCGGCCAGCTGCTGGGCGTCCGGATCGGCCACGACGAGACCACCTACACGCTGCGCCGCGGCGAGGTGATCCACCTGCGGCACGACGGCGAGGCCGTCCAGGTGAAGGCCGGTGAGCCGGTCTCGCTGCCGACCACCGCCCCGCCCGCCCAGGAGCGGTGCAGCCAGCCGCCCGGCCGGGAACCGGCCCGCCGCCAGCCGCAGGCGGGCGTGGCGGGCGGGCGGGTCGGCGCGGCGGCGGACCACCTCGCGGCGGAGTAGGAGGACGCGAAGGGCCCGCCCCGGCCCTCCGTTCACCCGTACGGGCCCGCTCCGGCTGCGGGGCGGGCCCGTAGGCCGGACGGTGGCGGTGTCGTGCGGCAACCGTCGGCCGGTGGAGGAGAGCCCCGTGGTGAGTGTGGCCGAGCAGATGGTGGAGGTGCTCCGGCAGGCCGGGGTGGAGCGGGTCTACGGGGTGGTCGGCGACAGCCTCAACCCGGTGGTGGACGCGATCCGCCGAGCCGAGGGCATCAGCTGGGTGCACGTGCGCAACGAGGAGGCCGGCGCCTTCGCGGCCGCCGCCGAGGCCGAGCTGAGCGGGCGCCTGGCGGTCTGCGCGGGCTCCTGCGGGCCCGGCAACACCCACCTCATCCAGGGCCTCTACGACGCCCAGCGCAGCGGCCTGCCGGTGCTCGCGCTGGCCTCGCACATCCCGTCCGCGCAGATCGGCACCGGCTTCTTCCAGGAGACCCACCCCGATCGCGTGTTCACCGACTGCAGCAGCTGGTGCGAGACGGTCTCCACGCCCGCGCAGCTGCCCCGGCTGCTGCGGATCGCGATCCAGCACGCGCTGGGCGCGCGCGGTGTCTCCGTCCTGGCCTTCCCCGGCGACGTGGCAGCGCTGCCCGCCGCCGGACCGACCGGCACCGGCAGCTTCCTGACCGAGCAGGCCGTCGCCGCCCCGCCCTGGTCCCAGGTGCAGGCCCTCGCCCAGGCGCTCAACGCCGCCCGCCGGGTGGCCCTCTTCTGCGGCGCGGGCGTACGCGGCGCGCACGCCGAGGTGATGGCGGTCGCGGACGCCCTGCACGCGCCGGTCGGACACTCCCTGCGCGGCAAGGAGTGGATCCAGTACGACAATCCGTACGACGTCGGTATGAGCGGTCTGCTCGGCTACGGTGCCTGCCACGAGGCGCTCCACTCGGCCGACCTCGTCGTCCTCCTCGGCACCGACTTCCCGTACGACTCCTTCCTGCCGCAGGCCCACACCGTCCAGGTGGACCACGACGCCACCCGGCTCGGCCGCCGCACCCCGCTGGAACTGGCCGTGCACGGCGACGTCCCGTCCACCCTGCGGGCCGTGCTGCCGCTGCTGGAGCAGAAGACCGACCGGGCGTTCCTGGACGCCATGCTGGACAAGCACTGCCGCGCCCTGGAGGGCGTGATCGGCGCCTACACCCGGGACATCGGGAAGCACCTGCCGATCCACCCCGAGTACGTGGCCTCGGTCCTGGACGAGGTGGCCGCCGACGACGCGGTGTTCACCGTCGACACGGGCATGAACAACGTCTGGGCCGCCCGCTACCTGCAGCCCAACGGGCGCCGCCGGGTGATCGGCTCCTTCCTGCACGGCTCGATGGCCAACGCGCTGCCGCACGCGATCGGCGCCCAACTGGCCTGTCCCGGGCGGCAGGTGGTGGCGATGGCCGGTGACGGCGGGATCGGGATGCTGCTGGGCGAGCTGCTCACGGTCGCCAAGCACCGGCTGCCGGTGAAGACGGTGGTGTTCAACAACGGCGCGCTCGGCATGATCAAGCTGGAGATGCTGGTCTCCGGCTACCCCGAGTCGGAGATCGACAACGGCGACGTCGACTACGCCGGCATCGCCCGGGCGATGGGCATCCCGGCCAAGCGGGTCACCGAACCGGCCCGGGTCCGCGAGGTGCTGGAGGAGGCGCTGGAGCGGCCCGGTCCGGCACTGGTGGACGTGGTGACCGATCCGAACGCGCTCTCCATCCCGCCGCACATCACCGCCGCCCAGCTGAAGGGCTTCGCGCTGGCGGCCGGCCGGACGGTGCTCTCGGGCGGGGTGGGGCGGATGATCGACCTGGCCCGGTCCAACCTGCGGAACATCCCCAGGCCGTAGGGCGCGCCGCGGCCCCCGGGGGAGTCGGGGGAGGCCGGAGGTGCCGGGGCCGCCGCCGGGAGGGTCGGCCGTCCGGGCGCGGGCACGCGGAGCCGTCTTGCCTCTGAGGCAAGTTTCTTGCCCCTGCGGCATGTGAGGTGTCCACTGGACACATGAGCACCAGCCCAGCCGGTCCGCCCGCCGACCCCGGCGACCAGTTCGACGACCACGACGTGGCCGGCCTCGCCGCGAGGCTGCGCGAGCACCGGCTCGGCAGCCGCCTCACGCTGGAGGTCGCCGCCGCCCGGGTCGGGCTCTCCCAAGCGTACTTGTCCCGACTGGAGACCGGGCGCCGGCAGCCCTCGCTGCCCGTCCTGCTCGGCCTCGCCCGCGCCTACGGCACCTCCGTCTCCGGCCTGCTCGGCGAGAGCCTCGTCGAACCGGACCCGGTGGTGCGCGGCGGCGCCATCGAACCCGGACGGGCCGGCGGCTGGGGCTACCGACGGGCCGGCGCCCCCGGCCGCGCGATGCAGGCGCTGCGCGTGCACGTCCCCCCGGGGGTCCAGGACACGGTGGTCCGCGTCCACCCCGGCGAGGAATGGCTCTACGTCCTCCAGGGCCGGCTCAGGCTGACCCTCGGCGACCGCGTCCACCTGCTGGCCGAGGGCGACTCCGCCCACTTCGACTCGCTCACCCCGCACTGCATCGCCGCCGACTCGGCGGCCGGGGTCGAGCTGCTCTTCATGCACACCCTGCTGCAGAGCCCCGGCGGCGAACTCTGCCTCGGCGGCGGCCCTGCCCCGCACCACTGACCCGACGTCGGAACATCGGAACACTCGGAGGAGATCTCCCATGGCTGATCCCGCCACCCCCGCCCCGGCCGCCGCGCCCGCCCCGGCCTCGGCCCCGAAGACCATCGACGCGGGCAAGTGGGCCAACCGCCGCGTCGGCATCCGGCTGGTGATCTACACGGTCGCCACCCACGCCTTCGCCGGTTTCATCCTGCTCCTCTTCGAGCTCGGCAACCGGAACAAGTAGCACCGGCGCCGGTCACTCGGTGATCA
This sequence comes from Streptomyces sp. BE303, assembly GCF_036290945.1. Lineage (NCBI taxonomy): Bacteria > Bacillati > Actinomycetota > Actinomycetes > Kitasatosporales > Streptomycetaceae > Streptomyces > Streptomyces sp. BE303. Next base: position 30,202 of record NZ_JAQYWZ010000327.1, read on the forward strand.
CCCGCCACCCCAGGTGGCGCCTGCCGCTCACCGCGGTGAGCCGGACCAGCAGGCGCAGCGCGGCGTCGAGGTCGGCGTACGACTCCGGCCCCAGGTAGGCCGGGCGCAGGCCGGCCGCGCCGATCAGCCGCTCGACCGCGGCCCGGTCCGCCTCGTCGGCGGAGAACAGCAGGTCGGCGGCGGCCCCGTCGGGGTCCGGCCGGCCGAACAGCTCCACCCCGGCGCTGTTGAACGCCCGGGCGTACCGGGCCCCCGGCGCGTGCCGGGCCACGGCCCCGGCGTTGTGCAGGACGCCGTCCGGCCGCCCGGCCCGGTTGGTGGCGTCGACGACCAGCAGGCCGTCCAGGGCCGCGCCGTGCTCGGCGAGCAGCCCGTCCACGGCCGTGCCGGTGACGGCCAGGACGACGGTGTCGGCGCCCGCCAGCGCGTCGCCGATCCCCACCGCCTCCACCGGCCCGTCCGGGGCGGCGGCCGGGTCCCGGGTGCCGAGGGCGACGTCGAGCCCGGCGGTGTGGAAGGCCAGGGCCAGGCCGCGGCCGACCTTGCCGGCTCCGATGACGGCGATGCGCATGGCGGTTCCCCCTCGGGACGTGGACGGCTTCCGGAGTGAACTCCCTTGGGCGGCAAGGGTATTCCTGATCCGGGGCCCCGTGCTGTCGCCCCTGTCCGTGCTGCCGCCCCCCGCTCGCACTGCGGCACCGCCGCCTCGGTGCCGCTAGCCGCCCGCTTCGGCCAGCAGCGCGCAGAGAGCGTCCAGGGCGGCCGGGAAGGCGTGCTCGGGCGGGGTGCCGTAGCCGACCACCAGGGCGGGCGGGGCGTCCGGGGCGAGCGACGGGTCGAGGAGGTGCGGGCCGAGACCGGAGACGACCAGGCCCGCCGCCCGCGCACGGGCGACCAGTTCCGCCTCCGGGCCCGCGCCGGGCGGCAGTTGCAGGACGGCGTGCAGCCCGGCGGCGATCCCGGTGACCCGGACGTGCGGGGCCCGCTCGGCGAGCGCCGCGACCAGACGGTCCCGGCGGCGCCGGTAGTGAAGCCGGGAGCGGCGGACGTGCCGGTCGTACCGGCCGGAGGTGATCAGCTCGGCGAGGGTCAGCTGGTCGATCACCGGGGACATGGTGTCCGCCAGCCGCTTGAACCGGGCGACCGGTTCGACCAGCGCGTCGGGCAGCGCCAGCCAGGCCAGCCGCAGGCCCGGGGCCAGGCTCTTGGCGGCCGTCCCCCCGTAGACCACGCGGTCCGGGTCGAGCGCCTGCATGGCGCCGAGCGGCTGCCGGTCGTACCGGAACTCGCCGTCGTAGTCGTCCTCGATCACGTAGCCGTCGTGCTCGCGCGCCCAGCGGACCGCCGCCGACCGGCGGTCGGCGGCCAGGGCCACGCCGGTCGGGAACTGGTGCGCGGGGGCGAGCAGCACGGCGCCGGCCGCCGGGGCGCCCGGCCCGGTCAGCAGGTCGGTGCGCGCGCCGTACCCGTCCATCGGCAGCGGTACGAGGGCGAGCCCGGCCGCCCGCAGGACGTCCCGCTGCGGCGGCAGTCCGTACGCCTCGACGGCCACGGCGCGGGCGCCGCGGGCGGCGCGGGAACCGCCGTCCTCGCCACGACGGAGCCGCTCGCGCAGGGCTGCGGCGAGCAGACCGAGGCCCTGGCTGAACCCGGCGCAGATCAGCAGGCGTTCCGGGTCGGTGCGCACCCCGCGGACCCGGGCCAGGTAGTCGGTGAGCGCCCGCCGCAGCTCGATCCGGCCCAGCGGGGAGCCGTAGTCGAACACGTCGTGCGGTGCGGTGGCCAGCGCCCGCCGGGCGGCGGCCAGCCAGGCGGTGCGCGGGAACAGCGAGAGGTCCGGCCGGCCGGGCAGCAGGTCGTGCCGCCCGGTGGGCCGGATCCCCGGCGGCAGGGTCGCGGGGCGCTCGGCGGGGCGCGGCGTGGCGCGTTCGGCCACCGTGGTGCCGGACCCCTGCCGCGAACTGAGCCACCCCTCGGCGGTGAGCTGCCCGTACGCCTCCACGACGGTGTTCCGGGCGATCCCGAGGTCCTCGCCGAGCGCCCGGGAGGACGGCAGCCGGGTACCGGGCGCCAGCCGTCCGTCCTGCACGGCCTCGCGCAGCGCGTCCTCCAGGGCCGCCCGCAGCCCGGTCCCGGCGGCCCGCCGCCCGGTGAGGTCGAGGTGCAGATCGCCGCCGAAGGCGGTCCAGGAAGCGGCCCGGGGAGAGGGGCGGCGGGCGGTCCGGGAGGGCGGTCGGCGGGCGGTCATGTCCGGATTATCGCGGCACTCCCGTCACCCCGGGATCTCCGATACATTGCGCCCGACCGGGACGACCACGGTGGGGGTGGCGAACATGGCGCGGCGGTACGGCAGTTCGGGCGACGGCCCGAGAGGCGGCGGGCGGCGGTCCGGTGGCGGGGGCTGCCTGAACGCCTTCTTCATGCTGATCTTCTTCACGGTGCTGGGCTACCTGCTCGCCCTGCCCGTCCTGATACCCGCCGTCATGAAGGGCCAGACGCCGCCGCTGCACGCCACCCCGGCCCAGGTGGCGATCCTGGCCGGCATCTCCTACGCGGTCGCCCTGCTGCTGGACTGGCAGGCCGGTCGCCGCCGCCGGGTCGAACCCTGGGTGGTCCCGGTCCGGGCGGCCGCCCTCACCGGACTCGCCGCGCTGGTCGCCCACCTGGTCGGCGCGTACCTCGCCCCGCAGGTCTTCGGGGTGCGGGACCAGGCCGGGGCCAACGCCTCGGCCCTCCAGTGCGTCGTGGTCGGCGCGATCGCCTGGGCCTGGCGGCTCCGCGTCCGGTCCTGGGCCGGCGGCCCGCCGGAGCGGTCCTGGACCCCGCCGCGCCGCACCGACTCCCGGACCAGGACCGTCGCCCGCCCGGCCGCCGGGGAGGTGTGGGTGGCGATGGTGCCGTTCCGCGACCGGGCGGAGGCGGCCCGGCACTACTGCGTGATCCTCCAGGCCCAGCAGGGGTACGCGGAGGTCCTGCAGATCACCAGCAAGGACAAGGACCACCGCGACGACTACATCCGGATGGAGAACGAGGGCTGGGACCGCACCGGCAAGCCGTCCTGGGTCGAGGTCGGGATGGTGCCGCGCCGGGTGCCCTACGAGAGCTTCCTCTCCGACCACCCGCAGGGGCCCTGCCCGCCGCGGATCTGGCGTGAGATCCAGCGCCGTCAGTCCGCCCTCGGCCCCGGCCGTCCGCCCCGGCAGCGCCCGGTCGGCGGTTCCTCCGGCGGCCCGTCGGGCGGTCCGGCCGGTGGCTCCTCGGGCCCCGGCCGGCGCCGCCCGCCGAACGCGGGGCGCGGGCGCCAGTCCTGAGCCGGGCCGCCGCCCGCTCAGTTCCAGGTCGCACCGGCCGGCTCCTGGATCGTCGCGTTGATCCGGTTGAAGAAGTTGGTCAGCCCGATCATCAGGATGATCGCGGAGAGCTGCTCCTCGCCGAAGTGGTCCGCCGCCGCGTCCCAGACGTCGTCCGGCACGGCCTGCCCGGAGCGGTCGGCGATCCGGGTCGCGGCCTCGGTCAGCGCCAGGGCCGCGCGCTCCTCGTCGGTGAAGTACGGCGCCTCCCGCCAGGCGGCGACGGCGTGCAGCCGCTCGTCCGTCTCGCCGGCCTTCTTGGCCCCGGTGACGCCCGCGACGACGCAGGCGCTGCACCCGTTGATCTGGCTGGCCCGCAGGTGGACCAGCTCCATGGTCCGGTGGGGCACGCCGCCCTGGTACATCGCCTTGTAGATGTTCTGGATGCCCTTCATGGCGTCCGGCAGGACCATGGCGGGGTTCTTCATCCGGGCGGTGTGGGTGGTCATCTGATGGTCCTCCGGCTCAGGGGGCCCGGCGCGGGCGTCGCGCGGACCGGTTAACGTCCGTCGAAGCACTGACGGATCCCGACGCGAGGATGTGACAGGTGAACGGGGAAGATTTTCCGGCCGCGCGGTTCGAGGAGCACCGACCCCATCTGCGGGCCGTGGCCTACCGGATGCTCGGCTCGCTCAGCGAGGCCGAGGACGCGGTGCAGGAGGCCTGGTTCAAGCTGGAGCGGGCCGACACGAGCGCGGTCACCAACCTGGGCGGCTGGCTGACCACGGTGGTCGGCCGGGTCTGCCTGGACCTGCTGCGCTCGCGGGCCGCCCGGCGCGAGGACCCGATGCAGGACCGGGACGGCCGGGAGGTCCGGCTGCCCGACCCGGTCATCGGCGGGGCGCAGGCCGTCGACCCGGAGCACGAGATCCTGATGGCCGACTCGGTCGGCATCGCGCTGATGATCGTGCTGGAGACGCTCTCCCCCGCGGAGCGGCTCGCGTTCGTGCTGCACGACCTGTTCTCGGTGCCCTTCGACGAGATCGCGCCCGTCCTCGGCCGCACCGCCGCCTCCACCCGCCAGCTCGCCAGCCGTGCCCGCCGCCGCGTCCAGGGCGCCGCGCCCGCGCCGGACGCCGACCTGGCCCTGCGGCGCGAGGTCGTGGCGGCCTTCCTGGCCGCGGCTCGCGGCGGGGACTTCGACGCGCTGCTCGCGATCCTCGACCCCGAGGTGGTCGCCCGCAACGACGGCGGTGTCCTGCGGCCCGGCCTGGTCCGGCGCGGCGCGACCGAGGTGGCGTCCGGGGCGAGCGTGTTCGCGGCCCGGTTCGCGGGGGAGACCCGGCTGGTGCTGGTCAACGGCGAGCCCGCCGTCGCCGTGTTCGCCGACGGACGCCCTGTCTCGCTCGCGGCGTTCACCGTCCGCGGCGGCAAGGTCGTCGCGATGGACATCTTCACCGACCCGGAGCGCCTGGAGCGGCTCGGCCTGTCGGCCTGACGGGTGCCGCCCGGCGGGAGCCCTCCCGCCGGGCGGCCGGCCGCTCCGGAACGCCGCCACCACCGCACCGAGCGCGCCCGCCGCCCGGAGGCACCCCGGACGGCCGGCCCGACCGGTCAGACGTCGCCGAACTCCCCGCCCCGGGCGGCGGTGACGAAGGCCTGCCAGGCGGCCGGGCTGAAGGTGAGGTCGGGCCCGTCGGGGTCCTTGGAGTCCCGGACCCGCCCCGGAGCAGCGTCGTCCACCTCGACGCAGGAACCACCCTCGCCATTGCTGTAACTGCTCTTCCGCCACTGGGCGGAGCGGTCATTGCTCTTGCGCATTCTCGTGGACCTCCGCCGCCGACAGGATCAGGGCCAGGGACGCCTCCGGCGACAACGCGGCGGCCCGTACGAGATCGTAGGACCGCTGGCATCTGGCGACCAACCCCGTGTCATCGATGAGCTGTCCGGCATGCTGTCCTTCGAGATAGACCAGCGGAGGTGCGTCGGAGAAGGTCATCAGCGAGAGCATGCCACCGAGAAGCGCGTGGGCTCCGGCCTCGTAGGCGACGATCTGGACGATCAGACGCCTTCTTATGATCAGAGCGGCGATGTGCCTGAGTTGGTCCACGATGATCCGGCGGCTTCCCACGACCCGGCGGAGTACGGCCTCGTCCAGGATGAACCACAACTCCGGTCCGGTTGTGGCGCTTACCAGCCTTTGTCGATCCATCCTCGCGGCGACCAGCTCCGCCAGCTCGTCATCACTGAGCAGGGGTTGGGCACCTAGTGATACGGCCGTCGCATAGTCCGAGGTCTGCAACAGCCCCGGCACCACGCTCCCGGCGTACTCGCAGATCGAAACCGCGCGTGACTCGTGCTCGACGGCTTCCTTGAAGTAATCGGCGAAACGCGAGTACTCCAACAATTCATGAATGCGCACAAGCACCCCGCCAGAGTCGAGGATGTCGTCGATGCGCAGGGAGAGATCGATCTGCGGTGACCGGACAGAATTCTCCAGTTGCCCGATGTATGTACCGGACACGAACGTCAGTGCCCCCAGTTTCTCCTGGGACATCTTCGGTAGTGCGGCCTCTCGAAGACGCCGCAGCTCGGAGCCGTAGTACTCCCTGGGCGTCTTTCCTGGCGGCAGGCTGTTGGGGGTGGTCATCGGGGCTCTGCCTCCGAACAATCAACTTGTGGTGACCAATTGGCTTCTCAGCGTAGGCGGGGTGCTTGATTCTGGTGGGGGAATCGCAGAACTCCACCGCGACAGAGGAGCAGTGTCATGGCCTCCATGCTCAGAAGGATCACCGCCGAGGACCGCTCGGAGGCGGCCGAAGCCCTCGGTGACCTCACGGCGACCCTCGCCGCCGCCGGGACGGCCCTGCCCTCCACCGGCATCGACTGGAACTGCGCCTCCGTCACCGGCGTGGTCCTCATCGACCTCGGGGCCGCGCCGACGTCCGTCGTGCTCAAGCTCGTCGACGTGATCCGCGACGGTGTCCGGGCCCGCCGCGAGCAGGGCGAGCGGCACCCCTGGCGGCCCTCGGCCGGCCGGCCCGTCACCCTCGGTGCGGTCGGCGGCACCCCGCTCGCCGCCGAAGTCGTCGTCTCCACCGGCCGGTTGGTGACCGTCCGCCTCGCCGCCCAGTGATCCCGGAAGCGACCCGCACCCCATGAACACCGAACCCTCCCCCGTGCCCGGCCAACTCGTCCTCGACCGCCGCACCCGCCGTACCGGCGTCTACATGGACACCATCGGCGGCCGTCTCTACCTCCGCCCGGTCGGCGGGGGCGTCGAGTGGACCGCCCGGCCCGAGCACGTCGGCCTCCCCGCGCCCACCGACCCGGCACCGTCGGCCGCGAGGCCGCTTCCCGGATGAGCCGCCCGCCCCGCATGCTGCTGATCGCCGCCTCGGCCGCCTCCGTGGCGGCCGGCACGGTGCTCGCCGTACTCGCCAGCCACCCCGTCCGCCGTCACGGTCCCGGCGCGGCCAACCTGTTCTTCCTCCTCGTCCTCTGCGCAGGCACCCTCCTCGTCAACTCCACCCTCGGCCGTGCGATCGAGCGCCACTGGGCCACCCGCCGACGCTGACCCTCCCCGCACGGGACTTCGGCCCCTCCGACTTCCTGTGCAGGGCGCCTTCCGGCCCGGCTCGTTCGCCCGCTGCGTCACCGCGTCGGACAGCAGGGCCTTCGGTCACTCCACGCGTGCGGCGATGGTCCGTGCGCACTCCATCGACTCGGCCCGGGTGGTGTCCACCTCCAGGTCGTAGGTCACGCCCTGGTGGACCACCTCCGCCTGGGACACGGCCATGCCGATGGTCCGATCGCCCCGTGCGACCTCCCGCCCCGCGGCGACCGCGCCGTCACACCGGACGCCGACCCACAGCACCCGCAACCCGCTCAGGGCCGTCCGCCACCGCTGCTGCGAGTCCGCTCCGCCGAGGAAGACCTCGTCGACGACGACCCGGGCACCCGCGCGGGCCATGGCGGCGATCCCCTCGATCCAGGCCGCTTCCAGCGTCCGGAACCCCGGCCCGACGATCACGGCCCCGTCCGCAGCGAACTCGATCCCGCCGTCCGCCGTCTGCATCGACATCGGCATCGCCTCGACCAGCGTGTCCGTCCCGAGGGCCAGCCACGGGTCCGGCAGGACTGCCTGGAGACACCTGATGATCCCGGACTTCCCCGAGCTGGAACCACCGTTGAGAACGATCACCTGAGTCATCACCGCGCCACCGTAGAGGCGCCGGCGCCGTGCCCGAAACGGATTTCCGCGCCCCCTGGGGCCGTGTCGCCGCCCCTGGGTCCGCCCGGCGGCAGGCGGCACGGCGGGATGCCGCAACGGGCGGACCTGGACGCGAGGTTGAGCCCGCCGCTCCGCCGCCGGGGGGGATCCGTGGCTGCGGGCCGGACGAGTCGGGTCGCGGCGGGCTCCGTCGCTGCTCAACCCCCTTGTGGCGACGGGGCGGGAGGCTCGACAGTGGGTGCGAGGGGGCGTGGCAGACTGTTCGCCTGCCGACGCGTTCGGTCGCGTCCGACGGAGGGGCTGGGGATGAGTGGTCGGGGGACCGTGCTCGGGGGGCGCTACACGCTGACCGCGCGGATAGGCGGCGGCGGGATGGGGTCCGTCTGGCAGGCCGACGACGCGGTGCTGGGGCGGCAGGTCGCGGTGAAGATCCTCCACGCGGCGCTGCTGGAGGACGGCACCTTCGCCCGGCGCTTCCGCCGTGAGGCCCAGCTGCTCGCCGCCCTGAGCCACCCCGGCGTCGTGGACGTGCACGACTACGGCGAGGAAGGCCCCGACGAGGACGGCGAGCGCGCCGCCTACATCGTCATGGAGCTGATCGACGGCCGTCCGCTGGACAAGGTGCTCGCCGAGGACGGGGTGCTCCCGCCGGACCGCGCGCTCGGTCTGCTGGCCGCCGCGCTGGACGCCCTGCACGCCGCGCACCGGCGGGACATCGTGCACCGCGACGTGAAGCCGTCCAACCTGATGGTCCGGGACGACGACCGGGTGACGGTCACCGACTTCGGCATCGCCCGCGCCACCGCCGGGACCAGGCTCACGGCCTCGCACGCGGTGATCGGCACCGCCCTCTACATGGCTCCCGAGCAGGCCGAGGGCAAGGAGATCACACCCGCTGCGGACCTCTACGCGGTCGGCGTGGTCTGCTACGAACTGCTCACCGGCAGGCCGCCGTTCACGGGCGAGAGCGTGCTGGAGGTGGCGCTCAAGCACCTGCGCGAGCCGGTGCCGGCGCTGCCGGAGTCGATACCGGCGGCGGTGCGGGCGATCGTCACGACGGCGCTGGCCAAGCAACCGGGGGACCGTTTCGCCGACGCGGCGGCCATGGCGGAGGCCGCCCGCGCGGCGGTGGCTCCGGGGGCGGTCGCGTCGCCGGTCACGCCCCCGGCCGTACCCGCCGTGCCCCCCGCCGCGGCCCCCGCCGCGGCCCCCGCCGTGCCCCCCGCCGTGGTCGGCGAGGTCGTGTCCCGCGCGGCCACCGAACCCGTTCCCCGCAGCCGGCGGCGCGGCTTCCTGGTGCCGATCGTGCTCCCGCTGGTGATCTCGGTGGGGACGGCCACCGTGTTGCTCATCGACAAGGCGCCGTTCACCTCGGAGGCGCAGACGCCGGGCTCCGCCCCGCCGGTGGCGGTGACCGTCACCGCGACCGTCCCGGCCGCGCCGCTCCCCGCCACCGTGCAGCCCACCGCGGCGCCGTCCGGCACCCCGTCGGGGACGGAGACGGCGCTGCCGCCCGCCACCGGCCCGTCGAAGTCCGCCACCGGGCCCGCCCGGACCACCGCGCCGCAGCAGCCGCCCGCCGCCACCGCGCCGGGCGGCACGGGGCCCGCCGCACCGCCCCTGCCGTCGGCCGTCACCGCTCCGCCCGTGCCCTCGGGCGCCACCGCCGCGCCCCCGGCTCTTCCGCGGCCGTCGGCCCCCGCCGCCTCCCCGTCGGCCCAGCCTCCGGCCGCCGTCCCCGCCGGATGCGGCGGCACCAACTGGGGCTACCTCACCAATGTCGGGGACGGCCTGCGCGTCGGTCTCTCCCAGGACAGCCTGGCGGGCGGCCAGGCCGTGGTGATGGGAGGCGCGAGCGCCTACGGCTGGGTGCACACCGTGCCGAGCAGCTGGCACCAGTTCAACCCGTGCAAGCTGAGCGCCCCGCCGCTCGTGCAGGACATGGACGGCAAGGTGGTCCTCTCCAACGGCTTCAGCTTCATGACCAACTGGACGGTCACCCCCGCGACCACCTCCGGCGCCTTCTACCTGAAGGACTACATGGGCCAGAACTGCCTGACCGACAACGGCGCCGGTGCGCAGCTCACCATGACGGTCTGCACCCCGGGCAACAAGTCCCAGGAGTTCCGCGTCCCCTGATACCTCTCCAAGCCCCTTGAAGGGTGCTCATGCTTATTAATGGGCGTTAGTGGCTGGACACCGGTGCTGACGGCATGCCATGATCAGACATGTCGCCGCACGGAGCGGCAGTAGCAAGGGGAGGAACGTCATGACCCAGGAGAACCCGGCGTACGTGTCGGTGCCGGTGCCGGCCCATCTCGTGCCGGCCGTCTACGCCTTCATCGCCGAGCGCAGCGGGGCGACCGCGGCCCCGGCCGCAGCCCCGGCCGGCGGGACGGGGCCCACGTCGAGGGACCCCCAGGGCGAGCACCAGCGGCGCCGCGACGAGTGGGCCGTGGAAGACCTCCGCGCCCTGATCAGCGACCGTCGCGACTCCGTTCAGGTGGTCGTCGCGATCCTCGACATCCTCGCGGAGCAGCCGGGCGTGAAGGTGAGCTACGGGGCGCTGGTCGCCGCGCTCGGCCTCGACCGCACCCGGCTCCGCGGGTCGCTGTCGGGCTTCAGCCGGGTCCTGAAGGCCCACTACGAGCGGGAGTTCTGGCCGATGTGGTGGTCGGAGATCGCGAGCGAGGACGAGGACCGCGCGACGGAGTACTGGTACTACGTCAGCGAGACCGTCGCGAAGCGCTGGCTCCAGGCCCGCGCCGAGGGGTGAGCGCCCGGTACAGCACGTGAACGCCGCTCGGCGCCGGTCGCCGGCTTTCCCGGCGGGGTGGAGGCAGGCCGTCAGGCCGCCTCCACCCGGCGCCAGTCGCCGTCGCCCTCCACCGGTGCCGGGCCGAAGTCGTAGCGGACGCCCGCCGGGCCGAAGGCCAGCAGGGATATCGACGACGAGCCCCAGATCCGGCCGTCGCCGAACTCGCGGCGCTGGACCAGCGCAGCCGGGTCGTCCAGCGGCAGTCCGTCCCCGGCGACGATCGGCAGCCACGCGCCCCACGCCTCGCCGGTCGACACGGCGTCGGGGAGCGGCTCCGGGCGGGCGGCCGTCTCGAAGCGGGCGCGGAAGCGGGCGGCCCGGGCACCCATCAGCGAGCGGATCCGCTCGGAGGCGGTCCGGTTCTCCGCCATCCCCTCGGGGCCGTCGTTGAGCACGACGCTCAGGCCGGTGGGCAGGTCCAGTTCCGCGAGCCGGCTGCCGCTGCCGCCCCAGCTCAGGACGCGCACGCCGCCGGCCCGTGCCACCACCAGGTGGAAGGGGTCGTACCGGTCGAGGTCCAGCCGGTCGATCCGGCCGCCCCGGACGGCGAGCAGCGGCAGTTCGCCGCGCGACTGCCGGGCCTGCGCGGGGGCCAGGGTGCCGAAGCCGTTCAGCAGGCAGGCCGCGACGGTTTCCCCGCCCGCCCCGGCGGAGCCGACCGCCAGCCAGGTGCCGCCCGCGACGAGGTCGAGACCGCCGACCGCGGAGGGCTGTGCGGGCCAGTGGCGGCCGGGCGGCGCCCACCGCCGGCCGGCGTACTCGTCCCGCACCGCCAGCACCAGCACCGGTACCGCCGACGACGGCTCGATGCTCACGAACGCCGTACACACGTCCTGTCCCCCTGACCTCGTCCGCACCGGGCGGCGCCGGGATCCCACCGGTACCGCCCCACCCTGCGATCCTCGCACGCCCGTTCGCGCCCGGAGAGGCGACCGGAGCCACACCGGAGGCGAGCGGAGACGCACCGACGAGGCACCGGAGGGGCGCCCGGGCGCACGGCCACGGCCACCGACCGGGCGTCCGGGGACTTCCGCCGGAAGCCCGGTCGTGCCAGACTCCGCGCACCACGGCCGCGGCGGGCCGGCCGGGGCCCGGCGCACCCCCGAAGTGGCCCACGATTCCCGGGCCCGAACGCACCAGTAGGGCAGGCCACCCGGCCTCTAGGCTGGCAGGCATGACGACGAACGAGACCTCGGCCGACACCCCCGTCCCCGCCCCCGAGCAGCGGATCTCCCTTCCCGACCTGGCGCCCGACTTCTACAGGGCGATGTTCGCGGTGGAGCGTGCCGCCCGGCAGGGCGTGGACCCGGTCCTCGCCGAGTTGGTCAAGGTGCACGCCTCGATGATCAACGGGTGTGCGTTCTGCATCGACATGCACTCCACCGACGCCCTGAAGAACGGCGAGCGGGACCACCGCCTGCTCTCCCTCCCCGCCTGGCGCGAGACGCCGTGGTTCACCGCCCGGGAGCGGGCCGCGCTCGCGCTGACCGAGTCGGTCACGCTGCTCACCCAGGGCCACGTGCCGGACGCCGTGTACCAGGAGGCCGCCGCGCAGTTCGAGCCGGCCGAGCTGGCGCAGCTGATCGCACTGATCATCACCATCAACTCCTGGAACCGGATCGGTGTCACCTCCCGGCTCAGCCCGGCCGCGAAGTAGGGTTCCCGACCATGACGGCACAGCAGCAGGCCAAGGCCCGGATCCTCCGCGAACTCCACCGCCCCGGTGACCCGTTGGTGCTCGCCAACGTCTGGGACGCGGCGAGCGCCCGACTGGTGGCCGCCGCCGGGGCGCGCGCCGTGGCGACGGCCAGTGCGAGCGTCAGCTGGACGCTCGGCAGCGCGGACGGCGACGCCGCCGACCGGGACGAGGTGCTGGCCCAGACGGCGCTGATCGTCCGCGCGGTCGGCCTGCCGGTCACCGCCGACCTGGAGAGCGGGTTCGCGGAGACGGCCGCCGGGGTGGGCGGGACGGTCGCGGGGCTCCTCGCCACCGGGGCGGTGGGGGTGAACCTGGAGGACGGCCGGCGGCCCGTGGCCGAGGCGGCCGAGCGGATCGCGGCGGCCCGCGAGGCGGCGGTCGCGGCCGGCGTGGACCTCTTCGTCAACGGCCGGACCGACGTCTTCCTGCTCGGCCTCGGAGACCCGGAGGGGCGGTTCGACGAGGCGGTCGCCCGGCTGCGCGCGTACGTCGAGGCGGGCGCCGACGGGGTGTTCGTGCCCGGCGTGGCCGACCCGGAGGTGATCGCCGCGCTGGTGAAGGCCGTCCCGGCGCCGCTCAACGTGCTGGCCGGGCCGGGCTCGCCGTCCGTGCCGGAGCTGGCGCGGCTGGGGGTGGCCCGGGTCAGCCTGGGGCCGGGTCTGGCCCGGGCGGCGTACGCGGCGGTGCGCCGCGCCGCCGAGGAGGTGTACGCGGAGGGCACGTACACCGCGCTCGACGGCGGGCTGGGCTACCAGGAGTTGCAGGAGCTGAGCGCCCCCGCCGAGTGAGCCGGCTCAGGACCGGCCGGTGCGACCGTGCGGAACCGGTCTGTCGCACCGGCCGGCCGGTTCCGCGGACGGCCCGAGGGCCGTCCGCCGGCCGGTCTCACAGACCGTGGCCGATCTGGCCGCTGAGGCCGGGGTGGGTCATCTGGTTGGTGCCGATGGCCTCGACCTCGCCGGCGGCGTGGCCGACCAGCGGCAGGTCCTTCGCCTCGTGGAGGAGGAGGTCGGCGGGGGAGAGGGTGAGCCCGTTGGAGAGCCCGCCGAGGGCGTCCGGGGAGGCCGCGGTGGAGGTGGCGGCGGAGGCCGCCGGGACGGCGGCGGCGAGACCGGCCATGGTGAGGGCGGCCAGGGTGGCGAGTTTCTTCATGGAACCCCCAACGACCCGGCCGCCCCGCGGTCACTTCCGCAAGGTCAGACGGTCACCCGCAGCGTCCGCACGCTGTTGCTGACGAAGGACCCGATCGGCTCCGGCGCCGGGCCCTGCGCGAGCGCCAGCCCGGGGTACCGCGCGAACAGGGACCGCAGCGCCGTCTCCGCCTCCATCCGGGCGAGCCCGGAGCCGAGGCAGAAGTGCGGGCCGTGGCCGAACGACAGGTGCCGGTTCGGCTTGCGGGTGAGGTCGAAGCGGTCGGCCTCCTCGTAGTGCCCGGAGTCCCGTCCGGCGGCGGCGTACGAGGCGAGCAGAGCGTCCCCGCGCCGGATCACGGCGTCCCCGACCGGGATGTCCTCGACCGCGTACCGGAGCGGGAACTGGCCGACCGGCGAGTCGTAGCGCAGCGTCTCCTCCACCACCGCGGACCAGGACGCGGTGCCGTTCAGCACCAGCTCCAGCTGGTCGGGGTGGGCGAGCAGCGCCCGGACGGCGTTGGTGATCAGGTTGAGCGTCGTCTCGTGGCCGGCCACCAGCATCAGCAGCAGGGTGCCGACCAGCTCCTGTTCGCTGAGCCGGTCGGTGTCCTCGCGCGCGGCGATCAGGTCGGTGGTGAGGTCGTCGCCCGGTTCGGCCCGCTTGGCGGCGACCACGGAGGCGAGCAGGGCGAACAGCGCCCGCTGGGCGGCGACCGCGGCCTCGGGGGTGGCCGAGCTGGAGACCAGGGTGTCGGAGAGCTCGTGCAGCTCGTCCTGCTGCTTGGGCGGCAGGCCGAGCAGCTCGCCGATCACCTGCATGGGCAGCGGGTAGGCGAAGTGCTCGCGCAGGTCGAACTCGCCCTCCAGGCCGGCTATCCGGTCGAGCAGGGCGACGGTCCGGGCCTCGATGGCGGGTTGCAGCGCGGCGACCCGGCGCGGGGTGAACGCCTGGGTGACCAGGCCGCGCAGCCGCCGGTGGTCGTCGCCGTCCGTGGTGATCATGCCGGGGACGGTGACGAAGTTGATCAGCGGCCACCCCTCGGGCAGCCGGCCCTCCCGGAACACCGTCCACAGCTGCGGGTTCTTGCCGACGCGGGGGTCGGCGAGCAGCTCCTGGAGGGTGTCGTGATGGGTCACTGCCCAGACCACCACCCCGCCAGGGAGCTCCACCAGGACCGCCGGGCCGGCTTCCCGGAGCCGGAGGTTCTCCCCGTGCTGGTCCCGTCCGAAGGGGTCGAGCCGGACGGGGTCGGGCCGGACGGGCGCGCCTGCCCCGGCGTCGGACCCCCCTCGGAGGGGGACGGCTCCGTGGCCGGGTCGGTCGTGCTCGGCGGCTGCGGCGGTGTCCATGCGGCGGGCCTCTCGGGGGCTTGCGGTCGGGGCGGGGTGAAGGCGCTGTAGAGCACCGGCAGGCTGACCAGGGCACGCGACCAGGGCGACGGACGCCAGGCCAGCTCGCCCGGCGGTACGGCCAGTTGGAGGTCCGGAAGGCGGTGGAGCAGGGTCTCGACGGCGGTCTCGACGATGATCCGGGCCGGCTGCTGGGCCGGGCAGACGTGCTTGCCGGCGCCCCAGGCCAGGTGGGCCCGGTTGCCGCCCAGCGCGCCGTGCCCGGGCGTGCCGGTGCCCTGGGCGGCCGGGTCGGCGTTGGCGGCGGCCAGCCCCAGGACGAGCATGTCGCCGCGGCTGATGTACTGGCCGCCGAGGACGGTGTCGCCGGTGGCCCACCGGCCGGGGAAGTTCTGCGTCGGCGGGTCGCGCCAGAGCACCTCCTCCAGCGCGTCGGCGACGGTCAGCCGCCCGCCGGTGAGGGTGGCCCGGAACCGGCGGTCGGTCAGCAGCAGCCGCAGCGTGTTGCCGGTCCAGCAGATGGTGGTCTCGTTGCCGGCGACCATCATCACGACCAGGTGGTGCACCGCCTCCTCGTCGGTCAGCCCGGCCGGGTGGGCCAGCAGCCAGGAGGTGAGGTCGGCACTGGGCGTGGTCCGGCGGAGGCGGACCAGGTCGACCAGGATCGCCTGGAACTCGGCGTTGGCGCGCACCGACTCGGCGCCGCTGTCGGCGATGTGGCTGATCAGCTGGATCAGGTGCTGGCCGGTCTCGGCGGCCAGCCCGAGCAGTTGGGTGAAGACGAGCAGCGGCAGCCGGCGCGCGTACTGGGCGACCAGGTCGGCGGTGCCGTCCGGGCCCCAGCTGTCGATCAGCGCGTCGGCGGCGGTCTCGGTGGTCTCGCGCAGCTGCCGGTGGTCGATCTGGGCGAGCGTGTCGGCGACGGCGGCGCGCAGCCGCTGGTGCTCGGCGCCGTCCAGGTTGAGCAGGGTGGGGCGCCAGGCGGTCATCGGCTGGAGCCGGGAGTCGGGGGCCAGCCGGCCCTCGGCGGGGACCCGCCAGCGGCGCGAGTCCTTGGAGAACAGCGCCTCGTTGCGGGTGAGTTCGAGCAGCTCGGGGTAGCCGACGACCAGCCAGGCCTCGACGCCGGGCTCCAGCTCGATCGGCGCGACCGGGCCGTACTGGGCGCGCAGCCGGGCGTACAGACCGTGCGGGTCGTCGGCGACGGCCGTGCCGTACAGCGGGGTGAGCGGCACTCCGACCGGCAGCCCGCCGGGGAGCCCGCCGGACGGTGGGCCGCCCGCGTGCGCGGGGCAGCCGGGCGGCGGAAGCGCGGTACCGGGCTCGGGGGTCGTCATCGCTGGAGCTCCAGTACGGCCGTGGAGTGCAGGTGGTCGACGAAGTCGATCAGCAGGTCGTACGAGGCCCGTCGGTCCCGTGCGTCGCAGTACAGGATCGGCGCCTCGGGCAGCAGGTCCAGTGCCGACCGCAGCTCCTCCTCCGGGTAGCTCGGGGTGTCCGGGAAGGTGTTGACGGCCACCGCGAACGGGATCCGTTGTTCCTCCAGCCGGCCGAGCACTTCGAAGCTCTCGTCCGGCCGGCGCAGGTCCACCATGGCGATGGCGCCGAGCGCGCCGCGCGACAGGTCGTCCCAGAGCGGCCAGAACCGCTGCTGGCCCGGCGTGCCGAAGAGGTAGAGGGCGAGCCGGGCGTTGAGCGTGATCCGGCCGAAGTCCAGCGCGACCGTGGTGGTGGTCTTCTCGCTGCGCCCGGTGAGGTCGTCGACCCCGCTGCTGGCGGCGGTCATGGTCTCCTCGGTGCGCAGCGGGGTGATCTCGCTGAGCGAGCCGACCAGGGTGGTCTTGCCCACCCCGAACGGGCCGGTGACGAGGATCTTGACGGCGCCCTGGACGGACGGCGGCAGGTACCGGGGTTCGGCGGGGCGGTCGGCGGACGCGCCGGCGGGAGCGCCGGCGAGGGCGTCAGCGGAGTTGGCGGAGGCCAACGAGTACCTCTTCCAGGAGGGTTGTGGGCAGGCGTTCGGCCTGCGGGACGGGCGGGAGCACCTGGACGGCGCCGAGGTCCCAGAGGTCGCCGACCAGGACCTTGACGACACCGAGCGGCAGGCCCAGGTAGGCGGCCACCTCGGCGATCGAGAGCAGGCTGCGGCAGAGGTCCAGGATCCGCTGGTGCTCGCGGTTGAGCAGCGCGTCCTCGGGCAGTGCGGGCCGGTCGGGTAAGGCGGTGACCAGGCTCTCGACGGCCAGCGCGGTCCTGGTGGGACGGCTGCGGCCGCCGGTGATGACGTAGGGCCGGACCGGCCCGTTCACCGCAGCCCCTCCGCCGCGAGGTCGGCGCGCGGCGGACTCGTGAGGTGGGAGCCGATCCGCTCGACCAGGACCTGCATCTGGTAGGCGACCAGCCCGGCGTCCACCGCCTCGGCGGTCACCACGGCCAGGTGGGCACCGGCGCCGGCGGCGACGATGAAGAGGTAGCCGCCGCCGTACTCGATGATGATCTGGCGGGTCGCGCTGCCGTGGCCGCCGAACCCCTGGGCGACGCCGCGGGCCAGTGACTGGAGGCCGGAGCAGGCGGCGGCGAGTCGTTCGGCGTCCTCGCGCACGATGCCCTCGCTGCGTCCGATCTCCAGGCCGTCGTTGGACACCACGACGGCGTGCTGGACCTCGGGGACGGAGACGATGTCGGCGAGGAGCCAGCCGAGGTCAGGGGTGGTGGTCATGGAACTCTCCGGAGCGCTGGGGAAGCTGGGGGGAAGCGGGAAGGGAAGGGTCGTGCGGGGCGTGCGACCGGCCGGGGTTCTGGCCGTGGCCCGGGGAGTGGGCCCGATCGTCGCCCTGGGGGTGGCCCTGGGGGTGGCCCGGGGAGTGGGCCTGGGCCTGGACGGCCGAGCGGCCGCTGGCCGTGCCGGCCTGGAACATCGCCATGAACGTCTGCGCCTGCTGGGCCGAGCGGTACGGCGGAGCGGCCGGCGGGGTCGGAGCGGCGGACGCGGCGTGCCGGTTGGCCCGGTCGCGCCGGTGGCTCCGGCGGGGCAGCGGCGGCGGCGTGGCGCCGGCCTCGGCGGGCC
Organism: Streptomyces sp. BE303; assembly: GCF_036290945.1. Classification (NCBI taxonomy): domain Bacteria; kingdom Bacillati; phylum Actinomycetota; class Actinomycetes; order Kitasatosporales; family Streptomycetaceae; genus Streptomyces; species Streptomyces sp. BE303. Next base: position 47,793 of record NZ_JAQYWZ010000327.1, read on the forward strand.
GGTCGGCCGACGGGGTGTCGGCCGAGGGGATGCCGGGTGCTCCCGGCGTGCCGGTCACCGGCGGGTAGCCGGTCGCCGGGGGGTACAGCGGCGGGTACTCGGAGGGTGCCGGGTACCCGTACGGGTCCTGCGCGGACTGCGGCCCGGTCGGGCCCTGCTGCCCGTAGGCGCCCGGTGCTCCGAACGCGCCCTGCTGCCCGTACCCGTCCGGCTGCCCGTACGCGCCGGGTGATCCGTGAACGCCCGGGGACCCGTGCGCGCCGTGCGCGTCGGGCGATCCGTACGGACCCTGCGGCCCGTGCGTGCCCTGGGGGCCGTGTGCCGGGGACCGGCCGGGCGCGGGGGAGCCCGACCGGGGAGCGGCGGACCGGCGCGGACCGTGGCCGAACACGGCGTCGTCCGTGCCGAGGCCGGGCACGGTCGACGGCAGCGGTTCGGTGAGCAGCGCGTTCGGCAGCAGCACGACGACCCGCACTCCGCCGTACGGCGAGGGCGCGGAGCTGAGGGTGACCCGGAACCCGTACTGCTCGGAGAGCCGGCCGACCGCCGCCAGCCCGAGCTGCGGGACCTCGCCGAGGCGGGAGACCTCGATCGCGGGCCCGCCGCCCAGCGCGGCGGCCGCCTTGGAGACGGCCTGCTCGGGCATGCCGACGCCGCCGTCGTCGATCTCGATCACGGCGCCGTTGTGCACGGGCATCAGGGTGACGAACACCTGGGTGCTGGGCGGGGAGTAGCGGGTGGCGTTGTCCAGCAGCTCGGCGACGGCGTGGATCAGCGCCTCGGCGGCGGCCCCGACCACGGCGGTCTCGATCCGGCTGCGGACCACCACCCGCTGGAAGGGCAGGATCCGCGACTGCGCACCGCGCACCACGTCCTCCAGCGTGACCGGCTCGGGCCAGTGCCGACCGGCCCGGGCGCCGCAGAGCACGGCCAGGGTCTGGGCCAGTCGTGCCTGTTGGGCGGCGGCGTGGTCCGCCTTGAGCAGGCCCTCCAGCAGGGCCGGATCGTCGTGGGTGCGCTCCATCTCGTCCAGCAGGGCCTGCTGGTCGTGCGCCATCACGAGGATCCGGCGGGCCACGCTGAGGAACGCCCGCTGGGTGGAGGCGTTGAGCTCCTGTTCCTGCTGGACGGCGGCCAGTTCGGCGCCGCGGCGGCTCAGTTCGCCGGTGAGCTGTTCCTTGAGGCGGTCGATCTCGCGCTGCTGCTGGGTGACCCGACGGCGCTGGGTGGCGGAGACCGCGCGGTAGCGGGCGGCGGCCACGAGGGCGAGGGCGGCGAGTACGCCGGTTGCCGTTGCGCACCACTGAGTCATCGTCACGCCGCGAATTCTAGGGTGATGATCCTACGAAGGTGTGAACGGATCTCGCCAAGTGACCAGAACTCGTCGATATCCCGTCAATAGCACGCCGATCGGCCGTTCTTCGGGCCCGACCGGACGGTCGCCGAACACTTCGTCCGCGCCCGTGCAAGGGCCTTATTGCCCTGATGACAAGCGGTGCAGCAACAGGAGGGCGACGTCGTCCGGACGGGAGCGGCGTTCGGTCACGTTCAACGTGAGCAGATCGGCCAGCCGCTCCAGCGCCGGCCCCGGCCCGACCCGGACCGGACCGGTGTTGCGCGCCCACAGCTCCAGCCCGCCGAGCATCCGGTGCACCGACTCGTCGTAGTCCTCCTCCCGGTCCTCCACCAGGCCGTCGGTGTAGGCGAGCAGCGTCTCGCCGGGCGCCAGGTGCTCCACCACCAGCGGGTAGGGCGCGTCCGGGTCGACGCCCAGGGGCGGCCCGCCGGGCAGTTCCAGCTCCACCGCCCGGGCGTTCTCGGCGATCCGGACCGGGGCCGGGTGCCCGGCGCGGGCCGCCCGCAGCGTGCCGTCGGCCGGATCGAGCGTGAGGTAGAGGCAGGTGGCGAACAGGTCGGTGTCCAGCTCGGTGAGCAGCCGGCTGGTCCGGGACAGCGTGGCGGCCGGGTCGTGCCCGTCCGTGGCGTACGCGCGGAGACCGCTGCGCAGCTGCCCCATCACGGCCGTCGCCTCGGCGTTGTGGCCCTGGACGTCACCGATCACCAGGCCGATCCGGCCCTCCGGCAGCCGCAGCAGGTCGTACCAGTCGCCGCCGATCTGCATGCCCTCGGTGCTCGGCAGGTAGCGGGCGGCGCTGGCGATCCCGGGCAGCCGGGGCAGCGAACGCGGCAGCATCGCGCGTTGCAGCTCGGTGGCCCGGTGGTGGTGGGTGTCGTAGAGCCGGGCGCGTTCCAGCGACTGGGCGAGGATGCCGGCGAACGCCGAGTAGAGGGTGCGGTCCTCGCGGCCGAAGGCGCGTTCGGTGGCGAAGGTGATCAGGCAGGAGCCGACCTGCCGGCCGGAGGCGATCAGCGGCAGCACCGCCCAGGCCGCCGGGGCGAGCGGCCCGTTCCCGGGGCTGCCGCCCCCACCCTGCCCGTCCGCGCCCTGCCCGTCCGCGCCCTGTTCGTCCCCGTTCCCCGCCTCCGCCGACGCCCCTCGCCCGGGCCCGCCCGGGCCCCGCGCGGTCCGGCCGGGCTCGCTGAACAGGGGGGCGGAGCGGGCCAGGGCGCGCTGCATCACCCCCTCCGAGAGGTCGGCCAGCCGGGTCAGCTCGGTACGCCGCGCACCGCCGTAGACGGTGTGCGAGACGGGCAGCAGCCGGCCTTCGTCGACCAGGTCGAGCACGATGCCGGCGGCGCCGAAGGCCGGCCGGGCGACATCGGTGACCGTCGTGGTCACGTCCCGGACGGTGACCGCCCGGGAGAGGGCCCGGGTCAGGGCCAGCAGCAGGGCGGAGCGGGCTCCGACGGCCGGGGTGCCGCTCTCCGGGGCGGCCGGGCGCTCCTCGGGCGCGCGGCCGTGGTCGCGGTCGGCGAGCAGTCCGGCGATCCGGACCGGCCGGCGGTGCACGTCCAGCATCACCTCCCCGGTCTCCTCGATCCGGATCACTCCGCTGCCGCCCCGGCGCGGCACCCGGTAGCGGATCCGGTACGGACCGCCGGTGGCGAGCGCCTCGGCGAGCGCGGCCTGGACGTCGGGCAGGTCCTCGGGGTGGACGAGCAGGTCGAGGTCCGGCGCGGGGGCCGGCCCGCTCCCGTCCGGTGCGGGTCGGCCGACCAGCCGGTGGGCGTGGGCGTCCCAGTAGGTCTCGCCGGTGACCAGGTCGCGCTCGAAGGCGCCGTGTCCGGCGGCCCGGAGGGCGAGCGAGAGCATCGGGTGGCCCGGTGCGGAGGCCGGACCGGTGCCGTCGGGATCCGGCCCGGGGCGCACACCGCCCGGCCCGCGCCGTCCGGCCGACCCGCCCGGCGCGGCCGACCCGCCCGGCGCGGCCGACCCGCCCGGCGCGGCCGACCCGCCCGGCGCGGCGGGTGCGCCCCGGTCGGTCCGGGCCCGGCGTTCGGGGTGTGCGTGGTCGAGCAGGTGGGCGAGCCGGTGGGCGCAGGCGTCGCCGAGGGTCTCCAGCACGTCCAGGTCGCGTCGGGGGACGGTGCCCCGGTGGGCGAGGGCGAGGGCGAGCACGCCCACCGGTTGTTCGTCGACGACCATCGGCAGGGCGATGACGGCGACCATTCCGGTGCCCATCCCGGCGTTCCGATTGGGGTAGTCGACGCTGGTGCGCTCGGGGCTGAGGAGGTACGGCCGGCGCAGCCGGAGCGCCGTCGCGGCGGGGAGGTCACCGGCCGGATCGACGACGCCGTAGCGCTCGTGGGCCCAGTCGGGGAGGCCGTGGGAGGCGGTGAGCCGGAGCATTCCGGTGGAGTCCAGCAGGTAGAGCGCGGAACCCTCGCCGGTGATCCAGGCCGGCCCCTCGGCGAGGACGGTTCCGAGCAGTTCGGCGGCGCTGGTGCAGCCGAGCAATAAGCGCACACAGCGCATGGCACTGCGCGCGGTGGGGCTGCTGCGCGGGTCCACGGGATTTCCGGCCTTTCCGGTTCCTTATGAGCCAGTCAATTCTTAATACCTTATTTCCAGTGCTGGCGAGCTGTAGCCCGGACGGCGTACCGGAGTCGGGGTCCGGCCGTCGGTGGTGCCCGCCCTGCGTCGCCGGTGGACGGCCCTTCCGGACGGCCGTCCGCCGGCCGGGCCAATCTAACCCCTGATGGTCGATTGATCCCGTTTGTCCGTTCGGAACCGCCCGCGGGGCGGCCGGTGGCGTGGCACCCCCTTCCGGTCCGGTACCCTTCTCCGTGCAGCACGGGGCTATAGCTCAGACGGTTAGAGCGCTTCCCTGATAAGGAAGAGGCCACAGGTTCAAGTCCTGTTAGCCCCACAGCACCGAAGGGCCCGGAGCGTCCCCCGCTCCGGGCCCTTCGTCGTTCTCCGTCCGCGGACCGCGGCCCCCGCCCCTTCTCGCCGCCGCAGGTCGTCCCTCCCGCACGGCGCCGGGCGCGGGGCTCGTGGGCCGGGGCCCGGGCGCCGGGACGCCCGCGGGCCCGGGGGGCCCTCAGGGCCGGGGCCAGCCGTGCAGTCCGGCCGTCAGCACGGTGATCATCCGGTCCTGGGTGTCCTCCAGGTCCTCGGCGAGCCGGAAGCCGCCGCCGATCGAGAGCGCCGCGAAGCCGTGGGCCAGCGAGCGGAAGGTCCGGGCCGCGTGGATCGCCTCGGAGCCCTCCAGCCCGTACGCGCGCAGCACCGCGACGATCACTCCGACCAGCCGGGCCGCCGCCGCAGCGAGGTCCTCGTCCGGCTGCGGCGCCTGCGGCAGGGCGCCGTACCGGTGCGGGTGCTCGGTGGCGTACGCGTGGTAGGCGCGCAGGACGGCGGCGACGGCGTCGTCCCCGCCGCGTCCGACGGCGGCCTCGGCCAGCCGGTCGGCCAGTTCTCCGGTCACCCGGACCGCGACCAGCCGGCGCAGCTCGGCGAGGCCGCCGCTGACGTGCTTGTACAGCGAGGGGGTGGCGACGCCGGCGCGCCCGGCGACGGCGGCCAGGGTGAGGGCTTCGGGGCCCTGCTCGTCGACGAGGGCGAGGGCGTGGTCGACGACCTGCTCGGGGGTCAGACCGACTCGGGGCACGGCGGTTCTCCAGGGTGCTTCGGTGGTGGCTGGGGCTGCGAGGGGCGCGTACGGCCGCTCAGGGCCGCGCGGAGCCGCTCAGGGCCGGACTGCGCGGTTTCGGGCCCGGGGGGAGCCGGGCCCCGTGGGCGGCTCAGGCCAGGGCGGCGAGGAAGGGCAGCAGGGCGTCGGCGGTGGCCTGCGGGTGGTCGGCCATCGGGTAGTGCCCGGCGCCCTCGATCATCACCTTCCGCGCGTCGAGCGCGGCGGCCTGCCGGTCGGCGACCAGTTCCGGCTTCGAGAAGTCGGGGTCCTTGGAGCCCATCACGACCAGGGCCGGGCACCGCACGGCGGAGGTCCAGCCGGGGGGCGCGGAGTTCCCGCGGACGTAGCCGCGGGTGGCGGTCTTCCGGCCGGGGGTGCGCATCGCGGCGACCAGCCCGTCGACGTAGGCGTCGTGGTCGGCCGGCTTGGCGGTCGGGTAGGCGAACCTCCGCTGGTACAGGCCCCAGAAGGCCGGCGAGTGGACGAGGAGGGCGCCCATCGCGCCGACCACCGCGCGCTGCAGGGCGTTCGGCGGCGGGTTCTCGACGAAGGCGTCCAGCAGGACGATCCCGGCGACCCGCTCCGGCGCGTCCCCGGCGGCCCGGACCACGGTGGCGCCGGTGTACGAGCTGCCCGCCAGGGCGGCGCGCTCGATGCCGAGGTGGTCGAGCAGGGCGAGGACGTCGCGGGCGATCGCGGCGGGCGAGTAGTCGTCCCAGGTGATCGAGGACTCGCCGAAGCCCCGCAGGTCCATGGTGATCACCCGGCGGCCGGCGGCGGCCAGCAGCGGGCGCAGGTGCCGGTAGGCGGCCCGGCTGTCGAGCATGCCGGGGAGCAGGACGACGGGGACGCCGTCGCCGTGGCCGGAGTCGTCGAAGGCGAGTCGGCCGCCGGGGAGGTCGAGGTAGCGGGTGACGGGGGCGGTGCCGGTCATGGTGGGCCTCCTCGGTCCGCCGCGGGCGGGCTTGCCGCGCGGGTTCGGGTCGTCGGCGACTGCGCCGATAGCCATAAAGCTAAGGCTAATAGCCTTAGCCGTCAAGCTATGACCCGCTTCCGAGGGGGGTGGGCGCGGCGGCCGGGCGTGACGACCGGTCCGGCGGCCGGCCCGGTGACCGCTCCCGGCGGAGGCGCCGGGGCGCCCTCCGCCTCAGACCCCCTCCACCTTGAACGGGTCGTGCTCGGCCAGCAGCTTGTCCAGCCGGGCCTGGTCGACCCGGGTGACCAGCTCGGTGGACTCCTGCCGGTCCCGGACCACCTTGGCCAGCGTGAACGCGGAGGTGATGGTGTAGAGCAGGCCGAGGCCGAGGAAGGCCCGGGTCCAGGCCCCGACCGGGAGGTAGGCGATGCCGATCGCGAGGGCGACGGCGGACAGGAAGAAGGACAGGACGGCCTGGACGTAGTACGCGGCCGTGGTGCGTGACTGCATCGGTGTGCTCATGGCGCCAGGATGGCCGCGCGGACTCCGGTCGCACATGAGTAGAGGTACTCAGATGGGGGGCCGTTCGTTGACGTCCTATCACGTTCGGTAGTGTCAGTTGTCGTCAATCGTCCCAAAACGCCCATCGGACCGCGCGTGTCCGGCCCGTATCCCGTCCTCCTCAACAGATGGCTTGGAATCGGGGGCCTCTCGGATTAACGTTTGATAACGCAGCGCGGTCCCTAACGCCGTAACCAGACGGCACCGTGCGCCGTCGCCTAATCCCGCCGGCCGGCCTTCGGGCAGGCCAGGGAGCCGGGGAACCATGTTCCTTGGGGTGAATCGGCCGGGCCCAGGCCCAGCCGTAGGAGACCTTCCTGCTCCGAACCCGTCAGCTAACCCGGTAGGCGCGAAGGAAGGAAAGGAGCGCGCCTCCGTGGCGTCGACGCACACCCCGGCACACCCGTCCGGCTTCTCCGCCGGTACCCAGCTGCTCGACCACCCCCGCCCTGCGGCCCACCCGGGCCTGTTCGGCGGCCCGGCGGACGAGACCGCTCCGCAGACCGCCGAGATCAACCGGCACCGGATGCCCCGTCAGACCCGCGGCACCGCTCCGCTGCTCGGCGTCACCGCCGTCGCGGCCACCCTGGGCGCCACCGGCTTCGCCTCCGCGACGCCGGCCGCCGCGCCCGCCGTCGAGGTGCCGGACGAGACCCCGGTCGCCCTCTCGGCCGACCCCGGGCTCGCCCTCGCCGCCAGGATCCAGCAGCAGGCCGACAGCCAGCGCACCGCCGCCGACGAGACCGCCCGGGTGCAGGCCGCCCAGGAGGCCGAGGCCAAGCGCGCCGCCCAGGTCGCCCAGCAGGCGCAGGCCAAGCGCGCCGCCGAGGAGGCCGAGAAGGCCAAGCTCGCCGCCATCAACCTGCCGGTGCGCGACTACAGCCTCTCCGCCCACTACGGCCAGAGCGCCCGCTACTGGGCCCACCTGCACACCGGCCTGGACTTCGCCGCCGACACGGGCACCGCCGTCTACGCGGTCGGCCAGGGCACCATCACCTCGGCCGGCTGGGCCGGGTCCTACGGCTACCGGATCGTCGAGACCCTGCCCGACGGCACCGAGATCTGGTACTGCCACCTCTCCTCGATCATCAAGGGCTCGGGCAAGGTCGTCCCCGGCCAGCAGATCGGCAAGGTCGGCGCCACCGGCAACGTCACCGGCCCGCACCTGCACCTGGAGGTCCGGCCCGGCGGCGGCGCCCCGGTCGACCCGGAGAGCTGGTTCGAGCAGCGCGGCATCAACCCCTGATCCCTGCGACCCCTGCCGAGCCGCGCTGAGCCGAGCCCGGCAGCCCGCGAGGCGCTGCGACCCGTTCGACGCCGAGGAGCCCCGGCGCGGTCCTTCGAGGACCGCGCCGGGGCTCCCGCGCGTCCGTCACGCCCCGGGCCGCTCCCCGGACTCTTCCCCGTGCGGCTCGCCCGACGGGTCGTCCCACCGGTCGTCCGATGGGTCGCCCGATGGGTCGTCCGACGGGTGGTCCCACCGGAGGTCCGACGGGTCGTCCGGCGTCTCCTCCGGGAGCGCCGCCAGGTAGGCGTCGATCTCCGCCTGCCCGGGCTCCGCCGCCAGCTCCGGGAACTCGTCCACCAGCAGCCACGGCAGCCCCGGCACCGTCCACTCGCCGGAGAGCTCCAGCGCCGCCCCGACCGCCGCCTCCTCGAACGCCCCGAAGTCCCCGGCCAGCTCGGACGGCATCGGCCGGCCCAACGCGGTCAGCTCCGCCAGGTTCCGGTAACTGCGCTGCATCAGCCCCTGCTCCAGCAGCCGCCGCGCACCGTCCGACGCCATCCCGACCGCCAGCTCCCTGGTCCCGCCGCCCCAGCCCCCGTCGTCCACCGGGTCCAGTGTGCCGTCCTCCTCCAGCGCCGCGAACGCCGCCAGCCGCTCCTCCTCGGCCAGCCCGCCGAAGGCCTCCAGCCAGGACCGGACCGCGTCCCCGTCGGCGGTGTCCACCCCGTCGGCACGCAGCAGCAGGGTGTACAGCCGCGGCCAGGTCACCAGGTCGGCCCGGCGCAGCAGCCCGGTCGCCAGCTCGCCCTGCCACTCGGCCTCCGCGTGCAGCCGCTCCTGCCGCTTGGCGTTCAGCCGCCGCGCCGCCCGCTGGTGGTCGATCAGCAGCCGCACCGCCGCGCCGTACGCCAGCGGATCCTCCCCCGGCGCGGGCTGGACGTACAGGTGCAGGCGTTCGTACAGCAGGTGCTCGACCGCGCCCGAGGTCAGTTCGGGCCAGCCGTCGTGCATCCTGCCCCCGCCCAGTTCCAGCAGCGCCAGCACTGCCCGGAGCGGGCCTTCCGGCACCGGCGCGCGGCCCTCCGTCTCCGCCCAGGCGAGCAGTTCGGCGGCCTTGGTGCGCGGGGCGAGCCGCAGGTCTTCGTCTTCCATAACCACGAACCGTAACCGCTGGTCGGGGGTGGGGTCGGCAGGCATGGTGCCCGTCCGACTCACCGGCCCCCGGCTGGCCATCCGCGAGTTCCACCACACCCCCGAGGACGTCGAGGCGCTGTACGCGGTCTTCGGTGACCCGGAGGCCACCCGGTACCTCCCGTTCGAGGCGCGCGACCGGGAGGACTGCGCCGACCAGATCGAGCAGTACCTGGAGGAGGCCCAGCAGGAGGAACGGACGGTCTACCGGCTCGCCGTCACCCGGCTCGCGGATGTCGAGGACCCGGCCGACGCCGTCCCGATCGGCAACGCCGCGCTAGGGCTCGGTGACCGCCGGTCCGCGTCGCTGGGCTACGCGCTGCGCCGCGACGTCTGGGGCCGCGGCTACGCGGGCGAGATCACCGAGCTGCTCTGCGGCCTGGCCTTCGGTGCGCTCGGCGTGCACCGGCTGGAGGCCCGGGTGGACGTCGACAACGCGGCGTCGGTCCGGGTCCTGGCCAGGGCCGGGTTCCGGCCGGAGGGCCGGATCCGGCACGACGTCCGCCTGCGCGGCCGCCGGCACGACTCCTACCGGTACGCCCTGCTCGCCGAGGAGTGGCCCGGTCCTGCGGGGCGGTGACGGGGGGACGCCGGGGGGATGCCGGGGGAGGGGGGATAACCCCACCTCCGGTTCGCCGGGGAGCCGGATGTCCGCCGCGACGGCGTTTCGGCAGGCTTGAGGAGTCAGCAGGACACGCCGCACGAAGACCGACCCGAGGGACCGAGACCCCGCCATGAGCACCCACAGCATGCAGCGCAGCGAGTACGACGCGTACGACGCGTACGACCGCCACGACGGCGTCGTCCGTCGTACCGAGGAGCCGCCGTACGCCTGGCGGGCCCCGTTCACCTCCTACTTCTACCGAGAGCTCGGCTACACGCTGACCGGCCTGCCGGTGGTGACGGCCGGCTTCACCCTCGCCGTCACGCTGTTCTGCCTGGGCCTCGGCACCTTCGTCACCGTCCTCGGCCTGCCGGTGCTGGCCGCCCTGACCACGGCCGCCCGCGGTTTCGGCCGGCTGGAGCGGTCCCGGGTGCGCACCATGCTCGCCCTGGACGTGCCCGGCCCGGAGCCGGTCGTGGCCACCCGGCCCGGCGTCTGGGGCGGGGTCACCGCCCGCCTCGCCGACGCGGCCGGCTGGAAGGCCGTGCTCTACCAGGTGGTGATGTTCCCGTGGGCGATCCTCAGCCTCGTGATGTCGACGGTCTTCCTGACCGTGGGCTGGTCGCTCGCGCTCTACCCCGTCTACCACTGGGTCTTCCCGACCTACACCGACTGGCCCGGCTACAAGCTGTTCGACTTCTACGACAGCGACGGTGTCGAGCACGTCTTCTACGTCGAGTCGACGCCGCAGATCGCCGGCGTCTGCCTGATCGGCCTGCTCTTCGTCTTCGTCACCCCGCAGCTGGTGCGCGGCCTGACCAACGTCAACCGGCTCGCCGCCCGGGGCCTGCTCGGCCGCTGACCGCCCGCCTCGCCCGACCGCCGCTCCGCCCGCGCTTCCCGCTCCGCCCGCGCTTCCCGCTCCGCCCGCGCTTCCCGCTCCGCCCGCGCTTCCCGCTCCGCCCGCGCTTCCCGCTCCGCCCGCGCTTCCCGCTCCGCCCGCGCTTCCCGCTCCTCCTGACCCCCGGCCACTCTCGGTGACCTTCCGGCCCCGCCCGCCCCGGACCACTCCGGATGCGGGCGGGGCCGGCCCGTGTTCGGATGGCCACGATGGCCTCCCGAACCGCGATCCGCACCGCCGCCGCCCGGCCCGCCGGCCCCTTCGCCACAGCGTCCGCGGCCCCGCACGCGGCGTCCGGAACCCTGGTGACCTCCCGTCCGCTCGACGAGTACTGCGGACTCTTCGGCCTCAGCCGGGCCCGGCTCGCCGCCCTTCCCGGGCCCCTGCTGGACTGCCCCGGCGGCGCCGCCGGACTGGTCGCCGAGGCCCGCGCGCTCGGCTGCCGGGCCATCGCCACCGACCCCGTGTACGCCCGGCCGACCGCCGAGATCGCCGCCCTGGCGCTGGCCGCGCGGTCCGTGATGGCCGCCACGATGGCCGCCCGACCCGAGCTCTACCCGGCGCCCCGGCACTGCCCGCCCGACCGCTACCTGCGCAGCTGGGACCGCGCCCGCCGACTGTTCGCCGCCGACCGCGCCGCCCACCCCGAGCAGTACGTGGCGGCCGCGCTGCCCCGGCTGCCCTTCGCGGACGGCACCTTCGCGCTCACCCTCAGCGGCTTCCTGCTCTTCGCCTACCCGGAGCTGTTCGGGGCGGACCGGCAGCTGGCCGCGCTGGCCGAACTGGTCCGGGTCACCGCCCCCGGCGGCGAGGTCCACGTCCACCCGCTGTACGACGGCGAGGGGCGGCGCAGCGCCCGTCTCGACACCGTCCGGTTCGCCCTCGGCGAGCTCCGGATCGCCAGCGAGGTCCGCATCGTCCCCCCGGTCGGCGGCGGCCGGCGCCGGCGCGTCCTGGTGCTCCGGAGAGTCGGCCGCCCGCCCCGGGGCGGCCCGGGGTAGCGGCGTCCTCCCGGGCCCGTCCGGTCCTGGGGCCAGGCCCCGGCACCCGGCACCCGGCCTACGGTGTGCCGGTCTGCTGCGCCGCGGCCGGCTGCGCTCCCGCTGCCGTGGCCCCGGCCCCCACCGGTCCGGCCTGCTGCGGGAGGAAGACCGGCGTGTCCAGGCGGGACAGTATCTTCTCCGCCAGCCAGCTCCGGTCGGAGCCGTAGGGGATCCCGTCCGGGGCCATCAGCCGGCCCGCCACCGCCTCGTGCAGCCGCCGGGCCTCGCCGTCCGGCAGTCGGGAGAGCAGCCCGCGGGCCGCCAGCAGCGCGTGGTACTGCTCGAAGCCGGAACGCGGACGCTCGATCGCCTCCAGCACGCTCGTCAGGTCGGCCAGCGCCGGATCGCCCTGCATCAGGGCGAGGGCCTGGATCCGCCGGCCCTCCGAGCCGTCCGCGAACAGCTGCCGCACCTGGTCCGCCGTCAGCGCCGAGCGCCGCGCCGTCGACCGGACCTCGGCCACCACGCTCTCCGGGCCGGCCGCGGGACCGGGGGGCAGCACCGAGCCCGGCAGGTCGCCCGGCCGCTCCGTACTGGTGCCCACCAGACCCAGGTGCTGCATCGCCCGCATCCGCAGGTCCTCCGCACCGACCTTGTCGCCCTTGCGGTCCCGGTCCTGGCCGGCGAGGAAGAGGTCCAGCGCCTGATCCGCGTCGGAGAGCACCTGCGGCAGCGCCAGCCGGGTCAGCAGCCACCCGGCCAGGAAGCCGAGCAGCAGGAAGTAGAGGACCAGCGCCGCCGAGAACGGCACCGCGTCCGCGTCACCGCCCAGGACGGGCGCTAGGGCCGTCCCGAGCTGGTGCAACCGCTCGCCGAGCGAGCCGAGCTGGGTCAGTCCGACACCGAGCAGCACCTTGGTCAGCCAGTCGGAGACCTGCTCCAGATTGGTGTTCGGCGCGTACGAGCCGTGCGGCTCGGAGCCGCCCGTGGCGGTGCGCACCCGGGGCACCCCGAACAGGAAGCCCAGCGCGCCGCCGACCATGACCGCCGCGCAGGCCACCACCAGTCCGCCGCCCAGCGCCTGCCACGGTCGTGCGCGCCCCAGGGAGAACAGCAGCAGCCCGAGCGCCCCCGTGCCCAGCAGTGCCCCGGCCGCCGTCCGCTGCGCCGTCCGCATGGCCGCCGCACCGCCGGTCCGCCGTGTCGTCCCCGCCATCGCCCACCCCCCGTGCCCGTGCCGCTCCGCTCCGGAGTGCGCGCCGACTCTAGCGGGGGATGCCCTCGGAGCAGCCCGGGAAACGCCCGCAGCCGCGCCCGGCGCTCCTCGGGCCCGGGGCGGTGCCCGGAGAGGGCACACGGCCCGGTCCCGGACATGCAGACGGCCCGCGGGCTGCTCCTCGGTGCCGGACCCCGCGAGAGGTCCGGCACCGAGGCACCGGGGATGTTCCGGTGAGCCCGCGGGCCGGGTGACTGCTATGGATTTCGCCTGCCGGAGGCCAGGGGCCTCACCCTGCGCAGGCAGGGCCGCTCCAGCGAGCAGCCACCTCACACATCCTGATGGAACTCACGCTTGGAGTCCTCACCTCACCAAGCCCCCGTCTGCCCCAACCCGGGGCGGGCGGGGGCTTCCTGCGTTGTGCATGACGGTTCCTCAACTTCCAGGACCTTCCGGCCCTCTTGGCGTTCTGGAGCGTCGCGCGCGATGGTCGTGCAAGCACAGGCAAACCGAAGTCGGGGAGGCTGACATGGCACTAGAGTTCTTCGGGATGGACCCGGACACGGACACGGACCACTGCCCGAGCGTGTGGGTGGATGCGGAAAACGCTGACCTTGTCTTGCAGGGCTGGAAGGCCGATGACCAGACCGAGGCCGAATGCTTGCAGACTGGGTCCATCCCGGACTACGAGGCGGTAATCCGAATTCCGGCGCGCATGGTGCCGATGATTAGGGAGGCATGTGATGCCGCCGAGCGCGCCCAGCTTCGCTGAGTTGCTGGCAGGCTGTTCTCGCTCCGCCGTTCATTTCGAGGCGCGCGACGACTACGGGACCAATGAGCGATTCGAGGCGTGGAAGGCAGGCCATCGGAACGATTGGGAGGACCGCTCCTCCTGGTGGCTTCCGTTCCACTCTGCAATTTCCGATGCCGTAGCCAGGGGTGTCGTGATCCGGCGAGTCCGTGTTGTATCGGAGCCGGTGAGTGATTACATCAGGTGGGAGCACTGTACTACCCGCGCCAATGTGGAGGCGGGGGAGCAGGTTCGTTGGCTACCCCGTCGTCAGGCATCGGATCTTCTCATCCCGATGAATGACTATTGGGCGTTCGACAGCAGAGTCTTGCGGGTCCACCATTTCTCCGGGTCTGGTTCGATCGTCGAGGACGAGATCACGGATTTCCCCGAGTTGGTGAAGCTGTACAGCGATGCATTCGAGACCATCTGGGAGCGGGCAATCCCGCACGACCAGTACCACATCTAGCCTGAGCACCGGACAGCCTCCTCATGCCTACATCTCCGTCATCCAGCGTCCAGGCCGCACGTACCGCCGTAGCGTCACGGCTGTGTGACATACGATTGAACGCCGGTATCACCGGGCGTGAGCTGGCTGTCCGGTGCGGCTGGAGTGAGTCGAAGTCTTCTCGAATCGAGAACGGGAAGACACCGCCGGCCGACGCTGATATCAGGGCATGGTGCACGGCCTGCGGGGCCGATGGGCGGATCACGGATCTCATCGCCGCGAACCGCAACGCAGACTCCATGTACGTTGAGTGGCGAAGATTGCAGCGAACCGGATTGAGGCACCTGCAGGAATCATCCGTCCCGCTCTATCGGGCCACTCGACGATTTCGTGCCTACTGCTCGAATGTGGTTCCCGGATTTCTGCAAACATCCGGGTATGCGGCCGCACTTCTGTCCTCGATTGCAGCATTTCGCCACACTCCCAACGATGTAAGTGAGGCAGTGGCCTCGCGTCTCGCTAGGTCGCAGATCATCTACGAACCGGATCACAGTTTTGCATTGCTGATCGAAGAATCGGTCCTGCATTATCAAATCGGAGATCCGGGTGTGATGGCGGGGCAGCTCGGGCACCTTCTGGCCGTAATGTCGCTCCCGTCCGTTTCCTTGGGCATCATCCCCTTCGGCAGGCGGCGCAACATGTGGGCTGTCGAGATGTTCACCATGTTCGATGAAAGCCGGGTGCACGTGGAGCTTCTTTCTGCAGCGGTTACGGTGACCGCTCCGGGGGAAATCTCCGACTATCAAAAGGCATTCGGTGAATTTTCCAAGCATGCCGTCTACGGTGCCTCTGCCCGGTCGCTGATCACCTCGGCGGTTGACTCTCTCGGGTGATCTGACGTGCAAGCTGCTGCAAGTTCCTAGAGAGTGCCTTGCCCACTTCCCTACCGTCCTGTTGACGGACCATCACTGGCGGGGGGAGCGGCAACGTGGCGGTGACGACCAGCGCCCGTAGGACCAGGACGTACGACGAGTACAGGGCCGAGCAGCGCAAGCAGGTGCCCGCCGGTGATCCGCTGGACGACTACGAGACCAAGGTTTCGGCCCGGGTGTCCGGGCGGGGCATCCCGCGGGACTGGCCGTTCTGCACGTGCGGTGCCGACATCTGCCCCGACAAGGGACTTACGTGACGGGCCCGGAGGCGGCCCCCTACGGCTTCGCCGAGGAAGCTCCGTACCGGTGGACCCGTTCGAGTGGCTGAGTAGCCATCCGTGGCCCCGTGGGCGGGCTTCCGAGCCCAGGCCGGTCCTCACTCCCGAGGAGCACACCGAGGCGCCTCTGACGGCCGAGGAGCGGCGACGACGGGCGACGCTACTGGCCCGCGTGCGGGAAGCGAACCACCCGAGGCGCTGACACGCCCGTAGAGCCCCCGCCCTAGTCGGCCGGGGGAGGCTTCGGCGGGACGGGATCTCGCGCAGCCTACGAACTCCCGTCCCGGCGGACGGAAAGGGCGTCACCCGTCGGGCCGGGGTGCTACCAAGCGCACTACCTCACCCGATCAACGATCAGAGGGAGAGCACAGGATGACCGCGGAGACGGTTCAACTCCGTTCCCCGAACAGCGTCTTGGCGAACGCCGTCGACTACACCCTTGACGTGCTCCGCCCGCGCATCCTCGCCGACGACACCGAGCGCATCCGCTTCACGGTCGGGACGCAGATCAACGGGCACCCGCACATCGGTACGCACCTGGTGCAGGTCCTCGCGTTCCTGGTCGCGGAACAGGCCCGGGACGACTACGGCATAGACACCACCGTGGAGTTCTACGCGCTCGACAACGCCCCGGCCGACACGATCCGGGACGCTGCGAGCGGGCACCGGTACCAGCAGACCTACCGGCACCAGCTCGGCTCCGACGCCATACGCGGGTTGGTCGCCGAGCACTACGCCCCGTTGTTCGACGCCCTCGCGCTGCGCACCGGGGTTCCGTACGACCTGACGACCTACACGGACCAGCAGGCGGGCCCCGTGTTCCGCGCCGAGTTCCTGCGGACGCTGGAACGCCTGGACGAAATTCGGTACTGGCTCGACCCCTCGGCCGGCTCGGCACACATCCGGCTGCCCTGCCCCGAGTGCGGATGGGCCGAGAAGTACGCCGAGCGAACCCGGCTGCTCGAACTCGACGGCTCGGGTGCTCTGTTCGAGTCCGTGTGTCTTCACCACGGCCGGTACGAGTCCGATATCACGCCGCTCGGTGGCGGGTACCTTGACCTGTCCACCCCGTACCGCAACGTCGTCAAGGAACGCAGCTACCGCCCTGACGGCACGCTGCACGTGATGGTGAAGGGCGGCGACTGGTCGTTCGGCTGTCAGTTGGTCGACGGCGCACAGGCAGCCATCGGCACCACCGCAACCGCCCCCGTGCGGATTTTCACCCCCCAGATTCTCGGCCCCGACGGCGGCAAGCTCAGTAAGAGCCTGCTCCGCGAGGCCGGGGCCGGGGCCGGCGAGGGCACCCCGTTCGGGTGGTTCCTGAACCCCGCGCTGTGGCCCGGCACCCCCGAGGACTACGTAAGGACGTTGACGGGGCTCGGTGGGCTGCTGCTCTCCGACCCCCGGCACTTCTTCCGGTCCTACACCACAACCGAGATGGAACGACTCATCATGAGCACCCGCCGGCCTGCAAGGAACCAGTCTCAGGCGCAGGGCCGACCCCGCACGATCCAGATGTACCGGGAGTACTTCGAGCTGATCGCCGACGGCTCGAAGACCGTTGAGGTCCGAGTGGCCTACGACTCGATGAAGCGGATCAAGGTCGGCGACCTGCTCAACTTCACGTGCCGCGGGGAGGAGTGCCTTACCCGAGTGCTCCGGGTCGGCCACTACCCGACCTTCAAGGCGATGTTCGGCACCGAGGACGTGAAGGCCGTCAACCCGAACGCCACCGAGGCCGAACAGCTCGAAGCGATCTACTCGATCTTCCCGCCCGAAAAGGAAGCCCTCGGCGTCCTCACGTTCGAGATCGAGCGGGTGAACGGCGATGGGTGAGTCGCGCCGGGTCCTGGTGGTCTGCAAAGGGAACTACTGCCGGAGCCCCCTCGCGGCACTGCTGATCGGCGCCCTGTCGGATGGGGCGATCGTGGCGAAGTCCGCGGGGCTCCGAGACTGGCACGTCGGTGGCCCTGCCCATGCGTTCATGATCAGCGCGGCGGCCGGTCTCGGCTACGACCTGACGGAGCACACGGGCGCCGAGCTGACGCCCGAGCTGATCGGGTGGGCACATGCCGAACCCCCGGGGCCTCGACTTGAGGGTGTCCCGGGGGTTCGACAACTTCTGCGCGTTCCCGTCCGTCGGGCTACGACTAGGCCGTAACCTCGACGGAGGCGCGCCCGAGCGAGTCGAACGCGCACACGTGCGCAGTTGCGTAGTTACTCAACTCAGGATCACCTCCTTTCAGTGTGCCGCCACGATAGGCAGGTCCACCGGAGGAGAGCAACGGATTTATTCTCAGGCGGACTTGAGCTGGTCCTGCAGCTTGGCGAAGTCGATCACGTTGTCGGCCGGCGGGGCCTGGATGGTGAGCGGCTTGTCGTAGTCGGTGAAGTCGATCTGGCCGCCCTCGGTGCCGCTCTTCTTCTCGACCCGCAGCGGGTAGAACTTGCCCTCGGTGGCGACGTGGATCGTCGACTCCTCGCCCTTCCGGTCCTTCACCTTGAGGCTGAAGGCCTTCTGGCCGTTGACGGTGGCGGCCCCGCCCTTGGTGGCCTCGCTCTTGCCGGAGTCGTCCGAGACGATCTTCGCGGTGAAGTCCTTGAGGTTGCAGACCGAGGTGAGGTCCTTCATCTCGGAGTCCTGGAGGCCCGACAGGTAGCGGCCCTTGAACAGCTCGGCGGCCTTCGCCCCCTCCTTGCCCGCGATGGCGGTCCAGAACTCCTTGTCCGGCTTCACGTACGACTGCTTGCCGTCGCTGATGATCTCGAACTTGCCCATGCCCGGCATGCTCATGGTGCCGGTGCACTGGCTCTTGGTGTCGAGGGCCAGGTCGATGGTCATCTTGCCCTCGTCCATGGCGATGTCGCCGGTGATCTTCACGGACGTGGCGGCGGACAGGGCGTCCTTGGTCGCCTGCTCGATCTCCTGGGCGCTGAGCTTCTCGGTGTCCAGCTTCGGGGCCGCCCCGGCCTTGCTCTGGGTGTCCCCGCAGGCGGTGGCACCGGCCGCCAGCAGCAGACAGATCGCGGCGGTGCCGGCAAGGCGCTTCGACAGCATGAGTGCGTTCCTAACTCGGCGCGATGGTCCGCGTCCGAACGAGTGACTTTGCACTTCAGTATGCTTTACGGCTTTTTTAGGGGATCTTGACCGGGGCCGCTGTTACAGGTTCGTGGCAGGACCGTGCCGTCGCCGAGTTCGGAACGGGAACGGCGAAGGCCCGGAGGACGAGTCCTCCGGGCCTTCCGCTGCTGAGTAGCGGGGACAGGATTTGAACCTGCGACCTCTGGGTTATGAGCCCAGCGAGCTACCGAGCTGCTCCACCCCGCGTCGGTAAACACAACTATACGGGGGAGCCACCCGAATGGGAAATCGGTTCCCCGGCGGCCCCCGGACCGCCCGCGGGACCGCCCCCCGGGCGGGCCCCGGAGCCGCCCCGGAACCGGCGGGGGAGCCCGCCCCGGAACACGCCCGCGAGGGGGCCGCCGCGCCGTCCGGACACCGTGCCCCTCCCGTGGTGCGGGGCGTGCCGGGAGGTCCGTGCGCGGGCCCAGGCGGCGAAGCAGACCAGCGCCGCGAAGCACGGCACCATCAGCACCGCGTACACCAGCAGGAACCCGCGGGTGCCCAGGTCGGCGGCCGCGTTCCAGGTGCCGTGCAGCGCCATCGACAGCACCAGCCCGGCCGGCGCCGCCAGCCGGGCCAGCAGGCGCCGCCCGGTGGTGAGCGTGAGGGCCAGGCCCAGTCCGGTCAGCGCGGTGAACAGCGGGTGGGCGAACGGCGAGAGCAGGCCGCGCAGGACGAAGGTCTGTACGGTGCCGTCGAAGTCCCGCAGGCTGGGCGCCTCGCCGAGCCCGATGCTGTCCAGCCGCTGCTGCTGGTCGTCGGTGAAGGCCCGGCCCAGGTAGAGCGCGTTCTCGGTGAAGGCGAAGCCGCAGGCGGTGATCCCGCCCAGGACCACCCCGGCGGCCAGCGTGCGCGGCCGGTACCGGGCCCGTCGGTGGTCGCGGGTCGGCGGGGCGGGGCGCAGGTAGGGCAGCGGGCGCAGGTAGGGGCGGAGCCGGAGCCGTCCACGGGCGTGCGCGAGGGCGGGGCGGCGGTCGTACCCGCGGGGCTGCCGGAGGCCGGGCAGCGTGCGCAGCACGGAGGCACAGGGGCGGTCCGAGCCCCGGCCGGTACATCGGAGCCGCGTGCCGAGCGGGAGCAGCAGGACGAGCAGGGCGGCGCCCTTGGCGCTCTCCTCGATCACCGGGGTCACCAGGTCGGCGCCGAGCACCTCGCCGAGGCTGCCCTGGTGGGCGGTCAGGTAGCTGTTGGTCCAGCCGTTGGCGAGGATCGCGAACGTGGTGGCGGCGCAGGCGCCCCAGCCGAGGCAGAAGACGGTGTGCCGCAGGGGGACCCGGGCGGTCTGGTTGAGCCAGGCGAGGCCGCCGAGCACGAACGGCAGCGGGACCAGGGCCAGCCCGAGGCCGACCAGCAGTCCGGTGGTCCCGGTCTGCCGGCGGACCAGATGGAGGATCAGCACCCCGCAGCCGGTCAGGGCCAGGACGGCGGTCGCGGTGACGGAGGAGGTCGCGGCCGAGCGGGCGGCGCGGCCGGCCCGGGCGGCGCGGGCCGCTCGGGGCGGGCGCCCCGGCCGGGACGCCCGCGGGCCGGCCGGGGGATCGGCGGCGGGGTCTGCGGGCGGGTCGGCGGCGGGGTCGGTCCGGGGGGCGGCCGGCGGGCCGAGCACGGCACCGGTCCCGGTCCCGGTCCGGGCCGCGCGGGTCGGCCAGGGCACGAGCCGGTGCACCCGGCGCTCCCGGGGCCCCGGGATGGTCCGGGTGCCGGCGGTGCGCGGAGGCATCTCTCGGTCGTCGGCGGCCCGCACGGTGGTGTGGTGCCCGCCGGACGGGCTGCTCACCCGGCACAGGGTAGGCCACACCGCCGGGCCGCCGGGAGGAGTCGGGACGAATCCCCCGCCCGCGCGCATCCGCCGGCCGCCGTCGCGGAGGCCGGACGACCGCCGGGTCGAACACCCGGCGGGGGATCAGCGGCGGCGGAACAGCAGGTCGTGCACCACGTGGCCCTTGGCGATGCCCGCCCGTTCGAACTTGGTGACCGGGCGCCAGTCGGGCCGCGGCGCGTACCCCGGGACGGAGCCGTCCGGGTGGTCCGCGGGCTCCAGCCAGCCGGTGCCGTCACCCTCGGGGTGCAGGTTCTCCAGCTCCGGCGAGGCGGAGAGCACGTCGAGCATCTGCTCGGCGTACGGCTCCCAGTCGGTGGCGCAGTGCACCAGCGCGCCGGGCGCCAGCCGGGGCAGCACCAGGTCCAGGAAGGACGGCTGGATCAGCCGGCGCTTGTGGTGCTTGGGCTTGGGCCACGGGTCGGCGAAGTAGACCCGCAGGCCCGCCAGCGAGGCGTCGGAGAGCATGTCGCGCAGCAGGATCACGGCGTCGCCGGCGGCGGCCCGGACGTTCCGGCTGCCGTCGCGCTCCAGCATCCCGAGCAGGTTGCCGTGGCCGGGGGTGTGCACGTCGGCGGCCAGGATGCCCGTCGCCGGGTCGGCGGCGGCCATCGCGGCGGTCGTCTCGCCCATGCCGAAGCCGATCTCCAGCGTGACCGGCAGGCCGTCGAACAGCGCGGCCAGGTCGAGCGGGGTGCCGTCGATCGCTATGCCGTACCGCTCCCAGCCCCGGTCCAGCGCGCCCGCCTGGGCGTTGGTCATCCGGCCCCGGCGCGGCTGGAAGCTGCGGATGCGCCGCTCGCTGTGCTGGGCCTCGGTGGCCTTGTGCGGGTACATCGGCGCCGGGTACGCGGCGGGCGCGGCGGAGAGCCGGGCGGAGGGCGATGGCTGGGGGATCGGGGCGGTGGCAGTCACAATCAACCGAGTCTACGGGGCCGCCCGGCACGGCCCGCAGGCCCTGTGACGGTCCCCACGTCCGGCCGGGCGGGGGCGGAGGTCACCCGTCGGCGTCCAGCGCCGCCAGCGCCCGGCGGGCCACCTCGCGGCCGATCGGGAGCGAGGCCGTGGCCGCGGGGGAGGGGGCGTTCAGCACGTGCACCAGACGGCGGGTGGAGCGCGGGTCGTCCGGGTCGAAGCCGGCGAACGCGAAGTCGTCCAGCAGCGAGCCGTCCCGGGCCACCGCCTGGGCCCGGACGCCGGCGGCGGCCCGGACCAGGTCGGCCGCGGTGACGGCGGGCAGCAGCCGCTGCACGGCGGTGGTGAAGGCCCGCTTGGAGAGCGAGCGGCGCAGCTCGCCCACCTCGTAGCGCCAGTGCCGGCGGGCGATCTGCCAGGTGCCGGGGAAGGCGAGCGTGTCGGCGAGGTCGCGCGGGCGGACGGTGCGCCAGTCGTAGCCCTCGCGGGCCAGGGCCGGTACCGCGTTCGGGCCGACGTGCACGTCGCCGTGGATCCCCCGGGTGAGGTGGACGCCGAGGAACGGGAAGGCGGGGTCGGGCACCGGGTAGACCAGGCCCCGGACCAACTCCCGGCGCTCCTTGGTGAGTTCGTAGTACTCGCCGCGGAACGGCACGATCCGCACCCCGGGGTCGTCGCCGGCCAGCCGGGCGATCCGGTCGCTGTGCAGTCCGGCGCAGTTCACCAGCACCTGGCAGCGCAGTTCGCCGGTGGAGGTCTGGACGGTCACGCCGTCCGGCCGGCGGGCGACCGCCCGGAGCTCGGCGCCCGTCCGGATCTCCGCGCCGGCCTCGCGGGCCAGCCGGGCGTAGGCGGCGGCCACGCCGGGGTAGTCGCAGATGCCGGTGGTGCCGATGTGCAGCCCGGCGACTCCGGTGACGTACGGCTCGTGCTCGGCGATGCCCCGGCGGTCCAGCTCGGTCACCGGGATGCCGTTGGCCCGGCCGCGTTCGGCCAGCGCGCGCAGCCGGTCCAGTTCGGCCGGCCCGGTGGCGACGATCAGCTTGCCGGTGACCTCGTACGGCACGCCCTGGGCGCGGCAGAACTCCACCATCTCGGCGGCGCCGGCCACCGCGTACCGGGCCTTGAGCGAGCCCGGCCGGTAGTAGACGCCGCTGTGGATGACCCCGCTGTTGCGCCCGGTCTGGTGCGCGGCGAACCCGGGCTCCTTCTCCAGCACGGTGAGCCTGAGCCCGGGCCGGGCCCCGGCCAGCGCGTTCGCCGTGGAGAGCCCGACGATCCCGCCCCCCACCACCAGTACGTCGACGTCGTACGCCACCGCCCGCTCCTCGCCTCGCTCGCCCCGACCGGCCCCCGCCTGCCCGCGATGCTGCCACGGCGGCGGGGGCCGGTCGAGTGGGCGTCAACGGCGCTCGCGCTCCCCCCACGGCCAGTCCGCGTCGCGCCCGGACTCCAGCAGCGGGACGAGCCGGAAGGCCGCGTCGGTCAGCCCGCCGAAGGTGTGCCGGCCGGGCCCGGCCGGCGCGTGGGCGAGGGCGTAGCCGGCCAGGTTCCAGGTGTAGACGGGCACCCGGGCCGGGACGGCCGCCAGCGGGTCGTGGCCGTGGAGGCCAGGCCCGGTCTGCTCGTCGGTGACGATCACCACCCGGTCGTGGTCCCGGTAGTGGGCGCGGACGGCCGCGGCGGTGGCGGTGCCGCCCAGGCTGCCGAAGCGGTCCAGCACGCGCAGCACCGCCTCGCTCCTGCCGACCTCGACGACCCGGCTGGTCGAGCCGAACTCGACCAGGTCGGCGTCGGCGGCCCGGACCTTCAGCGCCGTGCCGAAGATCGCCGCCGAGTCGGCCCGGTTGAGCCCGCTCCGCTCGCTCGGCCGGTCGAACATCGACCCGGACCGGTCGACCAGGATCAGCGTCCGGCCGGGCAGCGCCGGCACGTTGGCGAGCGAGTGGGAGAGCGCGGTCTCCAGCGCGTGCCCCCAGCGCAGCGACGGCGTGTGCCGGTACGCGGCCAGGTAGCGGAACGGGAACTGGCGGGAGCGGCGCACCTCCTCCCGGTCGCCGATCCGCCGTGCGACCTCGGCCGCGACCGCGTCCGAGACCCCGGCCCGGTCGAAGTTGCGCAGGTTGCGCACCAGCGCCATCGGGCCCATGGACGGGATGACGGCCTCCCAGACGGCCGCGTCCAACGGCCCCTGCAGCCAGCCGGCCAGCGCCTCCCAGGTCATCCCGGCCGCGGCCAGCCGCTCCGCTCCGCCCTCGCCGGTCACCACCGCGCGCCGCCGGTCGACGGGGAGCGCCAGCAGGTCGCGGTGGGCGGTGAGCAGCGGGTCGCCGGTGGGCGGGGCGGTCTCGTCGGGCCGGTGCCGGCGGTCCAGCGCGTAGCCGAACAGCGCGCCCTGCCACGGCTTCTCCGGGTGGGGCGCCGGGTGGGTCAGCTCCAGCACGTCGGCGAAGCGGTAGCCCTTCGACGCGGTGTCGTACTTCAGCAGCGCGCGGCCGTCGTAGAGCCGGCGGACGGCGTCCGCGACGCCGCGCTTGACCGGCTTCGGCAGCGCGCGCCCGTAGCGGGACGTCCAGTAGGCGAGCAGTTCTCCGGGCTCGTCGGCACGCCGCAGGACGGCGTCGACCGCCCGGCGGGAGTACCCGGGCTCGCCGGCGTCCAGCCGGGCCCGGGTGAACTCGGCCGCGCCGACCAGCGCGGCCGTCCGCAGCTGGCCCTCGTGCCGGAGCCAGCGGAGCAGGCCGAGGGTCCATTCCGGGTCGCTCACGGCGAGTTCGCGGACCAGCGCGGTGTAGCGGTCGTCGCGCCGGCCGCCGCGCTCGTGGAACGTGTCCTGCCCGACCATGTTCGCGACGGCCAGCAGGAAGAGTTCGGACTTCGCGTCGCGGAGGTGTCCGGTGCCGCCGTTGTGATTGACCGCACGCTGCCCGGTGGTGGTCACGGGCGAGCTCGCGCTCGGCCTGGTCCGGCGGACGTTGAAACGCGACATGGTGGAACCCCCCTGCTGGCTGGTGGAAGTCGTGCGGGAGGCACGGCGGAGGAAGGGGTGCCCGAGATCGTGCCGGCCCGGCGGCCGACGACGGCGGGGGTAAGAGGCTTGTGCTCTACCGGATTGAGCTAGCGGCCGCGCTCGCGCACGGACCGCCCGGGATTCGAACCCGGAACCCCAAGATCCGAAGTAACCCCGGCCTGCGCACCGGGCACCCCGGCGCAGTGCCTCCCGAGATCACAGTGGCGGCGGTGTCGCGGGCTCGAACCGCAGCGCCTTTCGGCGCCTCACCAAGAAGTAACCGCTGCCGTCGCACCGGGAGGTGCGGAAAACCTTTTCACGAATGGGTGTCCAGAGATCGAGGACGGCTGAGGTGACGAAGCTGCTCTACCTGACTGAGCTACACCGGCCGGAAATGCCGGTGGCGGGATTCGAACCCGCGACCCGCCCATACGAAGTGGAAGTAACCTCTGCCTGCGCACCTGGACGAGAAGGACGATATCCGGGGGCCTTCCGGCCGTGCATCCGAATTAACGCCGGCAGTCCGGCAGTCCGGCAGTCCGGCAGTCCGGCCGTCCGGCCGTCCGGTTGCCCGGCCGCCCGGTGGGTCCGGGCTGCCGGGTCGTCGGACCGCGTCCGACCGTGTCCGGAGGCGCCGCCTACGCGGGGGCGACGATCACCGAGCGGGCCCGTTCGGCGAGCTCCCGCACCCGGCGCTCGCTCTGGAACGGCTCCAGCCGGCGCAGCATCTCCACCACGTACTCGCGGCTGCGCTGCGAGGAGATCCGCCCGGCCACCTCGACGGCGCGCTCGCCGGCCGCGACCGCCGCGTCCAGGTTTCCCGCCTCGGCCTCGGCCATCGCGGAGACCACCAGGCGCAGGCCGTGCGAGCGGACGAAGCCCTCGGTCGGGCGGGCCAGCGCCTCCCGGGTGAACTGGCGGACCTTGGACGGCACCCCGAGGTCCCGGAAGCACTCGGCGGCGTCGGCGGCGAGCCGGTCGTAGGCGTAGAAGTCGATCCACGCCGGATCGGGATCCCCGGCGCGGGCCCGTTCGAGCGCGCTCTCGGCGGCCCCGAGCGCCGTCGCGCACGCCGCCGCGTTGCGCGCCCTGGCCTGGGCCCGGGCCTCGACCAGGTGGAAGAAGCTCATCGTGCGGGTGGTGGCCAGGCCCCGGTTGCGCTCCAGTGCGGCCTGGGCGAGGTCCACGGCCTCCTCGGCGAAGCCCCGGTAACAGGCCTGCAGGCTCATCGAGGCCAGCACGTAGCCGCCCAGCGGCACGTCGGCGGCGGCCCGGGCCAGGCGCAGGGCCTGGATGTAGTAGCGCTGGGCGGCTTCGTGCTGACCGGTGTCGAAGGCCATCCATCCGGCCAGCCTGGTGAGTTCGGCCGTCGCGCCGAACAGCGCACGGCCCACCGCGTCGCTGTACGAGGCCAGCAGCAGCGGCGCGGCCTCGACCCGCAGGCACTCCGGGACCATCGACGAACGCCAGTCCCCGCCCCCGTACTTGGAGTCCCAGCGGCGGGCCTCCTGGGCCGCCTCGCGGAGCTTGGCGGCGTCCGAGTGACCGACCCGGTACGAGCCCGCCTCGACGGGGGAGCGCAGGGGGAGCTCGCGGGCCACCGAGCCGTCGGCCGGGGTGATCAGCCAGCGGGAGACGGGGGTCGCGTACGCCGCGACGGAGAAGGTGCCGGCCAGGCTGTCGCTCCAGCGGCCGCCGCCGGGGCCGCGGCGCAGGTCGAGGTCGACCCGCCAGAGGTCGGTGGCGGAACGGACCGCCTCGGACACCTCGCGAGGGAAGGCCAGGCCGAGTTCGGGCGCCGGATCGGTGTCACCGAGGCCGATCTCCTCCAGCGGGACCGGCCGCCCGAGCTTGCCGCCGATCGCGGTGGCGATCAGGTGCGGGACGGGGCCCTGCGGCACCATGCCCTTGCTGACCCAGCGGGCCACCGAGGTCTTGTCGTACCGGAGCGTCAACCCGCGTTGCGCGCCGAGGTCGTTGACCCGGCGAGCCAGCCCGGCGTTGCTGATCTGGGCGAGAGTCAGGAGCGTGCCGAGCCGTTCGTTCGGTCCTCGTGGGCTGACGGTCATGGTGGCGGGGGCACCTCCTGCGGCCTTGTGCGCGGGGCCCGGGCGGCACCGGGCCGTAGCTGCTGTACCTAGAGTAGTCGGACGCGTTCCGAGGGTTAAGAGGCCGCATTCCGGA
Organism: Streptomyces sp. BE303; assembly: GCF_036290945.1. Lineage (NCBI taxonomy): Bacteria > Bacillati > Actinomycetota > Actinomycetes > Kitasatosporales > Streptomycetaceae > Streptomyces > Streptomyces sp. BE303. The sequence goes on from NZ_JAQYWZ010000327.1 coordinate 73,932, forward strand.
TGGCGGGATCGCGCACCCGGTCGCGTCCGGCGGGCGGGTCGGCGAGTTGGTCCGGACCACCCGGATCCGGCCGTGCCGCGGTGTTCCGACCGCGCGCCGGAGTGCCGTGCTCCGGTCCCGTGTCGATGTGCGCCCGGCCGTGCCCCCTGGCCCGACCGGCTGGTCGGCGATTCGCTGGTGGTCGTGGGTCGGCCCGCCGTCGAGGACCCGGCGGGCCGGGGGAAGCCGCCGTCTACATCCCCGCGGGCGGCGGCGAAGTCCGGGAGGGCATGCGGATGCCCTCCCGGACTGAGCGACGCCTTTCGGCCATTTCGCGATGGCCATGACAAGGCGACGTGAGGGGCGGTCCGGGCCGAGGAGGGGGAGGCCCGGGTCGCCCCACCGGAACGGGTCGCCCAGGCGTTCGACCGCCGGTTCCGACTACCCGCGGTACTCACGCCCCGGATCGCGCCGCACCCCGGATCCCGCGGAGTCGCCCGGAGTTCCCCGGGGCGCCGCGGCTGCCCGGCCCCGGTCCTCCTCCGTTCGCCGCGCTCCCGGTTTCTCCCCGCACCGGAAACGACAACTCCGGTCACCGGACGGCCGAGCGGTGGCACCATGTCTACTGACGGCGCGCCGGCCCGCGGTGGGCGCCCGCCGCGGCGCACCACGGGATGGAGGGGGACGCCCGGCGGTGGACGCGCCGCGCGGTGCAGGTCCTCGTCCGGTGGAGGCACGATGCGGTGGCTGACGGGCTGGTGCACGGCCGCACCCCGACCGGGCGCCCCGGCGCACGAACCCCCCGGCGCAGTGAGCCCGATCGCCGCGCGCCTCCTGTGGAGCGGCCCCGACCCGCTCTGGGCGGTCGGCGACTGGCGACCCGAGGAGATCCGCCTGGTCACCCTCCGGCCGGGAGCCCCCGCCACCGTCACCTCCGGCCACGCCGGTCCCGACCGGGTCGAGGACACCCCCGCCACCAGCCGCCTCGCCGTCCTCGGCCACTGCGGCGCCTCCGACGCCGAACTCGCCGCAGGTCTGGCCGCCGCCCGCGGCGGCGCCGTCCGCCACCTCACCGTCTGGCCCGGCAGCTACACCGCCGTCCTGCGCACCGGAGTCCGCTCCACCGTGCTGCTGACCGACCTGGCCGGCGCCCAGCCCGTCTTCCACACCCCCTGGGCCGGCGGCACCGCCTACGCCACCGCCGCCCTCCCGCTCGCCGACCTGGTGGGCGCGCCCCTCGACACCGGCCACCTGGCGGCCCGGCTCGCCTGCCCGGAGTCGCCGGAGGCACTCGGCACCGGCACCCCGTACCTCGGCGTGCAGCGCGTCCCGCCCGGGCACGCGCTGGCCGTGCGCGGGGGGCGCCCGTACCTCACCTCGTACGACGAACCGGGTGCCGACGGCGCACGGCCGCCCGGCGAGGCGGCGGCCGTCCGCGAACTCACCCGGGCACTGCTGGAGTCGGTCCGCTCCCGGGTCCGGACCAGCCCGGCCGGGACCGCGCCGCCGGCCGTCGGGTCCGGGCGTTCCCGGCTCGGCGTGGACCTCTCGTACGGGACGGCGTCCGCCACCGTCGCGCTGCTCGCCGCCGCGGTCCCGCTCGCCTCGGGCCCGGCCGCCGTGCCCCGCCGGGCCGGTCCGCAGGCCGCCGGGGCCGACCCGGTCGGCAGCGCGGTAGGGGACGCGGTGGGGGACTTCGCGGACTCCGGTGAGCGGGCGGCAGCGACGGGCAGGGCCGGCGGCCGTGCCGCGCCCGGTGCGGTAGTCGGGCTTGCCGGCCGGACCGGGGCGGTCAAGGGCTCCTGGGCCCGCCCGGCCGCCCGGCCGCTGCCCGCCACCGAACAACTCGCCGCCGTCACCTTCGGCGAGACCGCCTTCGACGGGCGCGGTTCCGGGGAGGACGACGGCCCGGCCGCCCTGACCCTCGCCCCCGACGTCCCCCGGCTGCGCCACACCGTGCTCGCCCCCGGCCCGGCCACCCTCCCGTACGCCCACCTGCGCTCCGACCCGGCCGCGGGCCGGCTCACCGACGAGCCCGGCCCCGAACTGGTCGCCGCCGCCGGCGCCGAGGCCCGCTTCGACGTCGGCGGCACGGACCACCTCACCGGCTACGGCGCCCGGCAGGTCCTGGACGGGCACCCGGCCCGGCTGGCCGACCTGGTCCGGGCCGGCCGCTCGCGGGAGCTCCTGTCGCCGGTGGTGGCCCTGGCGGGTGCCGACCGGGCCGCCGCGGGCGTGCTCGTCGGCGCGCTGCGCACCCCGCTCGCCGTGGTCCGGGCCGCCCACCGGCTCTCCCGGATCAGGTTCGCCGACGCGCTCGACGACGTCGCGGTGAAGCTGACCCTCCGGCACGTCCCGGACGGCGGCGGCACGGCGGGTGCCCGCTCGGTCGGTGACCTCGCCTGGGTGGTGCCCGGCCCGGCGGCCCGCTGGCTCTCGGACGAGGCCCTCTCGGCCGTCGCCCTCAGGCTCCGCCTGGCGGCGCGCGAACCGGCGCCCGGGGAGCACCCGGGCGCGCACCGGGCCCGCCACGCCCTCCATCGGCACGCGCGCGGGTTCCGCACGCTCGTCCACGCCACGGAGCAACCCGGTCAACGGCTGCACGCGCCCTTCCTGGACAACCAGGTGGTGCGCGCCGCCCGTCTCCTCCCCGCCGACGTCCGGCTCCAGCCCGGCGCGCGGCCCGCCCTGCTGCAGGCCGTCCTCGCCGGCGCCGGCCGCACCGACCTCCCGCCCGGGTGGGGACGGGGCCCCCGGCCCGACCGCACCACCGCCACCCGGGCGGGCCTGCGGCTCGCCGCCGACGGACTGGCCGAACTCTTCGACGCACCCCTGCTCGCCGAGGCCGGCCTGATCGACCTCCGTGCCGTCCGCGCCGACCTCGCCCGCGCCGCCGACCCGGCGACGCCCCTCGCGCCCGCCGCCCTGGCCGGCCTCGCCGACCTGGTGGCCACCGAACTCTGGCTCCGCCGCGTCCGCGCGCGCCGGCACGGCGCCTGCTGGACCGGCCTCCCCCTGCCCGAACACACCGCCCTCACGCCGCCCCGCTTCGCCTGACCCGGCCGCGGTACGGCTGCCCCGCCCCGGGGCCCGGCGCGCCCGCGCAGGGGTCCGTCCGGAGCAGGACGTCGGCCGGTCCGACGTCCTGTGCGCACCGGGCCGCCCGCCCGCGCCCTGCGCGAACCTGGCCTGATCCTGCCGCCCCCGTCCGCCCCGGTCGGCCCCGCCCCGCCCCGGTCCGGTCGTCCACGACGCGCTGCGCCCCGCTGCGCGCGCCCGCCCCGCACCCCTCCCGCCGCGAGCCGCACCGACGTCCGCCCGGCGCGGCTCGCCCGTGCGGCTGGGCCGTGCGGGCGATCATGGCGGGGCGTTCCGTCCCCTTCCCCTGCGGAGGCCGTGGTGACCAGTGCCAGTCCGGACCCGTCCGTCCCCGTCGTGCTGTCGGTGCTCGGCCGTCCGCCGACGGGCCGTCCGCCGGGGGTGCTGGCGGCGTGCGACGGTTCGGACGGCTCGCTCTGGGCCCTGGACCGGGCGATGACGGAGGCCGAGGTGTTCGGCCTGCCGCTGTACGTGCTCGCGGTCGTCAACCCGGCGCCGGCCGGGTACCCCCCGGGGATGGCCGAACTCGTCCAGGAGAGCGTGGAGACCCTGGTCGAGTCGATGGCGGACGGCCTCCGCCGCTCGGTGGCCGCCGTCCAGGAGGCCCGTTCCCGCCCGTACGAGGGGGAGTTCTCGCTCCACGTGGTGCTGGGGAACGTGATCGAGGTCCTGCTGGCGGCCTCGGCCCGCCAGCACACGGTGGTCGTCGGCACCCGGGGCAACGGCGGGTTCGCCCGGCTGCTGCTGGGCTCGGTCAGCGGCGCTCTGGTCCATCACGCCGCCTGCCCGGTCCTGGTGGTTCCGGCGCCGCCCGAGCACTGAGTCGCGGGCCACCTGCGGGCCTGTCGGGAATGTCCCGAGATGGTTCACCGTTCACCTATCTCGGACCGCATCCCTTCCACCCCTGGAGCCCCCGTCATGAAGGTCGAGATCTACTCCGACATCGCCTGCCCCTGGTGCTACATCGGCAAGCGCCGTTTCGAGCAGGCGCTCGACGGCTTCGCGGGCAAGGAGAACGTCGAGGTGGTCTACCGGCCGTACCAGCTGGTGCCGGACGCCCCGGCCACGGCGAGCCCGCACCGGGAGTGGCTGGCGGAGCGCTACGGCCCGCAGTCCGTCGCGATGGACGCCCGGGTGGCCGAGCTCGGCCGGGCCGAGGGCATCACCTACGACTTCGACGCCGCGCTGCACGCCAACACCTTCCTCGGCCACCGGCTGCTGCACCTCGCCGAGACCGAGTACGGCGCGGCCGTCCAGGGCCGGCTGAAGGAGGCGCTGCTGAAGGCGCACTTCACCGACGGCGTGGACGTCGGCGACCGTGCCGCACTCACCGGTGTCGCCGTCGAGGCGGGCCTGGACCGCGACCGGGTGACCGCCTACCTGGCGGGCGACGAGGGTGTCGCCGAGGTCCGCGCGCAGCTGGCCGAGGCCCGCGAGCTGGGCATCACCGCCGTGCCGACCTTCGTCTTCGAGGGCAAGTGGGCGGTCCAGGGCGGCCAGGAGGCCGAGGCCTTCCGTCAGGTGCTGGAGCAGGTCGCCTCCGAGATCGGCGAGCGCCGGCCCGCGCCGGTGCCGGTCGTCCCGGCCGGCGAGTCCTGCGCGGACGGCTCCTGCGCCGTCTGATCACCCGACACGCGGCCGGTCCGCGTCCGCCCTCCGGATCGTCCGACGACCGGATCACCGCACAGACGGATCACCGCACGACCGGATCACCGTGGGGACGGATCGACGCCCGTCGGAGCCCGCTTCAGGAACACCTGAAGCGGGCTTCGGCCCAGTCGGCCATGTTCAGCGCCGACCAGACGCCGTTCGCCGGCGTCACCACCAGCCGGATCGACTTCTGACCGGCCAGCGGCACGTGCACCGGCACCGCCGGATCGCCGGCCCGCAGGGCGGGCGAGCTCCACAGGGTGCGGCCGTCACCGCCCTGCACCGAGAAGACCACACCGCCGATCGAGACGGTCAGGTCGTCCATCCCGGCCACCGCGTCGAACGACGTGCAGCTCCGGTTGAGGTCGATCAGCGTGGTGGCGGGGGCGTGCACGGTGATGCCGTGCGCGTGCCGGGCGCCGTCGATGCTGACGGCGTCCCGCTGCCAGAACCAGTCGCTGCCCTTCTGCCGGATGCTCGGCTGCGGCGGCGGCACGCGGTTGTTGCCGGGCTTGACCACCGGAAGGTCGTCGGCCCAGAAGTCCGTCGGCTCGGGCAGCGGCGGCAGGGTCGGCGCGCTGGGCGTCACGGTCGGTGTGGGCTGCGGGGGCCGCGTCGGCGTCGGGATCACCGGCACCTCGGGCGTGGGCACCGGCGGCACGCTCGGTGTCGGGACCACGGGGACCGGAACCGGGGGCGGCGTCGGGGTGGGGGTGGGAGTCGGCGTGGGCTTCGGTGGGTGTGTGGGGGTCGGCGAGGCCGCCGGAGTGCCGGCGGGCGCCTTCCCCGGCGGCGCCTGCGGGGGCACGGCCTTCGGCGTCGGGACGGGCGGCGGGGGCGCGGACGGGCTCGGCGCCGGTTCGACCGGCGCCGGTCGGGGGCTGCTCGGCGCCGGCTCCGGCTCCGGCACGGGGGCCGGCGCAGCCGGCGGTGCGGGCGCGGCGGGCGCGGAGACCGGCGGAGCGGCGACCGGGGGCTTCGGCTCGGGCGAGCCGGTGAGCGCGTAGGCGGCGACGGCGGCTGCGGCCACCGCGACGGCGGCGGCGATCCCGGCCTTGGCCGCGGTGCCCAGACCCTCGCCGACCGCGCCGGCGCCGGCCCCGCCCCCGCCCCCGCCCGAGGCGCCTGCCCCGGCCGCTCCGCCCGCCGCCCCGGCGGTCCCGCCGGTGGCCCCGGCGGCTCCCGCCGAGGCCCCGGCCGTGGCACCGGCCGTTGCTCCCGCCGAGCCGCCCGCCGTGGCGGCCGCGGTGCCGGCGGCCGCACCGCCGACCACCGCCGCCCCGCCCACGGCGGCCGCGGCGGCACTGAACCCGCCCACACCGATCCAGACCAGCACGCCGCCGGGCAGCAGCGCCCGCAGTCCGTGGTTGATCTCGGACAGCTCCAGGCATGCGGCCGTGCACCGGTCGCACTCCTTGAGGTGTCGGCCGACCTCCGCGGAGGCCCGCTTGCGCAGCGAGCCCCGTGCGTAGGCGCCGAGCCGGTTGGCGTACGCCTCGCAGTCCCGCTCCTGGCTGCCCGAGACGTGCGCCTGGAGGAAGGCGGCGGCCAGCCGGTCGCGGGCCCGGTGGGCCTGGACGGCGGTCGCGTTGGCGGTCTTGCCGAGCATCACCGCGACGGTCTTGGGGGACTCCCGCTCGACCTCGGTGTGCCAGAGCACCACCCGGTCGTCCTCGGGAAGTTCGGCGTAGGCCTGCATCACCATGCGCTGGTCGGCCAGCGCCATCGCCCAGGCGTCGGCGCCGGGGTCGGCCAGGTCGAGGTCGACGACGGCCGCCGAGGTCTGCGCGAACACGCTGAAATCGTCGACGAGTTGCTCGCGCCGCTCGCTGCGGGTCCAGGCTGCGGCGACGTTCCGCACGGCGGTCAGCAGATAGGCGCGGACGGCGAACTCCGGCCCCTTGCCCGCTCGCAGGGCCTGAAGCGTCCGGGCGAACACCTCGCCGGCCAGGTCCTCGGCGGTGAAGCTGTCCCGGCAGCAGGTCCGGGCGTAACGGCGCACCGAGTCGACGTGCCGGCGGTAGATCTCCTCGTACGCGGTGTCGTCGCCGGCCCGGACCATGGCGGTCAACTCGGCGTCGGAAGCGGGACGTTCGCCGTCCACGGGGTCGGCGGGCGCGGGCACGGTGGGGCGCGCCGGGGTGCCGGGGCCGACGAAGGCCCCGGGGGTGACGCTGCCCAGCCCGGCCGGGGCCTGACCGGGTACGCGGCCCTGCGGGAGGGCGGCGGCGGAGGCGGAGAGCGTCTCGCGGCTGGGCATCCCGGCCTGGTCCGGCACCTGTGCGGACTGCAACGGGCCGGGCGGCGTCTGTTCCGGCTGCAGCTGCCCCGACGGTCCGGCGCCCGGGGTGGCGGGACCGGCGGCCGGGCCGTCAGGGCCCAGGTCGGGCCCGCTCGCGGCGGACCGGCCGAAGTCGAGGCCGTAGCCGTAGTCGTTCTGTTCCTCGGCGCTCACAACGGACCCCAGATTCCACGACAGCCCCCGTAGTGTGGCAGGGCGCGCGGGAGTGCGTGGGCGCACGATTCCCCGTTGCACGGCGCCGAGTGCGCGCGAACGGCGCGCATCGGGACATTGGCTCCAACCACGGGCAAAGGATGGCATAGCGCAGAGTTGGGCGGTAGCCGGACCGGCGGTGACCCACTCTTCCGTGGGGCCGTCGCGGATGTGTTCGCCCTGCTCCCGTCACCCGGGGCGACGGCGGCCGCACCCGGCGCGCGACCAGGTCCGCGCGCCGCCCGAATCTCCAACCTCCTTGCCCGGGGCGGACGGAGAGCGCCCGACCCGGGTGATGATCAGCGTGCCCGTAGACCGTCCAGCAGGATCTGCAGCAACCGGTCGGCCGGCCCTTCGCCGGGTTGACCGTCCGTCTGCCGACCACTCGGCGACTGGGTCGCCTCCCCGAGCGGGCCGACCCCGGACACCGCCGCCGACACCGGGGCGGCACCGGACACCGGCCCCCCTGCCGGAGCCGGCAGAGCCGCCGGTCCGCTGCGCGCGGCGTGCACCGGTACCGACGCGGTCAGCACCAGCACCACGTCCGCGACGGTCACCCCGGGCCGCAGCTCGCCGGCCGCACCCGCACGCGCCACGAGCGCGGCGAGCAGCTGCAGCAGCAGCCGCGGATCGGCGTCGGCGACCAGTACGCCGGCCTCGCCCTCGACCGTCTGCGGCCCCCCGGCGTGCGTTCCGCTTCCGTACGGCCCGCCGGCGTACGTCCCGCCTCCGTACGTCCCGCCCGCGTGCGCGCCGTGCGCGCCGGGGAGCGGCTCGTACCGGGCGGAACCGAACGCCGTGTTCAGCCCCACCACGTCGGGCGAGCGCTGCTCGGGCACCCGGCCCAGCTCCTCCGCGTACCGGAACGCCTCCGGCGGCAGCAGCCGCCCGGCCCCGGTGGACACGGCCCGGGCCAGGTACCCGGCCAGCGACTCCCACGCGCCGCCGCCGCCGTAAAGCGACTCGCGCGCCTGGGCCGTCAACCAGGCGACCTCCTCGGCGGCGATCCGCTGGACCAGCACCTCCTTGCTCGGGAAGCGCCGGTACACCGTGCCGACGCCGACCCCGGCCCGGCGCGCGACCTCCTCCATCGGCGCGCCGTATCCGAACTCGCCGAACACCTCGCGGGCCGCACGCAGCACGCTCTCCAGATTCCGCCGGGCGTCCACCCTCAGGCGTGCGCCCGGCAGCGGCCCGCCGGCCGGCACCGGTTCACCCCGGTACGGGGCCGCCGAATACACCGCCCCGGGCTGTGCAGGTGGTTCGGCGGGGCCTCGTTGCTCCGGCACCACGCCTTGGCCGGGGTGCGCCGCACCCGCTCGCCCCAACAGTCGCTCCTGCTCCATCATCCCAACTCTCCCCCGCAGGCGTCCGATCCCGGACCCTGTCGTCGCCCGCCCCTGCACCCCCCGGTGCAGCTCCGCCTGAAAGAAATGACCGATGCCCCATCGCTAGTGCCGCTGGTACCGCCCGGCCGCGGGTGCGGCCACGCGCAGACCACCCGGGCCCGTTCCGGCGGGTACCGCCGAACGTTCCGGGTACGACCGGCCCGGTGTGGCGGCGCCCGTCCGGGGCCTCGCCCGGGAACTACCCTTCCCCGGATCACGGTCCCGCAGTCGGGTTCTCCCGCCAACACTAGAACTGGCCGTAATGACCGATCCACGGTGCGTCGCCACCAGTTGACATGGCGGTGGCCGCTCCGCCACACAATCCGACCATAGTTCACGGCAGTTCGAGGCCGAAAGTGCGTCAGAAACTCGCCCAGGCAGCACATTCGTCCCCACGAGTCGTCTCACGCCCCATCCGTCACAGCACAGGCGGTGGACAAGAGCGGCCCGGCGGTCCTTTATTGGTGGGCGTGATGGGGGCATGCCCGGTCGAAGGCGGGCTGCCGGCCCCATCGACAGGAGGTGCGCCATCAGGATCCTGATCGTCGGCGGCGGGTGCGCGGGGATGTCCACCGCCCTGCACCTCCAGCGCGGCCTGCGCGAGCGGCTCCGCCGCGGCGAGGACGAACTGACCCTGGTCGAGCCCCAGGGCTATCTCACCTACCACCCGCTGCTCGCCGAGGTCGCCGCCGGCTCGATCGACCCCCGGCACGTGGTCGTCCCGCTCCGCCGCGAGCTGCCGGACTGCCGGGTGCTCACCGCCCGGATCACCCGGATCGAGCACGCGACCCGCCGGGCCTGGGCCGATGCCGCCGCCAAGGGCGAGCCGCCCGCACCGGTCGAGCTCGACTACGACGTCCTGATCCTGGCCCCGGGCTCGGTCTCCCGCACCGCTGCCGTCCCCGGGCTGGCCGAACACGGCCGCGGCTTCTCCACCGTCGGCGAGGCCGTCGGCCTGCGCAACCACGTCCTGGAGCAGCTCGACCTGGCCTCCACCACCCGCGACCCGGCCCTCCGCCAGGCCGCGCTCACCTTCGTCTTCGTCGGCGCCGGGTACGCGGGCGTCGGCGCGCTCGCCGAGCTGGAGGACATGGCCCGGTACGCGATCCGCGGGCACCACAACATCAGCCCCGGCGACCTCCGCTGGGTGCTGGTCGAGGCCACCGACCGGATCCTCACGGAGGAGTCGCCGGAGCTCGCCGCCCACACCCTCGCCCAGTTGCGCGAGCGCAGCGTGGACGTCCGGCTGCGCACCACCCTGGAGTCCGCGGCCGACCGGGTCATGGCGCTCTCGGACGGCAGCCGGTTCGCCGCCCGCACCCTGGTCTGGACGGCCGGCGTCCGCCCCGCCCCGCTGCTGCGCGAGACCGACCTGCCACTGGACACCACGGGCCGGGTCCGCTGCCTGCCCACCCTCCAGGTGCTCGCACCGGACGGGCGGGCGCTGCCCGGGGCGTGGGCCGCCGGGGACTGCGCCGCCGTGCCCGACCCGCACGCGGACGGCGCGCCGTGTGCTCCCAACGCCCAGCACGCCTTCGCCCAGGCCGAACTGCTGGCCGCCAACGTGCTCGCCTCACTGGTCGGGGGGCCGCACGGCGCGGGCATCGTCGCGTACCGGCCGGGCGCACCCGCCTGTTCCACCTCCTTGGGCCTCGGGCGGGCCGTCGCCCACACGCGGCGCGGCGGACGGCTCACCGGGCGGCGGGCCTGGTGGCTGCACCGGGCCCGGCACCTGCGACGGCTGCCGAGCGGGGACCGCCGGGTGCGGGTGCTGATGGACTGGGCGCTGGCCGGCCTCTTCTCCCGCGAGGTGGTCTCGCTCGGAAAGCCCGAGCAGCCGGAGTTCGCCGACGACCGGCCCACGTGAGGCGCCGTCCGCGACCCCCCGGGGGCCCGCGGACGCGTCACCGGGGCCCGGGAGAGTCCCGCCGTCACCGATCCGACGACCGCGCCGGGCGCGGGCGACTTCCGGAATCGGGTCTCCGCCTGACAGGATCTGCCCGACCGAGTCATTACCCGGTGTGCTGATGTGCATACAAAAAGTGATGATATGTCTGGAACCCGAGGAAGCGGCCGTCGTTTGAACCTCATGCGCTGGAGCGCCCGGCTCACCGGAGTCCCGCGGCGTGCCGCCCCGTCGGCCGGGGACGGCACCGACCAGGGCCCGCCGTCCGGCGACGGCGTCGTGGTGCCCAGCCCCCGAGACCCCACCAGCCCCACCGGCCATTCCGGGCTCCTGGACGTACTCGACCCGACCGGCGTGTTCGACCCGCACCGGCCCCAGGACCTCCGCGAGGTCCTCAACCGCATCCCCGCGCCGGTCGCCGTCACCTACGGACCGCTCCACCAGCTCGGCTACGCCAACCGCGCGTACCGCGAGCTCTTCGGCGAACGGTCCACCGGCCTGCCCGCCTGCGACGCCCTGCCCGAACTCGGCACCCTCGGGGTCCTGCCCCTGATGGACCAGGTCATCCGCGGCGGCAGCCCGCGCAGCGTCAAGGCCCGCTGCATCCTCGGCCTCACCGGCAACCGCTACTACAACGTCTCCTGCGTCCCGCTCAGCCGCGACGCGGGCCACGGCGAGCCGGGCGCGGCCGACGACCGGACCGCCGGCGTCCTGATCTTCGCCGCCGAGGTCACCGACCAGGTGCTCGCCGCCGCCCGACTCCGCGAGTCCGAGCGCCGCCAGCGCGAGGCCGCCGTCACGCTCCAGCGCAGCCTCCTCCCGCAGAAGCTCGACCAGCCCGCCGACCTCCGGGTGGCCGCCACCTACCAGCCCGGCGGCGCCGAGGCCGCGGTCGGCGGCGACTGGTACGACGTCAACGCCATCGACGGCGGCCGCACCGCCCTGGTCATCGGCGACGTGATGGGCCGCGGCCTGCGCGCCGCCGCCGTCATGGGCCAGCTCCGCACGGCCGTCCGCGCCTACGCGCGCCTCGACCTCCCGCCGCACAAGGTGATGAGTCTGCTCGACGGCCTCGCGATGGAGATCGACGCCAACCAGATCGCCACCTGCACCTATGCCGTCTGGGATCCGCAGCGGCACACCCTCGGCTACGCCTCGGCCGGTCACCTCCCGATGCTCCTGCGCTGCCCCGACGGCACCGTCCTGCGGAGCGAGGAGCAGAACGGACCGCCGCTGGGCACCGGCGGCGGTGTCCACCTCTCCCACACCCTCCGCCTTCTCCCCGGCACCACCGGCGTCCTCTACACGGACGGCCTGGTCGAGCGTCGGGACGAGGACATCGACCAGGGCCTCGACCTTCTCGCCCACACCCTGGCCGGCGCGGTCGGCGCCCCGGACGTGGTCTGTGCCCGTCTGCTCCGCGCCATGGGGGTCACCTCCGACCACGACGACGACGTCGCGGTGCTCGCCTTCCAGTTGCCGACGGAGGAGGAGTCACCCGCCCGGAAGCCGGCGCTTGACTCCGTCTCCCACGAGGTCTAGTGTTCTCCGAGTTGCCTGGCAGGGAGCACCGGACACGCATCTGCGCGGACGGTCCCGGGGCGGCCAATCCTCTGAAACACCACCTCTTCCTGTATTCGGGCCGAGGCGTGTCGTCCTTTTTTCGATACGTTCCGGCCAGGGTCCAATTGGCGTGCTCGCTTTCGGGGATTGCGGTCGGATTCGCTTTTCGGAGCGGGGGTCGGCTACAGTTCAGAACGTCGGACGGGGCGTCAAGCCGCAGAAGACACCAGCGAGTTGGACGAACGAAGCGCCGGAAGCGGAGCGGAAAGCGTCTGGTAGGCTGGAAGCACGAAAGCGAGTCAGGTGAGTGAAACTCCGGAAAACGGAGCGGAAAACGTCTGGTAAGCTGGAAACACGAAAGAACGAAGCGCCCGGAGGGTCGGTGTGAAAGCCGCCTGAAGGAAGTGTCCGTTCCTTGAGAACTCAACAGCGTGCCAAAAGTCAACGCCAGATATGTTGAC